>JBMOQT010000367.1:0-31594 GCA_049320945.1 Pseudomonadota bacterium
CGCGGGTGAAGCTCAGGTCCTCGGCGACGGCGATGAAATAGCGCAGGTGGCGCAGGTCCATATATATATACGTCACAGATATTAATATGCGATGAATTATATATTGGACACACAACAGCGCAACTCCTACGATGGCCCCAATCGCGTCCCATCGAGGAGGAGAAGCACAGTGAAACGCGCATTGTTGGACCAGGCCGTCGCCAGCATGCTGGCACGTATCGACTCCACCCTCGCCCAGCCGGGCGAAGGTTTTCCCCACTACGCCGACCCGGCAACCGGGCAGTGGACCCGCAGCCCGGCGGGCGACTGGACCGGAGGATTCTGGTGCGGACTGCTGTGGCTGGCGGCGCTGCGCACGGGGGAGGCGAAATACCGCGACCAGGCGCGCGCGTGGGCGCTGCGGCTGCGGCCGCGGGCGGCGTCCAAGTCGGTCTTCAAGGGCTTCCTGTTCTGGTACGGCGCCGAGATTGGCAGCGAGCTGTTCGCCGACCCGGTGGCGCGCGAACTGTCCGCCGAGGGCGCACGGGGCCTGATGCACATGTACAGCCGCGTGGCGCAACTGATCCCCCTTGGAACGGAAGCGGAAGAGGCCTCCGACGTGGGGCTGAACGAGGCCAACATCGACGCCCTGCCCGGAACGGCGGCACTGCTGCTGAGCCACGGCATGACGCTGGGCTGCGACGAGATCGCGCGCCGGCATGTGCGCCAGCACATTGCCCTGTGCGTGCGCGACGACGGTTCGGTGTGCCAGTCGGCAACCTTCGATCCGGCCGATGGCCGCCTGGTGCGCCGGTACACCCACAAGGGCATCCGCGACGACAGCACTTGGGCGCGCGCCCAGGCCTGGGGCATGCTGGGACTGGCCCAGACCCTGGCCTGGCGCGAGACGGAATTCCGCGACACGGCGGCGCGGGTGGCCGACTGGTGGCTCGACCACGTGCCGGCCGACCACGTGGCATTCTGGGACTTCGACGATCCCGCCATTCCCGACACCAACCGGGATACCTCGGCGACGGCCATCGCCGCCGCGGCGCTGCTCAAGCTGGCGCGTCTCATTCCCGAGTGCGCCGATCGCTACCGGGCGGCAGCCGAGGCCGCCGTGGAACAGCTGGTGTCGCGCTACCTGACGCCGGTCTCCGCAGGCGACCGGCGCGAGCCGGGCATCCTCATCGGCGGCTGCTTCAATAAGCGCCTGGGGGTCGCGACCAACCACGAGCTCATCTGGGGCGACTACTTCCTGTTCGAATCGTTGCTAGCGCTCGAGGGCTGCTTCGTGCCGGAGAGAGTGTGATTTCCTAATTTTGGAGAAAGAAATGGAGCAATTCACCAAGCCTCATCGCGGTCCCGTGTCCACCCTCATCGGCACGGAAACCAGCTACACCCGCACCGTCAGCGAGTACGACGTGTATGCCTTCGCTGGCATCAGCGGCGACAACCATCCCAACCACGTGGACGAGGAGTATTGCAAGCGCATGGGGTTCGGCGGCCGCATCGCCCAGGGCGCGATGCTGGTCGGCTACACCGCCGGGGCGGTCAGCAAGTACCTGGACATGGTGGGGCGCCCCGCCGTGTCCTACGGTTACGACCGGGCGCGCTTCATCAAGCCCGTGCGCATCGGCGACACGCTCACGGTGCACTACCGCATCGTGCGCGCCGACGACGAGAAGAAACGCCTGTGGGCCGACGTGACCCTCACCAACCAGCGGGGCGAGACCGTCTGCGTGTGTACCCACATTTGCCATTTCCAGGAGTGAGTGACCAGATGAGCAAGATCTGCACCGCAGCCGAGGCGGTCTCGGACATTCAATCCGGCCAGGCGGTGGCGAGCGTCGGCGTCATCGGCTGGCTGACCCCCGACGACCTGTTCCAAGCGCTGGCCCAGCGCTTCAAGGAGACGGGTGCGCCGCGCGACCTGACCTTCTACTTTCCCGTGAGCGTGGGCGATGGCATGGGCATCCGCGGCATGGACCACGTGGCTGTCGAGGGGCTGATGAAGCGCGTGGTGTCGGGGAATTTCATCAATTCGGTCAATCCCGCGACGGGCAAACGGCCGGAGATGATGCGCCTGATCAAGGAAAACCGCATCGAGGCCTACTGCTGGCCCATCGGCGCCACGATGCACTGGCTGCGAGAAGTGGCGCGGCGCAGCCCGGGTTATCTGACGCGCGTCGGCCTGGGCTCCTACATCGACCCGCGCCAACAGGGCGGCAAATACACGGCCCGCGCCCGGGAGGACCTGGTGCGCCTGGTGGAGCTGGAAGGGCAGGAGTACCTGTTCTACCCCTCCTGGCCGCTGCACGTGGGCTTCCTGCGCGCCACCAGTGCCGACGAGCACGGCAACCTCAGTTTCGAGGACGAGCCCATCGTCTCCAGCGCCCTGGCCCTGGCCCTGGCGGTCAAGGCCTGCGGCGGCAAGGTGATCGCCCAGGTGCGCAAGATCGTGCCGCGCCAGGCGCGCGGGGTGCACCAGGTGCGGGTGCCCGGCGAACTGGTGGATCGCGTCGTGGTATCGCCCGGCCAGATGATGACCACCGACGTGCGCTACGACGACGCCTATCTGGGCGGCCAGGTGTACCATGGGCGCAGCGCGCTGCGCCTGCCCCCAGGTGCCGACAAGGTCATCGCGCGGCGCGCCGCCGCCGAGATACGCCCCGGCGTAGTGAGCATCTTCGGCTTCGGCGCCTCGTCCGACGTGCCGACGGTGATGGCGGAAGACGGCATCTTCGACAACGACGGCTTGCTGCGCTACCGCCTCACGACCGAGCACGGTCCCTTCGGCGGGCTGGTCATGAGCGGCTGGCAGTTCTCGGCCAACAAGTATCCCGAGGCGCTCATCGACGGACCGTCCCAGTTTGATTTCATCGACGGCGGCAACTGCCCGATGGCGGCCCTGGCGTTCGCCCAGTTCGACCGTGCCGGCAATGTGAACGTGAGCCGGTTCGGCGCGGCCAATCCCGGCCCCGGCGGCTTCATCGATATCGCCTACAACGCACGCGAGCTGCTGTTCACCGGCACCTTCACCACGGCCGGGCTGAAGGCCGAGGCGGAAGGCGGCCGGCTGTACATCCGCCAGGAAGGGCAGGTGAGGAAGTTCGTCGAGCGCGTCGAGGAGATCACTTATCCGCTACGCCGTAATGTGACCGAGCGCGGGCAGAAGGCGAAGATTATCACCGAGCGGGCGGTGTTCCTGGTTGAGCCGGGGGGCCTGGTGCTGGCGGAGATCGCCCCGGGAATCGACGTCAAGACCCAGGTGCTGGACCTGATGGAGTTTCCTCCCATCCGCGTGGCGGACCCCCTGCCCCTGATGCAGGGCTCGTTGTTCCGGGCATAGCAGACATATAGAGCCAGAGAGGAAAGCATGGCAACCATCAATTACCTGACGACCATCCAGTTTGATTTCGGCGCGCTGAATTTGCTGCAGTCCGAGTTGCACCGGCTCGGCGTACGGCGTCCGCTGGTCGTCACAGACAAGGGCGTGCGCGCGGCGGGACTGCTCGCGCGCGTCATCGAGGCGATGGATGAGCCGAACGGCGCCGTGGTCTATGACGATACGCCCGCCAACCCGACCGAGGACGCGGTGGTGGCTGCCACCCGGATCTACGTCGAGGCGGGCTGCGACGGCATCGTCGCCGTGGGCGGCGGCTCGGCCATCGACCTGGGCAAGGCCACAGCCCTGCTGGCGACCCATCCGGCGCCCCTGCAGCAATATGCCGCCGTGGAAGGAGGGGGCGCGCGCATCACCGATCGGGTGGCGCCCCTGGTGGCAATTCCCACCACGGCGGGCACGGGCAGCGAGGTGGGGCGCGCCAGCGTGATCGTTATGCGCTCCGGCCGCAAGCTGGGGCTGCTGAGCCCCCATCTGCTGCCCAAAGTGGCCATCTGCGATCCCGAGCTGACCCTCGGATTGCCGCCCCTGCTCACTGCGGCCACCGGCATGGATGCCATCGCCCACTGCATCGAGACCTTCCTCGCGCCGGCGGTCAATCCGCCGGCGGACGCCATCGCGCTCGACGGCCTGCGCCGCGGCGTCCGCCATATCGAGCGCGCCACCCGGGACGGCAAGGACCGGGAAGCGCGCTGGAACATGATGATGGCGGCCACCGAAGGGGCGATGGCGTTCCAGAAGGGACTGGGTGCGGTGCATGCGCTGTCCCATCCCCTGGGCGCCGTGCCGGGGGCGCTGCACCACGGCACGCTGAACGCGGTGCTGCTGCCAGCGGTGCTGCGCTTCAACCGCCCCGCGACGGAGGACAAGCAGCGTACCCTGGTCGAGGCCATGGGCCTGGCGCCGGAGGCCGATCCGGCCGAGTTCATCCGGCAACTGAACAGCCGCCTGGGACTGCCCGCGGGCTTAGGCGCCATGGGGCTGGACCGGCGCTTGCTGCCGGAGATCGCCCTGGCCGCCACCAAGGACCACTGCCACGGCACCAATCCGCGCATGGCGACGGTGGACGACTATCTGAGCATACTGGAAGAGTCGTTCTAAGGAGGCCGGCCATGACAAACGAAGACATCAAGGGCAACCACATCGCCGGCGAATGGGTGGCCGGCGGCGAGATGCTGAGGAACCTCAATCCCTCGGACCTGGACGACACGGTCGGGCTGTACGCCCGGGCTACCACGGCCCAGGTCGAGGAGGCGATCGCGGCGTCGCGCCGCGTCTTCCCCGCCTGGTCTCGCAGCGGCGTGCAGGAGCGCGCCGATCTTCTCGACCACGTGGGAAGCGAGATCCTGGCGCGCCGCGAAGAACTGGGGCGGCTGCTGTCCCGCGAGGAGGGCAAGACCCTCCCCGAGGGCATCGGCGAGGCGACCCGGGCGGGATACATCTTCCGCTTTTTCGCCGGCGAGGTGCTGCGCGCCCGGGGTGAGCTGGTCGAATCGGTGCGTCCCGGCATCGGCGTGGAGATCGCGCGGGAAGCGGTCGGTGTGGTGGGCCTGATCACCCCGTGGAACTTCCCTCTGGCCATTCCCGCCTGGAAGATCGCTCCGGCCCTGGCCTTCGGCAACTGCGTGGTGTTCAAGCCGTCGGAGCTGGTGCCGGCCTGCGCCTGGGCTCTGGCGGACATCCTGGTGCGCGCCGGCGTGCCTTCGGGGGTATTCAACTTGGTGATGGGCGGCGCCGAGGTGGGCGAGGCCATCTGTCGCTCGCCGCAGGTGGACGCCATCAGCTTCACCGGCTCCCAGGCGGTGGGCGCGCGCGTGGCGGGCGCCGCGAGCGCCCGCCTGGCCCGGGTGCAACTGGAGATGGGCGGCAAGAACCCGCTGGTGGTCCTCGACGATGCCGACCTGGAGGTGGCCGTGAACTGCGCCGTGCAGGGTGCCTACTACTCCACCGGCCAGCGTTGCACCGCCTCCAGCCGGCTCATCGTCACCCAAGGCATCCACGACCGCTTCGTGGATGCCCTGGTGCAGCGCCTGGGCCGGCTCAAGGTGGACGACGCCCTGGCGCCGGGAACCGACATCGGCCCGGTGGTGGATGCGCGCCAGCTGGCCAAGGATCTGGAGTACATCGAGGTGGCGCGCCAGGAAGGAGCCCACCTGGTCTTCGGCGGCCAGTTGCTTGCCCGCGCCAAGCGCGGCCACTACCTGGCGCCGGCGCTGTTCGTGGGCACGACGCCCGAGATGCGCGTGAACCGCGAGGAGGTCTTCGGCCCGGTGGCGAGCGTGATCCGGGCCAAGGATTACGAGGAGGCTCTGGCGCTGGCCAACGACACGCCGTTCGGCCTGTGCGCCGGCATCGTCACCACATCGCTCAAGCACGCGTCCGACTTCAAGCGCAATGCCCAATGCGGCGTGGTGATGGTGAACCTGCCGACGGCGGGCATCGACTATCACGTGCCCTTCGGCGGCAGGAAAGGTTCCAGCTACGGGCCGCGCGAGCAGGGCGCCTACGCGCGCGAGTTCTATACCAGCGTCAAGACGTCCTACGTGCTGGCGTGAGCGGTTACCACGAGACATAGGAGAGCGGTGATGCATCACCAGTTGAGCGAACAGCATGAAATGATCAAGGAATCGGTGCGGCGCTTTGCCGAGAAGGAGATCGCCCCCCAGGCCGAGCGCCTGTGGGAAGAGGAAGCTTTTCCCTATGGGATCTGGAAGCAGGCGGGCGAGTTGGGCTTCACCGGCCTGCCTTACCCGGAGGCCTACGGCGGTGGCGGCGGCGATTGGCTGGGCTTCACCATCGTCCTGGAGGAGATCGCCCGCGTCGATTGCGCCGTGGCCGTCTCCCTGATGGCCAATTCCACCGCCGCCAGTCTGCTGAACAACTACGGCACCCACGAGCAGAAGCAGCGCTACCTGCGTCCCATCCTCGACGGCAGCCAGGTCGGCTGCATCGGGCTGACGGAGCCCAACGCCGGCTCGGATGCGGCCAACATCCAGACCCGCGCCGTCTTCCGCGACGGGCGGTGGATCATCAACGGCTCCAAGACCTTCATCAGCAATTCCGGTTCGGAGGTCACCGGCCCGGTGGTGATCGCCGCCGTCACCGGCGTACGCCCCGATGGCCGCAAGGAGATCTCCAACTTCATCGTGCCCGACGGCACGCCGGGATTCACCTACGGCAAGAAGCTGCGCAAGATCGGCTGGCGCGGCTCCACCACTTTCGAGCTGTTCTTCGAGGACTGCACCCTGCCGGCGGATCACCTGCTGGGAGAAGTGGGCGCGGGACTGAAGCAGACCCTGGCCCAGGTCAGCACGGGCCGCATCCTGATCGGCAGCCTGGCCCTGGGCATCCTGCAGGGGTCGCTGGAGCGCTCGCTGCGCTACATGCAGGAGCGCAGCGCCTTCGGCAAGCTCCTGGCCGAGTTCCAGGCCCTGCAGTTCAAAGTAGCGGACATGGCCACCCATGCCCACGCCGCCCGCCTGATGCTGTACGACGCCGCAGCGCGCAAGGACGCGGGCCTGCGCTTCGACCAGCAGGCATCGATGGCCAAGCTGTTCGCTACCGAGAGGGCGATGGAGGCGGCGCACCAAGCGATCCAGATCCATGGCGGCAACGGCGTCATGACGGAGTACCCCGTGTCGCGCGCCTTCGGCGACGCCAAGGTGCTGGAGATCGTCGAGGGCACTTCCGAGATCCAGCGCATGATCATCTCCCGGGAACTGCTGCGCTAGGCGCCACCGCCATGGTTCGTCCCGATCCCTATGCCGTCGGCCTGGACAATAACCCAGTCAATTTTGTCCCCCTGACGCCCCTGCCCTTCCTGGCGCGCACTGCGGAGGTCTATGCGGAGTGGGCGGCGGTGATCTACGGGGACAGGCGTTACACCTGGTCGTAGATGCTGGAGCGCTGCCGGCGCCTCGCCTCGGCACTGAACGCCGCCGGCATCGGCGTCGGCGACACGGTGGCGGTGATGGCGGCCAACACGCCGGAAACGCTGGAGGCCCACTTCGGCGTGCCCATGAGCGGCGCCGTGCTGAACGCCCTGAACGTGCGTCTCGACGCCCAGACGGTCGCCTTCATGCTCAGGCATGCCGAGGCAAGGCTGTTGATCACCGACACCGAATACCACGCCACCGTCAGCGAGGCGCTGGCCCTGCTGGACACCAAGCCGCTGGTGATCGACATCGACGATCCTCTCGGTCCCGGCGGCAGGCGCCTGGGCCAGGTGGACTACGAACAGTTCATTGCCGCTGGCGACCCGGACTGGAATGGGCGGCAGCCCGAGGATGAATGGCAGGCCATCGTCCTCAACTACACCTCCGGCACCACGGGCATCCGAAGGGCGTGGTCTATCACCACCGGGGCGCCCACCTGGTCGCCCTGTCCGACATGATCGACTGGAACATGCCGCGGCATGCGGTATACCTGTGGACCCTGCCCCTGTTCCACTGTAACGGCTGGGGCTTCCCGTGGACCCTGGCGGCCAATGCCGGCACCAGCATCTGCCTGCGCCGGGTGGACCCGCAGAAAATCCTGGCGGCCATCCGCGAGTACCGGGTGACCTACTACTGCGGCGCCCCCGTGGTGCACGCCATGCTCGCCCATGCCCCCGAGGAATGGAAGCAGGGCATAGAGCACCGGGTGCATGGGCTGATCGGCGGCGCACCGCCGCCGCTGCCGGTGATCGAGGCCCTGCAGCGTATAGGCTTCCACATCACCCAGATTTACGGCCTCACGGAAGTCTTCGGCCCGGCGGCGGTATGCGCCGAGCAGCCCGAATGGCAGTCCCTGGACACGGCGGCACTGGCCGAGCGCAAGGGGCGCCAGGGGGTGCGGTACACGGCCCAGGAGGGAATGGCGGTGCTGGACCCGGCGACCCTGCAGCCGGTGCCCCGCGACGGGCGCATCGTGGGCGAGATCATGTTCCGCGGCAACATGACCATGAAGGGCTATCTGAAGAACCCCCAGGCCACGGCCAAAAGCATTCGCGGGCGGATGGTTCCACTCGGGCGATCTGGCGGTGGTGCAGCCCGACGGCTATGTGCAGATCCGCGACCGCTCCAAGGACGTGATCATTTCCGGCGGGGAAAACATCAGTTCGGTGGAAGTGGAAGAGGTGCTGTACCAGCATCCCATGGTGCGAGCTGCCGCGGTGGTGGCGGCCCCCGATCCCAAGTGGGGCGAGACGCCCTGCGCTTTCGTCGAAGTGGTGGCCGGAGCGGCTGTGACCGAGGCACAGCTGATTGCCCATTGCCGGGCGCGTCTCGCCCAATTCAAGGCACCGAAGAAGATCGTCCTGGGCGAGCTGCCCAGGACTGCCACCGGCAAGATCCAGAAGTTCCTGCTGCGGGAGCGGGCCCAGACCATGGCAGCCGGGGACGGCCCGGGCTTTGAAACGCCCCTTTCCTGTTATCCTTGCCCCTCAAGGCAACTACACAACTACACGCCCCCGCGGGGGCCTCCCCTCCAGAGCGGCGATCGGTACCCATCCACCGGAACGCGCTCTATGACGAATACATCGAAGGCGGTGCTGTGCCTGGACAGCGGCCTGCGCAGCGCCGGCCAGAACAACGCCGTGGACCGCCTGTGGCTGCAGCAGCACGGGCGCGGCGAGCGGCCCGCTTCCCTGCGCTTCTACCAAAGCACGCCGGGTGCCAGCCTCGGGCTGCACCAGGCGGCGGACCGGGAGCTGCGCCTCGACTACTGCCGCGCGCGAGGCATCGAGGTGCTGCGCCGCCCCGGGGGCGGCGGCGCCCTGTACCTGGACGAGGACCAGGTCGGCTTCAGCCTGATCGTTCCCTGGCCCGAGGATGCGACGCTGGCGGCGGTGCTGCGCCGCGGCTGCGCCGGCGTGGCCCGGGCGCTGGCGCGCCTGGGGGTGGCCGCCGACTACAAGTTCCCCAACGACCTGGAGGTGGCGGGGCGCAAGATCGCCAGCGTCTTCGCCGCGCGCAGCGGCGCGTCGCTGCTGCTTCAGGGAATAGTGCTGATGGATGCCGACATCAGGACCATGCTGGAGGCCCT
This sequence comes from Pseudomonadota bacterium, assembly GCA_049320945.1. Taxonomy (GTDB): domain Bacteria; phylum Pseudomonadota; class Gammaproteobacteria; order Burkholderiales; family Rhodocyclaceae; genus DYIB01. The sequence continues at coordinate 9,410 of JBMOQT010000367.1, forward strand.
GCGCACGCCCACCGAGAAGCTGTCCGCCGACGGCCTGGCCGCCGCCCGCGACCGGCTCGCCACCCTGAAGGAATGCCTGGGGCGGGTGCCGCTGCTGGCGGAAGTGCGGCAGGCCTTGCGCCTGGGGCTGGCCGAAGCCTTTGCCCTGGCCTTGGCCGGCGAGGAGCTGCGGCCGGTGGAACTGGGCCTGGGGCCTCGCGCCGTGGACGAGGAGCGGGAGCTGGCGGGCCGCATCGACTGGTCGGCCCCCGACGGCCACTGGGTCGAGGTCCTGGGGAAGGGGGCCGGCGCCACCCTGCGCCTGCGCGCCCAATTCACGCCCGACGAGCGCCGCTTCGCCGCGGTGGAATTCTCGGGCGACATGGTGTGCCATCCGCCGACCCTGTTGCGTTCCCTGGGGCGCGCCCTGGCCGGCCTGCCCCTGGGACTGGCGGACCGCTGCCTGGACGACTTCCTGGCGCGCCAGGCCTTCGACGCGGTGGGATTCGACGGCGCCGACCTCAGGCAACTGGTGCACCTGGTCGCGGACAAGCAGGGCATGCGCCGCCAGCTGGGCATCAGCCGCAGCCAGGCCAACGCGGTGATGGTGTTCAGCCCCCGGGGATCCCGGAGCATGAAGGACATCCTGGAGCGGGCGACAGTGATGCTGGTGCCCTATTGCGCCAAGCCGGCCTGGTGCAAATGGCGCCATCTGGACGGGTGCAGCGAGTGCGGCCTGTGCGAAGTGGGCGAGGCCTACCGCATGGCGCGCGAGCGCGCCATGCACGTGGTCACGGTGACCAACTATGAGCACCTGGTGGACACCCTGGCCGCCATGAAGGAGGAGGGCACCCCCGCCTACGTGGGCATGTGCTGCAGCAACTTCTACCTCAAGCGCCACCGCGCCTTCCAGGAGGCGGGCATGCCGGCGGTGCTGATGGACATCAGCGGCGCCAACTGCTACGAGCTGAAGCAGGAAGACCAGGCCTACGCCGGGCGCTTCAAGGCGGAAGCGAAGCTGGACGACGACCTGCTGGCCAAGGTGATGAGGCTGGTGCCGGCCCGGGAGTAGCCGGGCAGGGTTTCAACGCCTGGCAACGTTTCCCCGGCACGCGGGTCTACCGATGGCGGTTCCGTTACGGATCCCTTTCCCATGCCCCTGCCTGCCGTCGCCAGCACCCGTCCCGCGGCCGCCGGACTTCCGGTCCCGGCGCGGCCCCTGGCGCCCGCTGCCGGGCAGGCGCCGGGCGGGGCGGTTACGGTTCATATCGCCCGCAGCCTGGTGGATACCCTGGCGGCCGTGGGCGAGGTGGAAGCCCTGGCCCGCGCCGGCAACGGGCGCACCCTGTGGCTCTACTCCCGGGAGCCGGGCCGCCACGAGGGGCATCTGACCATCGATCAGCCGGCGCCAGGGCAAGAAGGGCACGGCCAGGAGCCGGGCGCATCTTCAGCGGCGGCCTTCTACGCCGCGGTGCAGGCGCTGGGGCAGGCGCCGGGCGGCCGCGGCCGGCGCATCGATGTCTACGCCTGATTCAGAAATTGCCGTGGGTGGCGGCGTATACCTTGTCGCGCAGCTGTACCAGGCGCGGCCCGATGTCCTGGATCAGCTTCTGGCGCGTCATGTCGAAGATGGGGCCGGAGCAGTTGAACGCCAGGATGCGCTTGCCGTCCCGTGACACCATGGGCACGCCCACCGCATAGACGTCCTTGTTCCAGTCGCCCAGGGACAGGCAGAAGCCGTACTTCTGGTAGTCGCGGTAGGCCTTCTCCAGGCTGGCCTTGAGGTTTTCCCACTCTTCCCTGGTGGTGATCTTGCGGTATTGCTCGATGCGCGCCTGGCGCTCCTCCTCGGGCAGGGCGCACAGGTAGGCGCGGCCCATGGCGGTGGTGCCGTGGGGCACCCGGGCACCCACTTCCATGCGCATGTGGAACATCTGGCTGCCCTGGCACACCTCCAGGAACACCATGTGCAGCTGGTCCCGGGCGCCCAGGGACACGGTGGCCTGGGCGTAGTTCGCCAGCTCCTGCATGAGGGGACGCGCGATCTCGCGCACGTCGAGGGAGGCGAGATAGCTGTAGCCCAGGGCCAGGACGCCCGCCGACAGGGAGTACTTGCCGCTGTCCGGCGAATACTCCAGGTAGCCCAGCGTGGTCAGGGTGTGGGTGAGGCGGCTCACCGTGGGCTTGGGCAGGCGGGCGCGCTGGGCGATCTCGGCATTGCCCAGCACCGGGTTGTGGCGCGAGAAGCAGCGCAGGATGTCCAGGCCCCGGGCGAGTGCCGTGACGAACTGGCGGTCCTTCTGGGGGGCCTTCTTCCTGGCTTTCTGTTCGACCAACTGTATTGCTGCCTTGGCCATGGCGGGGATTCTCCGTAGCGTGAATGGACCTATTTTACCGGCAATCGGCCCTATTTCGCTATGCGGTATCTTGGCTCGCAAAAGAAATTTTCATCCCTAAGACCTCATTTGAACCACAGAGACACAAAGGCACAGAGTTGAAAAACAAGAGAAATGTGTTGGCACTCCCCTTCACCCGGAAGGTGATCGCAACGACGCTGACAACCCTTTGTTTCTCTGCGTCTCTGTGCCTCTGTGGTGAAGGGTTCTACGGTTTTTCGGTTCATTCCTCCGGCAGCACCACCACCTTGCCCTTGACCTGGCGTCCGATCAGGCGCGCCAGGGCCGCTGGCGCCTGGGCCAGGGGGACGCGCTCGCTCACCACCGGCTTGATGATGCCGGCGGCGAACCATTCCACCAGCTGCCGCACGTTGCGCTCATGGCCGCGCGGGTCGTGCTTGACCGAATCGCCCCAATACACCCCCACCAGGGACCTCTCCTTGAGCAGGGCCAGGTTGAGGGGGATCTTGGGGATCTCGCCGGCAGCGAAGCCCACCACCAGCAGGCGCCCGCCCCAGGCGGTGGCACGCAGCGCCGCCTCGGTATAGGCGCCGCCCACCGGGTCATACACCACATCCACGCCCTTGTCCTCGGTGAGCTCCAGGGCGCGCTTGCGCAGGTCTTCCGTGACGTAGTTGATGGTGGCGTCGGCGCCCACCTGGCGGCACAGGGCCAGCTTGTCGTCGCTGGAGGCGGCGGCGATGACCCGGGCGCCCAGGGCCTTGCCGATCTCGACGGCGGCCAGGCCCACGCCGCCGGCGGCGCCCAGCACCAGCAGGGTCTCGCCGCTCTCGAGGCGGCCGCAGTCCTGCAGGCCGTGCAGGGAAGTACAGTAGGTGAGAACGAAGGCGGCGCCCAGGTCGAAGTCCATGCCCGCCGGCAGGGGCATCACCTTGTCCGCCGCCACCAGGCATTCCTCGGCGAAGCCGCCGAAGCCGGGGAAGGCGATGACCCGGTCGCCGGGGGCGACGCTGGTTACACCTTCACCCGCTTCCTTGACGACGCCCGCCAGCTCGGCGCCCGGGGAGAAGGGCAGGGGCGGCTTCACCTGGTACAGGCCCTGCACCATCAGGGCGTCGGGGAAATTGAGGGAGCTGGCCTTCACGTCGATCACCACCTGGCCCGGACCGGGGGTAGGCGAGGGCAGTTCCCCCACCGTGAGCTTGTCCAGCGGGCCGTATTCGGTGCATAGCAGGGCTTTCATGGCTGTCTCTCCGGGGTTGGGATGTTCTTATCCGAGGGGCGTCGGGTTGCGGCCGTGCAGGATGTCCTCCATGCGCAGGCGCACCGCGTTCATGATTTTGGCATGGGGGATGACATAGAAGCGCTTCTCGGCCACGGCGGCGAACACCGCGTCCGCCATGTCGTCGGCGGACAGCCTGCCCGAGTGGATGGCCTTGGCGATGCGCGCCTCGTAGGCGGCGGCCGCTTCGCTGGGCGGCGTCGCGGCGCCGAAGCGTTGCGGCCGCGCGCGCTGGGACAGGTGGATGTCGGTGGGCACCCAGGCCGGGCACAGCACCGACACGCCCACCCGGGCGTTCTGCATCGCCAGCTCGGTGTACAGCGTCTCCGACAGGGTGACCACGCCGTGCTTGCTCACGTTGTAGGCCGCCATGCCCGGTGTGGACAGCAACCCCGCCACGGAGGCGGTGTTCACGATATGGCTCTCGTCCGCCTGCTGCAGCAGGCGCGGCACGAAGTGGTTGACCGCGTGCACCACGCTCCACAGGTTGACGCCCAGCACCCACTGCCAGTCGGCGGCGCTGTGCTGCCAAGCCTCCCGCGCCAGGGCGACGCCGGCGTTGTTGCACAAGAGGTGCACCGCGCCGAAGCGTCCGAAGGCCTCCCCGGCCAGGCGCGCGATGTCCTCTTCCCGGCTGACGTCGATGGCACACAGATGCAGGCGCTCGCGTGGCAGCGCCAGGGTGGCGGCTGTCTTCTCCAGGCGTTCGCCGTCGATGTCGGCGAGCACCAGGCGCATGCCCTCTGCTGCGGCGCGGCGCGCCAGTGCCAGGCCGATGCCACCGGCGGCGCCGGTGATGACTGCAGTTCTGTCGGTGAATTGCTCCATGATGCTCTTGTCTCCTGTGTGCCGGGTTCCCACCGGAATGGGGACAAGATATCATGGCTCGAGATAAAACGAAATAAAAGTTCGCATAGCGAAACGTCGCGGCCACATCCGGCTCTCAGCGAACACCAGGTGCGCAGCGTCCTCTACCCCTTCGGCCACGTCTGCCAAGCAGGAACGGGAAGCGCTGATCGTTCAGCCTTGAAACTGTAAAACCCTTCACCACAGAGGCACGGAGACGCAGAGAAACAAAGAGTTGTCAGCGTCGTTGCGATCACCTTCCGGGTGATCGGGAGTGCCAACCCGTTTCTCTTGTTTTTCCACTCGGTGCCTCTGTGTCTCCGTGGTTCAACCTTGAAACCGCAGTTGGAACCGCCTTCGACGCAAAGAGCGCAAAGGCGCAAAGGACGCAAAGAACGATCCGCAGCCTCACCTTTCGGGTGCCGGCCGTCCTTCAGGATTTTTCTTTGCGTCCTTTGCGTTGCTTCGCGTCCTTTGCGTCGAGTGCGGTTTTCAGGTCCAGTGGCGCGGCGTCGCAGACGGGCGCAAAGGCGGCGTGAGCGGCGTGTGCACTTCCGCCGCCGTCATGCCGCGCGATACCATGCGACGCCTTCGGCGTCGCTTTGTGCCACGACTTCACCGCGTCCGATCAGATAGTTGAGGCAGGCGACCGTTTCACCCGTGGCCAGGCCCAGCTGCATGGGGTCGGAATACACCTTGCTGGAGAACAGGGCACCGAACAGATCGACCACGCGCTTCGGTTCACTCAAGGCCTTGCGCAGGCGATCGAGCGCCCGCTCCTGGCCGCGGACCAGGTCGTCGAGCCGGGCGTGCAGGTTCCGGAACGGCTCGTTGTGGGCCGGCAGCACGAGTACGTCATCGGATACGCTGCACTTGAGTTTGGCCAGGGAGTTGAGCCAGTCCGATACCGGGTCGGCGTCCGGTTCCGTGGGAAACACCGAGACGTTGGAAGAGATTCTCGGCAGAACCTGATCGCCCGAAATCAGCAGCTTCAGTTCCGGGCAATACAGGCATGCATGCTCGGGCGAATGGCCGTTGCCTACGACCACGTGCCATTCGTTGCGCCCGATCAGCAGGCGCTCGCCGTCCCGCAGGCGCCGGTAGCTGTCGGGCGGCGTATAGATCATCTTGCCGAAGTTGCCGAAGCGGGCGCGGTAGGTTTCGATCGCCGCGTCGTCCCAGCCGGCGCGCCGGTAGAAGCTCACGCCATCGGGGGGCGCTTCGCGTCCCGTGTCGGCCGCCATCACCCGGCAGGTAAGGTATTCGAGCCGGGTCATCCACAGCCGGCAGTCGAACTTGCGCGTTATCCAGCCCGCCATGCCGATGTGGTCCGGATGCATGTGGGTGACGAAGACGCGGTTGACCGGGCGATGGCGCAGTGCGCCGTCGAACAGCTCGCACCAGGCGGCGGCGGTTTCCGGAGTGCGCAGACCGGTGTCCACGATCGCCCAGCCGTCCCCATCCTCGATTGCCCAGAGATTGATGTGTGACAGGGCTCCGGGCATCGGCATGCGGATCCAGAGAACGCCGGGCGCGATCTCCAGCGTCTGGCCCGGCAAGGGCACGGTCGCGAACGGATAGACCAGCTCCGGTCTGGCTTCGCTCTTGACCCGCTTTCCGGTCTCAGTCATGGCCGCCTCCAGTCATCGCTCGGGTGGTGAGCCATGAGAGGATGGCGCCGCCGGTGGCGCTGCCCCTTTGTTCTCCTCGGGGGCGTAGGGAGGATGCAGATGCACCGGCACCGCCCGCTTGCGCAGGCGGATGTTGAGCATTTCCACCGCCACCGAGAAGGCCATGGCGAAGTAGATGTAACCCTTCGGGATGTGGTGGTCGAAGCCCTCGGCGACCAGGGCCACCCCCACCACCATCAGGAAGGACAGGGCCAGCATCTTGACCGTCGGGTGGTCGGACACGAAGCGGCCGATGCCCGGGGCGAACACCATCATCAGGCCCACCGAGGCGACCACCGCGGCGACCATTACCGCGATCTGATCCACCATGCCCACGGCGGTGATGATGGAGTCCAGGGAGAACACCAGGTCGATGAGAATGATCTGCACAATGACTGCACCCAGGGTCGCTTTGACCGCCTTCGATTCTCCGCCTTCCTCCCCTTCCAGGAGTTGATGGATCTCCTTGGTGCTCTTCCACACGAGGAACAGCCCGCCCAGGATCAGGATCAGATCGCGCCCCGAGATCTCCTCGGTCAGCACGGTGAACAGGGGCGCCGTCAGGCCCACGATCCAGGACAGCAGCAGCAGCAGGCCGATGCGCATGAACATGGCCAGGAACAGGCCCAGCTTGCGGGTGAATTCGCGTCTTTCCCTGGGCAGCTTGTCCACCAGGATGGAAATGAAGATGATGTTGTCGATCCCCAGCACCAGCTCGAGGGCGGTCAGGGTGGCGAAGGCAATCCAGGCCTGCGGGTCGAGGAGAAGTTCCAATGGGCACCCCTTTGTTGGATATTGTCGGCGCGGCTAATGGCCGCCCGCGCCGTGCGGGGGCACAGTATAGCAAGGGCGCGGCGGGCGTCCGCAAGGGCGGCGCGGCCCCGGGGGAAGGGGGTAAGATTGCCCGTGTCCATCGCTGTCCTGGATATTGAACACGGCCGGGCGAGCGCGCGCATACACCTGTTGCAGCCGTGACGGCCGGCGGCGCGATTCAGCCGTCCGGCATCAGCTCGTCCAGCAGCGCGCGCATGTGGCGCCAGTGGGATCCTTCCCAGAATACGCGGCGGCACACGTCGCAGGTGGTGAAACGGTCGTAGCGTTCGCGCACCGAGGGCGGCAGTTGCTCCACTACCTGCGCCTTGTCGATGTCGCGCAAGGGCGCATTGCAGTGCAGGCACAGGGTCAGGGGGCGCGCGCTGCGGGCCAGATCCAGGCGCTCGAAGATCTCGCGCAGCTGCTGCGCCGGCTTCAGGGCCCGCACGTAGCAGCCATGGGTGATGTCGCGGCGCTTGAGCAGCTCCCGGTCGCGCGTCAGCACGATGCGGCTATCGCGCACGGCGATGGCGACGATGTCGTTGTCGTGGAAGTGGTTGTCGTAGAGGGTGTCGAAGCCCGACATGCGCAGCAGATGGGCCAGTCCGCCCAGGTGCGCGTCGGCGACAAAGCACAGGGCGCGCAGCGGGCGCTCGCGCACCCGCAGCAGGGGGGACACGTCGAGCGCCTCGAACTTGGGATACACGGCAACCCGGTCGCCGTCGTGCAGCAGCCGGTCGAAGCCCACCGACTCGCCGTTGACCAGGATCAGCTCCACCTCGGTGTGGGGCACGCCCAGGGCCTCGATCATGTGCTTGGTGGTCGCGGCCCGGGCGCAAGTGCACTGGAACTCGCGCTTGCGCCGTTCCGGCGCCAGGAAGTCATTCAGCTCCTCGTAGAAGCGGAAGGTCGCTACGGTCATGGGGTCCGTCCCCCGCGACGCGCGCGGTTATTCCGTCAGCTTCAGCACGATCTTGCCGATGTGGGTGCCGCTTTCCATCAGCCGGTGGGCCTCGGCGGCCTGCTCCAGGGGGAAGGTGGCATGGATCACCGGCTTGATGGCGCCGGCCTCCAGCAGCGGCCAGATCCTTTCCCGCAGCTGGCGGGCGATGGCGTGCTTGAACTCCACGGAGCGCGGGCGCAGGGTGGAGCCGGTGATGGTGAGCCGGCGCCGCATCACCTGGCCGAAGTCCACCGTGGCCTTAGCGCCGCCCAGGAAGGCGATCAGCACCAGGCGGCCGTCGTCCGCCAGGGCGGCGAGTTCGCGGGGCACGTAGTCGCCCGCCACCATGTCGAGGATGACGTCCACGCCGCGTCCGCCGGTGGCGTCCTTCACCACCTGCACGAAGTCCTCGCTCCGGTAGTTGATGCCGCGCTCGGCGCCCAGGCGCTCGCAGGCGCGGCATTTCTCGTCGCTGCCGGCCGTGGCGAACACCCGGTGGCCCAGGGCCTTGGCCATCTGGATCGCGGTGACGCCGATGCCGCTGGTGCCGCCCTGCACCAGCAGGGTCTCGCCCTCGGCCAGGCGGGCGCGGTCGAACACGTTGCTCCACACGGTGAAGAAGGTCTCGGGCAGGGAGGCGGCCTGCACCAGGGTCAGGCCCCTGGGCACGGGCAGGCACTGGCGCACCGGCGCGGCGCAATACTCCGCGTAGCCGCCGCCCTGCACCAGGGCGCACACCTGGTCGCCCAGGGTAAAGCCCGAGTCGCCCACATCCCCGGCGACGATGGTGCCGGCCACTTCCAGCCCCGGCAGGTCGGAAGCGCCGGGCGGGACGGGGTAGTGGCCGGTGCGCTGCAGCACGTCGGGGCGGTTGATGCCGGCCGCGGCCACCCGGATCAGCACCTCGCCGGGCTGAAGCTGGGGCAGGGGGCGCGTGGCGGGCACCAGCACCTCCGGGCCGCCGGGGGTGCGGATTTCGATGGCGCGCATGGACGCGGGCAGATTAGGGGACATCGTCTTTCTCCGTGCCGGGGAAAGACGATAGCTTAGCGCACGTGGCCGGGTCAGGCCATGACGATGCCACGCGTCATGCGCGGCGCTGCCTCGTCAGCACAGCAGCCGGGCAAAGCGCTCCCGGTGGCTGTCGGTGTCGCCCAGGGACAGCTCGATCGCCAGCAGGCGCTTGAACAGGTGGCTGACGTTGAGCTCGTCGGTGACGCCCATGCCGCCGTGCAGCTGCACCGCCTGCTGGCCCACGTAGCGGCAGGCGCGGCCGATCACCACCTTGGCGGCCGAAAGAAAGCGGGCGCGCACCAGCGGGTCCGGGTCGGTACAGCGCACCGCGGCCAGGTAGCTCATGGATTTCGCCTGCTCCAGGTGCAGCAGCATGTCCGCCGCCCGGTGCTGCAGGGCCTGGAAGCGGCCGATGGGCTGGCCGAACTGCTTGCGCGTGCGCAGGTATTCCAGGGTGGCGTCGAAGATGGCCTTGAGCGCCCCCACGGCCTCGGCGCACAGGGCCGCCAGGCCCGCGTCCAGGGCGGTCGTGAGGGGGGCGTAGCCGGCGCCGTCCTCGCCCAGCCGGGCGGAGGAGGGCAGGTAGGCGTTGCGCAGGAACACCTCGGCGGCGCGCGTGCCGTCCACCGTCGGATAGGCCTGCAACACCAGTCCCGGCGTGTCCCGGGGCACCAGGAACAGGCTTAAGCCTTCGGCATCGCCCGGCTCGCCGTACGCCCGGGCCGAGACGATCAGGGCGTCGGCCATGGGCGCGTGCAGCGCCACCGCCTTCTGCCCGTGCAGCACGTAGCCGTCGGCGGCGCGCTTGGCGCGGGTGTCCACCCAGGCGGCATCGCCGCGCGCGCCCGGCTCCTCCCAGGCCAGGGTGACGATCTTCTCGCCGGTGGCCATGGCCGGCAGCCATTGGGCCTGCTGCGACGGGGACCCGGCCTCGCGCAGCAGGGCGGTGGCGACCACGGCGCTCGACAGGAAGGGCTCGACCACCATGCCCGCCCCCAGGGCGTTCATCACCAGCAGGGTGTCCACCGGGCCGGCGCCCAGGCCGCCGTGCTCCTCGGGCACCAGCAGGGCCAGCAGGCCCAGGTCCGCCAGGTCCTGCCACACCTGGCGGCTCCAGCCTTCGGGCGAGGCCAGGATGGCGCGGCGTTTCTCGAAGCCGTAGTCCCTGGCGACGAAGCGCTTGACCGTATCCTCGAGCAGTTGCTGTTCTTCGGTGAAAGTGAAATCCATGTCCGTCTCACAGTCCCAGGATCATCTGGGAGATGATGTTCTTCTGAATCTCGTTGGAGCCGCCGTAGATCGACAGCTTGCGCATGTTGAGATAATGGGCCGCCAGGCTGGCGGCGTAGTCGGGGCCGACCACGTCGCCCTGGTAGCCCGCCGCCATGGCTTCGCGCCGGAAGGGCAGGGCGTAGGGGCCCACCGCCTCCACCAGCAGCTCGGTGATGGCCTGCTGGATCTCCGTGCCCTTGATCTTGAGGATGGAGGCTTCCGGGCCGGGGGCGCGCTTTTCCGCCTCTGCCGACAGCACGCGCAGGTTGGTGATCTCCAGGGCCATCAGGTCGATCTCCACGTCGGCGATCTTGGCGGCGAACAGGGGATCCTCGATCAGCGGCCGGCCCTGCTTGGTTTCCAGGGCGGCGATGCGCTTGAGCCGCGCCAGCTCGCGCTTGGCGATGCCCACGCCGGCGATGTTGGTGCGCTCGTGGCCCAGTAGGAACTTGGCGTAGGTCCAGCCCATGTTCTCCTCGCCCACCAGGTTCTCCACCGGGACCTGCACATCCTCGAACCAGATCTCGTTCACCTCGTGGGCGCCGTCCATGGTGATGATGGGGCGCACGGTGATGCCCGGCGACTTCATGTCGATCAGCAGGAAGGAGATGCCGCGCTGGGCTTTCGCTTCCGGATCGGTGCGCACCAGGCAGAAGATCCAGTCGGCATACTGGCCGAGGGTGTTCCAGGTCTTCTGGCCATTGACCACGTAGTGATCTCCCCGGCGCTCCGCCCGGGTCTTGAGGGAGGCCAGGTCGGAGCCGGCGCCCGGTTCCGAGTAGCCCTGGCACCACCATTCCTCGGCCGACAGGATCTTGGGCAGGAAGCGTGCCTTCTGGGCGTCGTTGCCGAAGGCCATGATCACCGGCGCCACCATCTTCAGGCCGAAGGGGATCAGGCGCGGCGCCCCGCCGGCGGCGCACTCCTCCTCGAAGATGTACTGCTGCACGGGCGTCCAGCCCGGGCCGCCGAATTCCTTGGACCAGCCGGGCCCGCCCCAGCCGCGCCGGTACAGGGTGCGCTGCCACAGCACGTGGTCGTCGCGGGTGAGATGCAGGCCGTTCATCACCTTGTGGCGGATGGCGGCCGGCAGCTGGTCGCGCACGAAGGCGCGAACTTCCTCGCGGAAGGCGTTTTCTTCGGGGGTGAAGTTGAGATCCATTTCGGGGTCAGTGCGATGGTTGCTATTGCCCCCTCTCCCCCGGAACGGGGGAGAGGGGGCGTGAACGACGGTTACGACGCGGCACGCTCCATCACCAGCGCCAGCCCCTGGCCGACGCCGATGCACAGGCTCACCACGGCATAGCGGCCCTCGCGGCGCGCCAGCTCGCGCGCGGTGGTGAGCGCCAGGCGTGCGCCCGAGGCGCCCAGGGGATGGCCCACGGCGATGGCGCCGCCGTTGGGATTGACGCGCGGGTCATCGAAGGCGATGTTGAGCAGCTTGAGGCAGCCCAGCACCTGGCTGGCGAAGGCCTCGTTGATTTCGATGATGTCCATGTCGGACAAGCCCAGGCCGGCGCGCTCCAGGGCCTTGCGGATGGCGAACACCGGGCCGATGCCCATGATGCGCGGCTCCACCCCGGCCGCGGCGGCGGCCAGGATACGCGCCATGGGCTTCTTGCCCGCTTTCTCGCTGGCGGCGCGGCTGCCCACCAACAGGGCGGCGGCGCCGTCGTTGATGCCGGAGGCATTGCCGGCGGTGACCACGCCGCCTTCGAACAGGGGCCTGAGTTTCGCCAGGGTGTCGTAGGTGGATTCGGGGCGCGGGTGCTCGTCCTCGCTCACCGTCACCGGCGGCGTCTTCTTGCCGGTGGGCACTTCGATGGGGTGGATCTCGCCGGCGAAGAAGCCGGCGGCGCGCGCTCTTTCGTACTTGGCCTGGGAGGCGGCGGCGAAGCGGTCGGCCTCCTCGCGCGAGATGCCGAAGTCCCTGGCCACGTTGTCGCCCGTCTCGGGCATGGTGTCGGCGCCGTATTTGGCCGTCACCTTGGGATTGGGGAAGCGCGCGCCGATGGTCGAGTCGAACACCTTGAACTCGCGGCTGTAGGCGGCTTCCGCCTTGCCCACCACGAAGGGCGCGCGGCTCATGCTCTCCACGCCGCCGGCGAGATACAGCTCGCCCTCGCCGCAGGTGACGGCGCGGGCGGCGTCCACCACCGCCGCCAGGCCGCTGGCACACAGGCGGTTCACCGTCTGGCCCGGCACGGTGACCGGGAAGCCGGCGGCGAGCAGGGCGTTGCGCGCCACGTTGCGCGAGTCCTCGCCGGCCTGGCTGGTGCAGCCCAGGATCACGTCCTCGATTTGCTCCGCCTTCCAGGGGGAGCGCGCCACCAGGGCGCGCATGACTTCCGCCACGAGATCGTCGGGGCGTACGGAAGCGAGGCAGCCGGCATGGCGCCCGAAAGCGGAACGCAGGCCATCGTAGATGTAGGCGTCAAGCATGGATTTACTCCTCGTCGGTGAGCAGGGATACGCCGAGCAGGGCACGCCGCTTCAGCCAGGGGCTGGGGCGGTAGCGCGGGTCGCCGTAGAAGGCCTGCAGGTTTTCCAGGATGGCGAGCACGATGCGCGGCCCCAGGCGGTCGCCCCAGGCCAGCGGCCCGTGGGGGTAGCCCAGCCCCAGGGTCACGGCCCGGTCGATGTCGGCCGGGGCGGCGATGCGCTGCTGGGCGATGTCGCAGGCGATGTTCACGATGGTGGCGATCACCCGCTGGGCCACCAGGCCGGCGCTGTCGCGGATCACCGACACGGGCACGCCGTCGGCGCCGAACAGGCCGCGGGCGGCCTCGCGGTACTCCGGCAGGGTGACCGGCGTGGTCATCACCACCCGGCGCTTGGCCATGTCGAGCAGCGCGTCCACGGCGACGGTGCACGCCGGGTCGAGATTGTCCCGGGTGGCGAGAGTGGTGGCATCCTCGCCCAGGGGCGTCACCACGCACAGGCTGTTGGGCGTGGGCACGGCGCCGTCGTCGATCACCCCGCCCAGCTGCGTCACCAGCTCCGCCACCCGCTCGCGCAGCTTCGGGCGCAGGGGGCTGATCCACACCTGCTGCGGGCGCGCGGTCGAGGCGGGCTGCTCGGGGAAGCGCTCCTGGGTGCCGTTGTCATAGCGGTAGAAGCCGCGCCCCACCTTGCGCCCGAGCAGGCCGGCGGCGAGCATCTGGCGCGTCAGGGGCTGGGGCCGGAAGCGCGGCTCCTGGTAGTACTGGTTGTAGATGGACTCCATCACCGGGTGGGACACGTCCAGGGCCGTGAGGTCCAGCAGCTCGAAGGGGCCCAGCTTGAAGCCGGCGGTGTCGCGCAGGATGCGGTCCACCTCGTAGAACTCGGCCACGCCCTCGGCCAGGATGCGCAGCGCCTCGGTGCCGTAGCCGCGCCCGGCGTGATTGACGATGAAGCCCGGAGTGTCCTTGGCACGCACCGCCGTGTGGCCCATGCGCCCGCCCAGGGCCAGCAGGAAGGCGGACACGGCGGGGTCGGTGAGCAGCCCGTCCACCACCTCGACGATCTTCATCAGGGGTACGGGATTGAAGAAGTGGAAGCCGGCCACCCGCTGGGGCCGCTTGAGCCTGGCGGCGATGGCCGTGACCGACAGGGAGGAGGTGTTGCTGGCGAGCACACAGTCGTCGCCGACGATGCCCTCCAGCTCCGCGAACAGGGCCTGCTTGGCCTCCAGGTTCTCGATAATGGCTTCCACCACCACGTGGCAGCCGGCAAGATCCTTCAAGGACTGGACCACCTGCAGCCGCGCCCCGGCGGCGCGCGCGGCGTCCATGCTCAGCTTGCCCTTCTCCGCCAGGCGCTGGAACACTTCTTCCAGCTGGCGCTTGGCTTCCGCCGCGCCCCCGGGGCGCGCGTCGTAGAGGCTGACCTGGATGCCCGCCTGGGCCGCGATCTGGGCGATGCCGCGGCCCATGACGCCGCTGCCCACCACGGCGAGGCGCAAATCGGCTTGGTTTGCATCGAGTGGCATAAGTCCTCCTGGAGGTGTGGCTGCGTGGCAGTTGTAAAACTGCAATGCAGAATTATGTTCTGAAATTGTCGGGAAGGCGAATCTTTGCCGATTCTTGCATGCCCGTCAAGCACATCCTGAAGCGACAAAGACCCCTGTTCCTTAGTTAGCAGCTCCCGGGGCGATTTGCCGAAGAAATCGCTTGTGGTTCTGCATAGCAGAATATTATTCCGGGAATAAGTTGACTTCGGGCCGGACCGTGTGCCAACATGCGCGACCTCGATGTTCCGCAACGCAGTCAGAACAGCGAAAAAATGAAACAGGATACGCCACCTCCTTCCTCCGCCTCACCCCACGACTTCACGCCGCGGAACGACCTGCCCGGGCGCCTGCACCGCATCCTTGAACCCTGGGTGGCTGCGACGCCCGATGCCATCGCCCTGGAAGACGCTTCCCGGCGCCTGACTTACCGGGAACTGCACCAGGCCATCGTCAACACCGCCGAACGCCTGCACCAGGCCGGCGTGCGCGGCGGCGACCGCTTCCTGGTGGTGGGCGAGAACTGCGCCGCCGTGGCGGTGCTGGTGTTTGCCGCCAGCATGCTCGACGCCTGGGTGTCGGTGATCAATGCGCGCCTGTCGGCGCGGGAGGTGGACAACTTCGCGGCCCACTCCGGTGCGCGCCGCATCCTGTTTGCCGCGGCCGCCTCCAGGGACGCCGCGGAGCATGCCCGGCGCCTGCAGGCCGGGCCGGTGGACTGGCCGGGGCTGGAGGGTGTGGCCCTCGGGCCCCTGAACGAGTCGTGCCAGCCCGAGCCGGTGTATGAGTCGGGCCGGGAGCAGGTCGCCGCCCTCATTTACACCTCCGGCACCTCGGGCGATCCCAAGGGCGTGATGCTCACCCACGCCAACCTGTTGTTCATCGCCGAGAACAGCCGCTGCCTGCGCCAGCTGCGTCCCGGCGACCGGGTGTATGGCGTGCTGCCCCTGTCCCATGTCTATGGCCTGACGGCGGTGCTGCTCGCCAGCCTGCACGCCGGCGCCGGCCTGGTGCTGGTGCCGCGCTTCGATCCCCAGCATCTGGCCCAGGCCCTGGCCGAGGACGGCATCACGGTGCTGCACGGCGTGCCGGCCATGTATGCCAAGCTGCTGGAATGGGGCCGGCGCCCGGGCAACCGCCTGGCGGCACCGCGGCTGCGCGTTGCCCAGTCGGGCGGCGCGCCCCTGGACCAGGCGCTCAAGGACGACTTCGAGCGCACCCTGGGCGTCATCCTGCACAACGGCTACGGCATGACCGAGTCCTCGCCCTCCATTTCCCAGACGCGCCTGGAGCGCCCGCGCCACGACTGCTCCGTGGGCGAGCCCATTCCCGGCATCACTGTCCGCATCGTGGACGCCCAGAGCAAGCAGGACGTGGCCCCCGGCGAAGTGGGCGAGCTGTGGCTGCGCGGGCCGAACGTGATGAAGGGCTATTACCGCAACCCCGAGCTCAGCCGGGAGACGGTGGATGCCGAGGGCTGGCTCAACACCGGCGACCTGGCGCGCCAGGAGGCGGACGGGGCGCTGTTCATCGTCGGTCGCAGCAAGGAGCTGATCATCCGCTCCGGCTTCAACGTATATCCGGTGGAGGTGGAGCAGGTGCTCAACTCCCATCCCCTGGTGGTGCACTCGGCCGTGGTGGGACGGGCGGTGGCGGGCAACGAGGAAGTGGTGGCCTTCGTCGAGCCGGCGCCCGGCTCGGGGCTGGAGGCGGAGGCGCTGGCGGCCTTCCTGCGTGAGCGCCTGTCGCCCTACAAGCTGCCGGCGCAGATCGTGCTCATGGAGCACCTGCCGGCCACCGCCACGGGCAAGATTCTGAAGAACCAGCTGCGGCAGATGGCCGCACAGATGGGCCGGTAGGTCGGCACTTTATTTTTGCGTCAAACGGAAGGAGTGGGACAAGTGACCAGCATATTGAAGCGTAGTTTGCTCATCGGCGCCGCCGCCCTGGCTGCGGCCCTGCCGGCGCAGGCCGAGGAATTCCCGGTGGGCGTGCAGATCGCCCTCACCGGCGCCATGGCGCGCTCGGGCATGGGATTCAGCGAGGGCATCCAGACCGCCGCCGAGCTGTTCAACCGCAGCAACGGCAAGCACAAGGTCAAGCTCATCACCGTCGACGACGAGTCGAACCCGGCCAAGGCGGTCTCCGCGGTGGAGAAGCTCGCCTCCCAGGGGGTGGTGGCCATCGTCGGCGGCTTCGGCTCCAACATCATCGGCCCGGCCTCGGACGCCGCCAACAAGCAGAACCTGGTGTACATGACCGCCGGCGGCGTGGACAACGACCTGACCCGGCGCGGCCTGAAGAACTTCTTCCGCATCAACAACACCCCCGGCTACGAGAAGGCGGTGCTGACCCTGTTCGACGAGCTGGGCGTCAAGTCCGTCTCCATCGTGTACTCCACCAAGGAAGCCACCACCGATCTGGCCAAGAACGTGCAGAAGGCCCTGGAGGCCAAGGGCGTCAAGGTGGGCATGCACGCCTTCGATCCCGCCATCACCGACTTCAAGCCGGTGGTGAACAAGATCAAGCTCCAGGACAAGCCCGACGTCATCCTGATGTCGGCCTACGAGAACGACTATGTCGGCATCATCCGCGCGGCCAAGGTGCTGAAGCCCGAGATCAAGGCCATCGTCGGCGTCTGGTCCCTGGCCACCGCCAAGATGGCCAAGGACTTCCCCGACCTGATGCCCAACGTCATCGGCACCTCGCTGCTGCCCTTCCCGGTGGAGTACAAGACGCCCGAGGGCAAGGAGTTCGCCGACACCTACAAGAAGCTGTTCAACAAGGAAGTGGACTACCTGGCCCAGTTCGGCTACGTGAAGGCCATGCTGCTGTTCGAAGCCATTGCCCGTGCCGCCGACAACGGCACCCTGAAGAAGGGCGGGCTGGCCGACGAGCTGCGCAAGACCAACCGCCAGACCCTGATCGGCCGGGTCATGTTCGACGCCAACGGCGACAACCCCAACTTCCAGCACCGCATGGGCCAGCACCAGGGCGGCAAGGTGGTGATCGTGTCGCCCAAGAGCGAGGCGACGGGGCCGATCGTCTATCCCGGGCTGCCGTGGTAAGGCGGTGACGGGTGACGGGTGACGAGTGACGGGCGCGCACCGTAGCTCTCGTCACTCGTCACTCGTCACGTATCAATAGCGACAAGGGGCGAGTGACGCCCCGCGTACCGTTGTTTTGTCACCCGTCACCCGTCACCCGTCACGCATCAAAAAAATGACCGAACTGATCCTCCAAGCCTGCTACTCGGGCCTGCTGGTGGGGGGCGTCTATGCCCTCATCGCCGTGGGTCTGGCGCTCACCTTCGGCACCATGCGCATCATCAACCTGGCCCACGGCGAGCTGGTGCTGCTGGCGGCCTACGTGGCCTACACGGTGGAAAGCCAGATGACGGTGAACCCGCTCATGGCCATCCCCATCGCCCTGGGGGTGGTGTGCCTGTCCTCGGCCATCGTCTATTTCCTGGTGGACCGCATCAAGCGCAACCGGGAGCTGAACTCCCTCATGCTGACTTTCGCCCTGGGCATGATCCTGACCAACGCCGTGCTGCTCATCTGGTCCAGCGACGTGCGCTCCACCGGCAACGCCGGCCTGCAGGAGGCGGTGCAGCTGGGCAGCCTCTACAGCATGCGCAGCGAGCTGCTGGCCTTCGCCCTGAGCCTGGTGCTGGTGACGGTGCTGGGCCTGTGGCTGTCGCGCAGCTGGTACGGGCGCGCGGTGCGCGCCGTGTCCTCCAACCGGGACGCGGCCAAACTGATGGGCATCAATCCCGCCAAGACCGAGCTGATCTCCTTCCTGGTGGCAGGGGCGCTAGCCTCCTTCGCCGGCGTGGCCATCTTCGCCAGCGGCGTCATCCAGCCGCCCCTGGGCCACGCCCTGACGGTGAAGGCCTTCATCATCACCGTGCTGGCGGGCGTGGGCTCGGTGCCCGGCGTGCTGGTGGCGGCGGTGCTGCTGGGGGTCACCGAGGCGCTCACGGTCACCCTGTGGAGCTCGGCGCTGCAGGAGCTGGTGGGCATGGTGCTGTTCCTGCTGGTGCTGTTCCTGCTGCCCAACGGCCTGTTCGGCGCCGCCCGGCGGCGCGGTTGAGGAGGCGCACATGAAACGCAGTCTTCTTGTCATCGCCGCGGCGGCCGCCCTCTATATCGGCGTGCCGCTGCTGCTGGGTAGCGATCAGTACGTGATGAGCCTGATCGTCTCCGCCCTGATCGTCGCCGGCATCGCCGTGGCCTGGGCCCTGCTGGGCAACCTGGGCGGCATGGTGAGCTTCGGCCACGCCGCCTTCTTCGGCGTGGGCGCCTACGCCTCGGCGCTGCTGGTCATGAAGCTGGGCTGGCCGGTGCTGCTGGCGATGCCGGCGGCCGGGCTGATCGCGGTGCTGGCCTCGGTGGCCATGCTGCCGGCGCTGCGCCTGTCGGGACCCTATTTCGCCCTGGCCATCCTGGCCTACGCCCTCATCTTCAAGATCCTGGCGACCCAGCTGGAATCCCTCACCGGCGGCTCCAGCGGCATTGCCAGCATCCCGCGCCTGCCCGAGGTGCTGGGCTTCGACCTGTCCACCCGGGTGGGCAGCTTCCTGGTGATCCTCACCCTGGTGGTCGCTTGCCTTGCCGTGTATGCCTGGATACGCCGCAGCCACTACGGCACGGCCCTGCGCGCCATGCACGACAGCGAGGACGCCACGCGCGTGGTGGGGGTGAACAGCGTGCTGCTCAAGTCCTGGATGCTGTTCGTGTCGGCCTTCATGACCGGCATGGTGGGGGCCTTCAACGCCCACACCATCAACTTCCTGGAACCCGACTACGCCTTCAACGGCGCCTGGAGCGTGCTGCCCATCATCGCCGCCATCTTCGGCGGCTACCGCACGGTGCTGGGGCCGGCGGTGGGCGCCGTGGTGATCTACCTGGTGGACCAGTTGGTGTTCAAGTCCCTGGTCACCCACGGCCATCACATCATCCTGGGCGCCGTGCTGGCGGCCATGATCCTGTTCGCGCCCGACGGCCTGCTGCCGCTGCTGCGCCGGGGCAAGGGGAAGAAGCATGCTGCAGCTTGACAACGTCACGGTGCGCTTCGGCGGCCTCACCGCCGTTAAGGGAGTGAGCCTGGCCATGGGCGACGACCAGCTGGTGGGCCTGGTGGGGCCCAACGGCGCCGGCAAGACCACCCTGTTCAACGTCATTTCCGGCCTGGTGCGCGCAACCACCGGGCGCGTGCTGTTCGACGGCGTGGACATCATGCGCCAGCCCCTGCACAAGCGCGCCCGCCTGGGACTGGGGCGCACCTTCCAGATCCCGCAGCCCATGCACGAGCTGACGGTGCGCGAGAACCTGGTGGTGGCCCAGCGCTTCGGCGCCGGCCGGGTGGATCACGAAAAGATCGACGAGATCCTGGAGTTCATGGATCTGGCCCACGCCGCGGAGCGCGACGCCGCCCACGAGCTGGCGCTGCAGGAGCTGAAGCGCCTGGAGGTGGCCAAGGCCCTGGCCACCAACCCCAAGCTGCTGCTGCTGGACGAGGTGCTGGCGGGGCTGGAGACCAGCGGCAAGCGCGTGTTCATGGAGAAGCTGCGCGAGCTGCACGCCCGCTACCGCATCGGCATCCTCATCATCGAGCACGACATCGAGACCATTTCCTCCCTGTGCCATCGCGTCGCGGTGCTGGACTTCGGCCAGCTCATCGCCGACGGTACGCCCGAGGAGGTGTTCAACAACCCGGATGTCATCCGGAGCTATACGGGAGCGGGCCATGCTTAAGGTATCGGAAGTGCAGGCCGGCTACGGCGCCATCAACGTGTTGTGGGGCGTGTCCCTGGATTTCCCCCTGGGCCAGCTCACCGCCATCATCGGCCCCAATGGCGCCGGCAAGACCACCCTGCTGCGCGCCATCATGGGCCTGGTGCCGGTGCAGCGGGGCGAGGTGGTGCTGGACGGCTTCCCCCTCACCGGACGCAACACCTGGGAAATGGCCGCCCTGGGCATCGCCATGATCCCCGAGGGGCGCATGATCTTCCGCGACATGACGGTGGAGGAGAACCTGGCCATGGGCGCCTTCCCCAAGCCGCACCGGCCGGCGCTGGCGCGCAACCTGGAGCGGGTGTACGGGCTGTTCCCGCGCCTGAAGGAGCGGCGCCGGCAGGCGGCCGGCTCCCTGTCCGGCGGCGAGGCGCAGATGCTGGCCATGGGCCGCGGGCTCATGTCGGAGCCGCGCGTGCTGCTGATCGACGAGCCCTCCCTGGGCCTGGCGCCGGTGATCGTGCAGGAGATCTTCGCCATCCTGCGCAGCCTGAAGGAGCAGGGCGTCACCATCGTGCTGGTGGAGCAGAACACCCACATGGCCTTGTCGGTGGCGGACAGCGTCTATCTCATGCGCAGCGGCAAGGTGCTCATGTCCGAGCGCGCCGGGCAGGTGGACCTGGACCGGCTGCACGACCTCTACTTCGCCCGGGAAGCCGCCTAGCCCCGACGCCATGAGGGATCCCGGCCACCGCCATCCGGAGCTCGCGGCCATGTTCGCCCGCTACGGCGAGGGCTACCGCTGGCGGGTGGTGGTGACGGTGATGCTGGGCACCTTCGCGGCGGTGATGGAGGCCACCATCGTCAACGTGGCCCTGCCGGACGTGATCCGTGCCTTCCGCGTCGGCCACGACCGGGTGCAGCTCCTGTCCACCGGCTTTCTCGCCGCCACCACCGCCTCCATGCTGGTGTCGGGCTGGGCCATGAACCGTTACGGCCCGCGCGCCACCTATATCGCGGCCCTGTGGCTGCTGATGCTGTTCTCGGTGCTGGCAGCCTTCACCAGCCCGCAGCATTTCGCCCTGCTGGCCCTGTGCCGCATCGGCCAGGGCGCCATCGCCGGCCTCATCCAGCCCCTGGCCATGGTGTCCCTGGCCCAGGTGTTCCCGCCCGAGCAGGGCGGGCGCGCCATGTCGGCCTATGGCCTGGGCATCGTCCTGTCGCCGGCCATCGGTCCGGTGGTGGGCGGGGCGCTGGTGGATCAGTTCGGCTGGCGCGCCGTGTTCCTGGTGACCCTGCCGTTCTGCCTGACGGCGGCGCTGCTGGCGCCGCGCTACCTGGTCGCCGCCCGGCCGCCCGCCGGCGCCCGCAGGAAGCCCCTGGACCTGGCCGGGCTGGCGTTGCTCGGCGCCGGCCTGATCGCCCTGCTGGGCGGGCTGTCGGCCACCTTCTCCCATCCGCCCGCGGTGTGGGCCTCCCTGCTGCTGGCGGGACTGGCGCTGGGCGCGGCCTTTGTCGCCTGGCAGCGGCGCAGCGCCCATCCCCTGCTGGATTTCGGCCTGTTCCGCCAGCCCGGCTTCGGCGCGGCCATCCTGGTGACCGTGGCCTACGGGGTGGGGCTGTACGGGTCCACCTACCTGGTGCCCCTGTTCGCCCAGCACGCGGTGCATTTCAGCGCCTTCGAGGCCGGCGCCATGCTGGTGCCCGGCGGCGTGCTGCTGGCCCTGGTGCTGCCCCTGTCCGGGCGCCTGACCGACCGGCTGCCCTTCCAGCGCATCGTGCTGGCGGGGCTGGCGTGCTTCTCCGCCTCGGCGGCCCTGTTCGCCCTGACCGGCACGGGCGGCGGCTTCTGGCCGCTGGCCGCCTGGGTGGCCCTGGGACGCGTGGGGCTGGGATTGATGATCCCCGGCCTCAATGCCGGCGCGCTGCGCCTGCTGCCGCCCGGTGGCGAGGCGGCGGGCTCGGCGGCCATCAACTTCTTCCGCCAGTTCGGCGGCGCCCTGGGCGTCACCCTGCTGGCGCTGTTCCTGGAAGGGCGCCAGCGCGCCGGCGGCGCCGAGGCTGCCGGCGCCGAGGGCTTCACCGCCGGCTTCCTGGCGGTGGCCCTGGTCTATGCCCTTGCCATGATCCCGGCGCGCCGCATGAACGTCGCCCGGCCCAACCTTTGAGGCTAGGAACCTCAGATGCCACCTGTGAGGACCACCATGGACCACATACGTGTACACAAGCACCCCGAAGGCGTGCTGGCCATCGCCATCGACCGTCCCGAGCGCCGCAACG
>JBMOQT010000368.1:0-1671 GCA_049320945.1 Pseudomonadota bacterium
GCCATGTAGAGCTTGGTGAGGTGGAACACGGCGACGAAGTACAGGGCGGCGGCGACGAAGATCGCCAGCAGGCGTGCCAGGCGCGCCAGCAGGGCGTCGCTCACGGGGCGCGCGTCCCAGCGGCTGGCGACCATGAGCACCAGCAGGAACAGGGCGGTGCCGTAGGCCAGCGACAGGACGATGAACAGGGGCGCCAGCAGGGCCGAGTCGTAGGCCTCGCGCGCCGCCAGGAAGCCGAAGATGGAGCCGGTGCCGGTGGTCAGCAGCAGGCGCCAGACGAAGGCGGCCAGCCCCGCCGCCTTGGCGTGGCGCTGCAGGCGCCGCTCCAACATGAGCCACAGGTAGGCGGCGACGATGGCGAAGAAGCCGGTGTAGAGGAAGACGTTGAGGGCGAAGATCGACTTGAAGTTGAAGTGGGTCATGGCCACCACCAGCCGGTCGGGACGGCCCAGGTCCAGCATCAGCACCGTGAGTCCCCCCGCCAGCAGCGCCAGGGCCAGCAGGCCCGACAGGGGCGCCAGGGGCTTGTAGGCCGCCTTGCCGAACACCGAGGCGGTGGAGGCGACGTTGAGCGCCCCCGAGGCGGCGACGATCAGGAACACGGCGAACACATGGGGCATGCCCCATACCACCTGATTGTCCATGCCGGTGATGACATGGCCATGGTGCTCCATCTGCAGGAAGGCGTAGGCGCCCAGGGCGATCAGGGTACCGAGGGCTGCGAGCAGGCCGTAGTAGCGGCGGCTGGTAATGCTCCATTCGCGCAAGGTCACGGTGGCCATGGCTCACAGTCCTTGATAGCGCACGCCCGGATCGAGGCGCAGATCGGCGCGCACCTGGGTGGTCGCCACCTGGGCGATGCGCCGGCTGATCTCGGCTGCCGGATCATTCAGGTCGCCGAACAGCATGGCCTTGCGGCCGGTGGCGGCGCAGGCCTCGACGCAGGCGGGGAGTTGGTCCCGGTCGATGCGGTGCACGCACAGGTGGCAGCCTTCCACGCAGCCCTGGCCGCGCGGCACCTCCGGGTTCTGGCCGGTGACGGGCTCGTGCACGAAGGAGCGCGCCTTGTAGGGGCAGGCCATCATGCAGTAGCGGCAGCCGATGCAGATGTGGCGGTCCACCAGCACGATGCCGTCGGCGCGCTTGAAGGAGGCGCCGGTGGGGCACACGTCCACGCAGGGGGGCTTGGCGCAGTGCTGGCACATCATGGGCACCTGGCGTGTGCTGCCGCTGCGCATGTCCTTCACCGCCACTTTGCGGATCCACTGGGCATCGGTGCGGCGCAGCTCGCCCTGGGGCAGGCGGTTTTCCCGGCGGCAGGCGGTGAGGCAGGCATCGCAGTCGTCGCCGCAGCGGCTGGTGTCGATGAGCAGGCCCCAGCGCACCTTGCCCGAGGCAGGGGCATCAAGCGGCCGGGCGGCGGCCACTTCGATCAGGCGTATGCCCGGGGCAAGGGCGATGCCGGCCAGGGCCGCGGCGGAGAGTTCGAGGAAGCGGCGGCGGTCGGTCATGGCCTGGCCACCGGCTTGGGTTTGGCGGAATGGCATTCGAAGCAATCCAGCTTCACCGCCGCATAGCTGTGGCAGCTCTGGCAGAAGCCGTCCTGGCCCAGCACGCTGCCGCTCTTCTCTCCGGCGTGGCAGGCGACGCATTCGTTGAGGCTGTGCTCCC
>JBMOQT010000369.1:0-26839 GCA_049320945.1 Pseudomonadota bacterium
GGATGGTTTTCAGGCGCACCGGCAGCTCGCCCTCCGGAATCTTGACGCAGCCGCTGGTGAGGTAGGCCAAGCGGCTGCCGGTCTTTTCGATGATGCCAAACCCGGTCACCCGCAGACCAGGGTCGATGCCGAGGATGCGTACCGGCGGCTCGGCCACGGGGCCTAGTGCTCCAGCGAGGCCGTGGTGTAGACCTCCTGCACGTCGTCCAGGGACTCCAGGGCGTCGAGCAGCTTCTGCATCTTGGCGGCATCCTCGCCCGTCAGCACGGTCTCGTTCAGGGGCTTCATGGTGATCTCGGCGAACTCCGGCTTGAGTCCGGCCTTCTCCAGCGCCTGCTTGAGATTCATGAAATCGTGGGCAGCGCACACCACTTCCACGCTGCCGTCCTCGTTGGTGATGACATCCTCGGCGCCGGCCTCCAGGGCCGCTTCCATTACCTGATCCTCGCTGGTGCCCGGCGCGAACACGAACTGGCCGCAATGCTTGAACAGGAAGGCCACCGAGCCTTCCGAGCCCAGGTTGCCGCCGTGCTTGGCGAAGGCGTGGCGCACTTCGGCCACGGTGCGCGTCTTGTTGTCGGTGAGGCAGTCCACCAGCACCGCCGCCCCGCCGATGCCATAGCCTTCGTAGCGGATTTCCTCATAGCTGGTACCTTCCAACTCACCGCTGCCGCGCTGGATGGCGCGCTGGATGGTGTCCTTGGGCATGTTGTTGTCCTGGGCCTTGTCCACTGCCAGGCGCAGGCGCGGGTTGCTGTCTATGTCGCTCCCGCCCAGCTTGGCGGCGACGGTGATCTCCTTGATCAGCCGGGTGAAAATCTTGCCGCGCTTGGCGTCGGCGGCGGCTTTCTTGTGCTTGATATTGGCCCATTTGCTATGACCTGCCATGGTTCTCTCAATGCCTAAGATTCTGAAAACGCCGGAATTTTAGCACGGCGCGGGGCATCTCCCGGGATGTCCGGGTCAAGTTCTGCGCGCATCTGCCGATATTCCTGGTCCATGCCATTCAATCACCGGTACGACCTGCCAGGGGAAGCAAATGTTCTTCAATCGCAACGGTAACGAACTGACCACCTTGCGCGTCGAGCGCGACGAACTGGCGGCCCAGAAGCGCCTTCTGGAGCAGCGCCTGGCCGAGGCCGAGAGCGCACGGCAAAGCGCCGAAGCGGAGCTGCGCAACCTGCGCGCCCTGCAGGAGGGGCGCCAGCAACTGTTCGAAAACCTGGTGCAGTTCGGCGAATCCCTGGGGGATGTGAAGAGCTCCTTTCTGTCCCTGGCCGAGACCTTGAACGGCCAGCGCGACGCCGTCGCCGCCGCCGCCCGCACGTCGCGCAGCAGCCGCGGCGCCTTCACCGACATCGCCGCCAACCTGGATACCCTGTTCTCCAAGCTGCGCGACACCGCCGCCAGCATCAACACCCTGCACCATCAGGTGGGGGAGATCGGCGGCATCGTCCAGCTCATCAAGGAAATCGCCGACCAGACCAACCTGCTGGCGCTCAATGCCGCCATCGAGGCGGCGCGCGCCGGCGAGGCCGGACGCGGCTTCGCCGTGGTGGCGGACGAGGTGCGCAAGCTGGCCGAGCGCACCGCCAAGGCCACGGTGGACATCACCGCGCGTGTCAATGCCGTGCAGCAGGAAAGCGCCCGCTCCAAGACGCAGACCGAACTGGACGCGGCCGACGCCAACCGCCACAGCGAGGAGACGCGCAAGGCGGTGGTCAGTATGGAGGAACTGGCGGACTTCACCCAGCGCATGGACGGCGAGATCTCCGGCGCCGCGGTCATTGCCGCCGTGGAGCTGGCCAACCTGGAAGAGCTGGCCCTGAAGCTGGAGGTGTACAAGGTGCTGATGGGGCTGTCCAAGCTGCGCGCTTCGGAACTGCCCTCCCATACCGAATGCCGCCTGGGCTTGTGGTACTACGGCGAGGGCGGCGAGCGGGCCGGTGCCAAGACGGAACTGCGCAGCCTGGAAAAACCGCACCAGGACGTGCATCGCCATGCCGCCGAGGCGGTCGAGCGCTACCACGCCGGCGACCATGCCGCCGCGCTCAAGGCGGCCCTGGAGATGGAGCGCGCCAACCGCACCGTGATGCACACCCTGCAACGGGCGCTGAGGCGCGCCTGAACCTCGGTCGCCGGGCGGCCGCACAGCCGCCCGGCGCCATTGCTACAATCCGGGCGTCCCATCCTCTGCGGAAGACGCCATGGCCCCTCCCCTCGTCGTCGCCAAAACCCAAGACCTGGAACTCGCGCTGCTGCCGGCGCTGGCCAACCGCCATGGCCTGATCACCGGCGCCACCGGCACGGGCAAGACCGTGACCCTGCAGGTGCTGGCCGAGCGCTTTTCCGCCATCGGCGTGCCGGTGTTCCTGGCCGACGTCAAGGGCGACCTCTCGGGTCTCGCCGCCGCCGGTACCATCACCCCCAAGCTCAGGCAGCGGCTCGCCTCCCTGGGGCTGCCCGAGCCCGCGCCGGAGGCCTTCCCGGTGGTGTTCTGGGACGTGTTCGGCGCGAGCGGCCATCCCGTGCGCGCCACCGTGTCGGACATGGGGCCGCTGCTGCTGGCGCGCCTGCTCAACCTCAACGACACCCAGGCGGGCGTGCTGCAGCTCATCTTCAGGATCGCCGATGACAACGGCCTGCTGCTCCTGGACCTGAAGGATCTGCGCGCCATGGTGCAGCATGTGGGCGACAACGCCAGGCAGTTCACCACCGAGTACGGCAATATCTCGGCGGCGTCCGTGGGCGCCATCCAGCGGGCGCTGCTGAGCCTGGAGGAGCAGGGGGGCGACCTGTTCTTCGGCGAGCCCATGCTGGACATCGCCGACCTGATGCAGACCGACGGCCGGGGGCGGGGCGTGGTGAACATCCTGGCCGCCGACAAGCTGCTGCAGGCGCCGCGCCTCTATGCCACCTTCCTGCTGTGGCTGCTGGCGGAGCTGTTCGAACAGCTGCCCGAGGTGGGCGACCCGGACCAGCCCAGGCTGGTGTTCTTCTTCGATGAGGCGCACCTGCTGTTCGACGAGGCGCCGCCGGCCCTGCTGGAGAAGATCGAACAGGTGGTGCGCCTGATCCGCTCCAAGGGGGTGGGGGTGTACTTCGTCACTCAGAACCCCCTGGACATTCCCGAGACGGTGCTGGGCCAGCTGGGCAACCGGGTGCAGCACGCCCTGCGCGCCTTCACGCCGCGCGACCAGAAGGCGGTGCGGGCGGCGGCCCAGACGCTGCGGCCCAATCCCCGCTTTTCCGCCGAGACGGCCATCACCGAGCTGGGGGTGGGCGAGGCCTTGGTGTCCTTCCTGGACGAGAAGGGCCGGCCGCGGGTGGTGGAGCGCGCCCACATCCTGCCGCCCGCCTCGCGCATCGGACCCTTGAGCGCCGGGGAGCGGGCCGCGGTGGTCAAGGCCTCGCCCCTGCACGGTCACTACGAACACACCCTGGACCGGGAGTCCGCCTACGAGCGCCTGAAGGGCCGCGCCGAGGAGGCGGTCGCCCCGGCCGGCTCAGGCAAGGGCGGCATTCTGGGCGGGTTGGGGGACGTGCTGGGCGGCGTCCTGGGAGGCGGCGCAGCGAAGGGCGGCCGCAGCCGCGAGACGCCGGTGGAAGCCCTGGCCAAGAGCGCAGCCCGCGCCATCGGCTCGGAGCTGGGGCGCCAGATCATGCGCGGCGTGCTCGGCTCCCTACTGGGCGGCAAGCGGCGCTAAGTCAAGCCGCCGCCACCCCCGTGAGGTGGCCCACCAGGGCCTGCTCGTAGCGGGTCAGTTCCTTGTTCCGGCGGAAACACACCTGCAGGGGGCGCGGCGCCCAGGCTTCCGCCAGCTCGATGATCCTCAAGGGGAAGGAGTTGGCCGCCAGGGCCGCCGCCGAATGGGGCACCAGCCCCACGCCCACGCCGGCGGACACCATGCGGCACGCCGCTTCGAAGCTGCGCACCTGGATGCGCATCTGCAACGTCTTCCCCGCCAGGCGCGCGTGCTCCAGCATGAAGGCGTGGATGGCGCTGGTGCCCGCCAGGCCCACGAACTGCTCGTCCAGGGCCTCCCCGTAGGAAATGCGCTTGCGCCGCGCCCAGCGGTGGGCCGGCGCCGTCACCAGCACCAGGCGGTCCTCGCGATAGGGCAGGAACACCAGGTCCGGGGCGCGGAGGTCGCCGGCGACGATGCCCAGGTCGGCCGCGCCTTCCGCCACGGCGGCGGCGATGGCCGGGCTGGTCTGCTCCTCCAGCAGCACATTCACTTGGGGATGGGCGGCGAGGAAGGAGGCCAGATCCTGAGGCAGGAACACGTTGGTGGCGTTGGTGTTGGCATGCAGCCGGATCACGCCCTTGACGCCGCGGGCATAGGCGCCCAGTTCCGCGTGCAACGCCTCCACTTCCCCCAGGACGCTGCGGGCATGGCGCAGCAGCGCCTGGCCGGCGGGCGTGAGCGTCACGCCGCGTGCCCCGCGCTCCAGCAGCGCCGCGCCCAGTTCGTCCTCGAGGGTGCGGATGCGGGCACTGGCGCTGGGTGGCGCCAGATGCACGCGCTGGGCCCCGCGGGTGAGATTGCCCTGTTCGGCGACGGCGACGAACAGGCGCAGGTCGATAAGGTCGTAGCGCATGGCAGTGTTCGGAATAGACGAAGGCTGGCTTCGGGCAATAGCGCTTGCGGCAATCCCCGCTTCGTTGCTTAATCTAGGGCTTTACGCACAGATGGGCAAGGGCGGCATGACGGCAGCGGCGACAGCGTTAGCGGAATCCGAAGGCAGGCAGGTGGGCGTATGGCTCGCTGCGGCGGGGGCGGTGGGCTTCTCGTTCAAGGCCGTCCTGGTCAAGCTGGCCTATCCCTATGGCGTGGACGCCATCACCCTGCTGGCGCTGCGCATGATCTTCTCCCTGCCCCTGTTCGTCGCCCTGGCTTTCCTGCCCGGCGGCGAGGGGCGCGGCCCGATCACCGCCCGCGATCACGCCACCCTGGTGCTGCTGGGCTTCCTCGGCTACTACCTGTCGAGCTTTCTCGATTTCCTCGGGCTGCAATACATTTCCGCCGGACTGGAGCGGCTGATCCTGTTCCTGTACCCGACGCTGGTGGTGCTGATCTCGGCGCTCGCCCTGGGCAAGCCCGTGACGCGCCGGCTGGGCTGGGCCCTGGCGCTCTCCTACGGCGGCATCGCCCTGGCCATGGTGCACGACCTGCGCCACGCCGCAGGCGGTGGCGAGGTGTGGCTAGGCGCGGCCCTGGTGTTCGGCGGCGCCGTGTCCTACGCCCTCTATCTCATCGGCAACGGCCAGGCGGTCGGCCGCCTTGGCGCGGCGCGGCTCACGGCCTACGCCAGCACCGTGGCCTGCCTCGCCTGCATCGGCCAGTTCCTGCTCACGCGTCCCCTGTCGGCCCTGGTCCTGCCCTGGCAGGTCTATGCCCTGTCCCTGGCCATGGCCTTGTTCAGCACCGTGCTGCCGGTTTACCTGGTGTCCGAGGCCATCCGCCGCATCGGCGCGGGGCCCGTCTCCCTGATCGGCTCCCTGGGACCGGTCGCCACCATCTTCCTCGGCTGGCTGCTGCTGGACGAGGGGCTTTCCCTATGGCAACTGGCCGGGGCCGCCCTGGTGCTGGCGGGCGTGCTGATGGTGGGGCGCAGGTAGCCCCTACAGGTCGAGGCGCTGCCAGATGGTGGTGGAGAGGCCCGCCTGGTTGAGGGTGTAGAAGTGCAATCCCGGCGCGCCGTTGTCCAGCAGGCGCTGGCATAGGGCCGTCACCACGTCCAGGCCGAAGGCGCGCACCGAGGCCGTGTCGTCGCCGAAGCTCTCGAACTTGCGCCGCATCCAGCGCGGGATCTCGGCGCCGCAGGCGTCCGAGAAGCGCGCGATCTTGCTGAAGTTGGCGATGGGCATGATGCCGGGCACGATGGGGATGGCGATGCCCAGGGCCTGGCATTCGTCCACGAAGTGCTCGTAGGCATCGGCGTTGTAGAAGTACTGGGTGATGGCGCCGTCGGCGCCGGCTTCCACCTTGCGCTTGAAGTTGAGCAGGTCCTCGCGCGGGCTGCGCGCCTGGGGATGGTACTCGGGATAGGCCGCCACCTCGATGTGGAACCAGTGGCCCGTCTCCTCGCGGATGAAGGCGACCAGCTCATTGGCATAGCGGAACTCGCCCGGGTCGGCCATGCCCGAGGGCAGGTCGCCGCGCAGGGCGACGATGCGGCGGATGCCCGCCTCCTGGTAGCGCTTGAGGAGGGCGCGCACGTTGTCCCGCGTCGAACCGATGCACGACAGGTGCGGCGCCGCGGGCAGGCCCTCCGAGTGGATTTCCAGCACCGTCTCCAGGGTGCGGTCGCGGGTGGAGCCGCCGGCGCCGAAGGTCACGGAAAAGAACGCCGGGTTGAGCTGGGCCAGCTGCCGGCGCGTGGCGCGCAGCTTGTCCACGCCCTCCGGCGTCTGGGGCGGGAAGAATTCAAAACTGAAAGTTCGTGACGGGTGACGGGTGACGGGTGACGGGGGTGTGCTATTCATCGCGTTCGCTCTTGTCGGCAAGCGAATTTACAAGCGCGGACAGCAGGCGGAACAGGCCTTCAATCCGGCGGGTTAGATCGTCAATGCAGTCGGTGTATCCCAGCTCGCGCGCAATGATGGCTTGGGTTTCCAACTCACTTAGGGAGCCCCGGGCTATTCCAAGAAAACGCACGAATTCGCGCCTGCTGGAACGCGCAGCGCCTTCGGCAATGTTTGACGGAACGGAAACGGCGGCGCGCCGGATTTGCGAGGTCAGACCGAACAGCTCATCTCGGGGAAAGGCCGCGGTCAGCCGATAGGCGTCCTTCACCAGCAGAATGCCCTCCTGCCAAACGCGCAGGTCCTTGTGTCCACCCGGTTTTCGCGCGTCACCCGTCACACGTCACCCGTCACGCATCAATACCGATAGTGCTCGGGCTTGAACGGGCCTTCCTTGCGCAAGCCCAGGTAGGCGCACTGCTCGTCGGTCAGCTCGGTGAGCTGGGCGCCGATCTTCTTCAGGTGCAGGCGCGCCACCTTTTCGTCCAGGTGCTTGGGCAGCACATAGACCTTCTTCTGGTACTGGTGGCCGCGGGTGAACAGCTCGATCTGGGCCAGGGTCTGGTTGGTGAAGGAGTTGGACATGACGAAGCTCGGGTGGCCCGTGGCGCAGCCCAGGTTCACCAGGCGGCCTTCGGCCAGCACGATGAGGCGCTTGCCGCCCGGGAAGATGACGTGGTCCACCTGGGGCTTGATGTTCTCCCATTTGTACTGCCTGAGGCTGGCGATGTCGATCTCCGAGTCGAAGTGGCCGATGTTGCAGACAATGGCGTTGTGCTTCATGGCCGCCATGTGCTCGTGGGTGATGACGCGCACGTTGCCCGTGGCCGTGACGAAGATATCGGCCTTGTCGGCGGCGTATTCCATGGTCACCACCCGATAGCCTTCCATGGCCGCCTGCAGGGCGCAGATGGGGTCGATCTCGGTGATCCATACGGTGGCGCCCAAGCCCCGCAGGGACTGGGCGCAGCCCTTGCCCACGTCGCCGTAGCCGCACACCACGGCGATCTTGCCGGCGATCATCACATCGGTGGCGCGCTTGATGCCGTCCACCAGGGATTCGCGGCAGCCGTAGAGGTTGTCGAACTTGCTCTTGGTGACCGAATCGTTCACGTTGATGGCGGGGAAGGGCAGCCGGCCCTCCTTCTCCATCTGGTAGAGACGCTTGACCCCGGTGGTGGTCTCTTCGGTGACGCCCTTGATGCCCGCCAGCTGCCGGGAATACCAGCCGGGCTGCTGCGCCAGGCGCTTCCTGATGGCCGCGTACAAGGCCTGCTCTTCCTCGTTGGCGGGATGGGCGATGACCGACGGGTCCTGCTCCGCCTTGGAGCCGAGGATGAGCAGCAGGGTCGCATCGCCGCCGTCGTCCAGGATCATGTTGGCGCCCTGGCCGTCAGGCCATTCGAAGATGCGGTGGGTGAACTCCCAGTACTCCTCCAGGGACTCACCCTTGTAGGCGAACACAGGCGTGCCGGCAGCGGCGATGGCGGCGGCGGCGTGATCCTGGGTGGAGAAGATGTTGCACGAGGCCCAGCGCACCTGGGCACCCAGGGCCTTGAGGGTCTCGATCAGCACCGCCGTCTGGATGGTCATGTGTAGCGAGCCGGCGATGCGCGCGCCGCGCAGGGGCTGGGCGACGGCAAACTCCTCGCGCACGGCCATGAGGCCGGGCATCTCGGTTTCGGCGATGGCGATTTCCTTGCGGCCCCACTCGGCCAGGGAAATGTCGGCGACCTGATAGTCGGTGAAGCGGCGATCAGCCACAGTGTTCATGGAAGGCTCCTTGACAGTGTGGCCGGGAGGGAGGGGGCTGCCGGACTTGCTCACCCGCCGTCCCGTGCCCGGCACGGGTTCAGGTGAGCGCCGTTGCTGACAGATTCCGAGCCTGGCGGGAGGGAGTGCCCTGCCCGTTGCAACGCTCCTCGGAAGATGCGCATGGTACCACAGCCGGCTCGGCCTTTGCTCCGGGCGCACGCCGCGCAGGCGTGCGCCCGGTTGCGCCTAGAGGGTGGCGCGCAGCGCCTCCACCTTGTCCAGCGCCTCCCAGGTGAACTCCGGCTCGTCACGTCCGAAGTGGCCGTAGGCGGCGGTCTTGCGGTAGATGGGGCGCAGCAGGTCCAGGGCCTGGATGATGCCCTTGGGCCGCAGGTCGAAGTGCTCGCGGATCAGGTCGCAGATCCTGTCGTCGCTGACTTTCCCGGTGCCGAAGGTGTTCACCATCAGGGACACCGGCTTGGCGATGCCGATGGCGTAGGCCACCTGCACTTCGCAGCGCTCCGCCAGGCCTGCGGCCACTATGTTCTTGGCCACGTGGCGGCAGGCATAGGCCGCCGAGCGGTCCACCTTGGACGGGTCCTTGCCGGAGAAGGCGCCGCCGCCGTGGTGGGCGGCGCCGCCGTAGGTGTCCACGATGATCTTGCGCCCGGTCAGGCCGCAGTCGCCGTGGGGGCCGCCGACCACGAAGCGGCCGGTGGGGTTGATCAGGTAGCGCACGTTCCCCTGCATCATCTCCCTGGGCAGCACGGGCTTGATGATCTCCTCGATCACCGCCTCGGACACCTGGGCATGGGTGACCTCGGGATTATGCTGGGTGGACACCACCACCGTGTCTACCGCCACCGGCTTGCCGTCCCGGTAGCGCACCGTCAGCTGGGACTTGGCGTCGGGCCGCAGCCAGGGCAGGCGCCCGTCCTTGCGCACTTCCGACTGGCGCTGCATGATGCGGTGGGCATAGTAGATGGGGAAGGGCATGTACTGGGGCGTTTCGTTGCAGGCATAGCCGAACATGAGGCCCTGGTCGCCGGCGCCCTGCTCCAGGTCCAGGCCCTCGCCTTCGTTCACCCCCTGGGCGATGTCGGGCGACTGGCGGTTCAGCGCCGTCAGCACGGCGCAGGACTTGTAGTCGAAGCCGATTTCGGAGGCGTCATAGCCGATGGTGCGCACGGTGTCGCGCGCCACTTCCATGTAGTTGATGTGGGCGTGGGTAGTGATCTCGCCGGAAATCACCACCAGGCCGGTGCTGACCAGGGTCTCGCAGGCGACACGGCCGCGCGGGTCCTCGGAGAGGATGGCGTCCAGGACGGAATCGGAGATCTGGTCGGCGACTTTGTCCGGATGGCCTTCGGACACCGACTCGGAGGTGAAGAGATATTCGCTCATTACTGCTCCCAAAAATTTTCCCCGTCACCGGTTCGTCGTTACCGGCCCCGGGGAGAGAGCAGGCGACGCTTTAGCAGTATTTGAACCCGCCCTGCAAGTTGTCGGCATTAACTCGGCGGAGACATAATTCTAATTTTTTTGCTGGATGGGGGTCAATCGGGCCCTCTCCTGTCCGATCCAGGCTCCCTTCATGCTAGCCCTTCTGCGCTTCCTGTCGCGCCTGCCCCTGTCTGCGCTCCATCGGCTCGGCGCCCTGGCCGGCTGGGCGGCCTATTGGGCATCGCCCACCTACCGGCGCCATGTGCGGGAGAACCTGGCGCTGGCCTTCCCCGGGGGCGTGCCGCCGGGCCTGCGGGCCGCCGCCGTCGCCCATGCCGGGCGCGGCCTGCTGGAGCTGCCCGCCCTGTGGCTGCGGCCCAAGGAGCGGGTGGTAACCCTGGTGCGCCGGGTGTCGGGCTGGGAGGCCGTGGAAGCGGCCTGGCAGGCGGGCCGGGGCATCGTCTTCCTCACGCCCCACCTGGGCTGCTTCGAGATCACCGCCCAGTATTACGCGTCCCGCGCGCCCATCACCGTGCTCTATCGCCCGCCCAAGCAGGGCTGGCTGCGGCCGGTGGTGGAGCAGGGGCGCGGTGGCCCCAACCTGCGCCTGGCGCCGGCCGATACGGCAGGCGTGCGCCTGCTCGCGCGCGCCCTGCGGCGGCGCGAGGCGGTGGGCATCCTGCCCGACCAGGTGCCGGGCCGGGGCGAGGGCCTGTGGGCGGACTTCTTCGGCCGGCCCGCCTACACCATGACCCTGGCGGCGCGCCTGGCGGAGATGAGCGGCGCGGCGGTCATTTTCGCCTTCGGCGAGCGGCTGCCCGGAGGCGAGGGCTTTCATCTGCATCTCAGCCCGCCGCCGCTGCCCATCGCCGGCACCCTGCCGGAGCGCGTGGCGGCCCTCAACCGGGCCCTGGAGGCGCTCATCCGCCGCTGCCCCGAGCAATACCTGTGGGGCTACAACCGTTACAAGGTACCGGCCGGCGCCGAGCCGGCGCAGCCGTGACAGGACCGATACTAGGAAATGGTGACGGGTGATGGCGGCGCCGTGGGTCTTGTCACCCGTCACCGGGTATTCCTGCGGAGAGAAAGAATGCTGATCGGACTGTTGTGCTCCCTGGGAGCGGGCCTGCTTTGGGGCGTGGTGTTCGTGGCGCCCCTGATGCTGGCCGACTACCCGGGCATCGTTTTGTCATTCGGCCGCTATCTCGCCTTCGGCGTCATCGCCCTGGTGCTCGCCTGGTTCGACCGGCGTGCCCTGGCGCGCCTGACCCGCGCCGACTGGCAGGAGGCGGCCAAGCTGGCCCTGGTCGGCAACCTGCTCTATTACGCCGCCCTGGCCAGCGCCATCCAGCTGGCCGGGGCCGCCGTGCCCACGCTGCTGATCGGCACCCTGCCGGTGGTGATCTCGGCCACCTCCAACCTGCTGGAGCGGCGCAGCGGCGAGGCAGCCGGCGGACTGCCCTGGGCGCGCCTGGCACCGCCCCTGGCGGTGATGGGCCTGGGCATCGGCCTGGTGCACGGGGCCGAGGGCGCCGGCCGCGGCGGCGCCGCCGGCAATCCCGCCGACTATGCCCTCGGCATTGCACTGGCGCTGCTCGCCGTGGCCTGCTGGACCTGGTATCCCATCCGCAATGCGCGCTGGCTCAAGGCCGGCCAGGTGCCGTCGCGCGCCTGGGCCACGGCTCAAGGGCTGGCCACCCTGCCGCTGGCGGCGGCGGCCCTGGCGGGCTATGCCCTGTGGGATGCGGGCGTGCACCCGGACGGCGGCTTCCCCTGGCCCCTGGGGCCGCAGCCCCTGCGCTTCGTCGCCCTCATGCTGTTCATCGGCCTGGCCGCCTCCTGGCTGGGCACGCTGCTGTGGAACCGGGCCAGCCGGCTGCTGCCCGCCAGCCTGGCCGGCCAATTGATCGTGTTCGAGACCCTGGCGGCCCTGCTGTATGCCTATTCATGGCAGGGCAAGATGCCGTCGGCGACGGTGCTGGCGGGCATCGCCCTGCTGGTCGCCGGCGTGGTGCTGGGCGTGCGCACCTTCCAGCGCCGCCTGTAACTTTCAGCGTAAAATCCGCGCCATGAAGATCCGCTTCACCAAGATGCAGGGCCTGGGCAACGATTTCGTCGTCATCGACGCCGTGAACCAGAAGATCGAACTCACGCCGCAGCAGGTGCGCGCCATCGCCGATCGCCATTTCGGCATCGGTTGCGACCAGATCCTGGTGGTGGAGCCGGCGCCACGCCCCGACGTCGATTTCCGCTACCGCATCTACAACGCCGACGGCGGTGAAGTGGAGCAGTGCGGCAACGGCGCGCGCTGCTTCGTGCGCTTCGTGCGCGACAAGGGGCTGACGGCCAAGCGCGAGATCCGCGTGGATACCCGCGGCGGCGTCATCGCACCGCGCCTGGAAGACGACGGCGAGGTGACGGTGGACATGGGCGTGCCGCGTTTCGCCCCCGCCCAGGTGCCTTTCCTCACCGAGACCGAGGCGCTGGTGCAGCCCCTGGAGGTGGCGGGGCGGCGCGTGGACATCACCGCCCTGTCCATGGGCAATCCCCACGCGGTGCAGGTGGTGGAGGACGTGGACCGGGCGCCGGTGGCCGAGCTGGGCCCGCTGATCGAGTCCCACCCGCGCTTCCCGCGCCGGGTCAATGCCGGCTTCATGCAAGTGGTGGACCGCCATGCCATTCGCCTGCGCGTGTTTGAGCGCGGCGCCGGCGAGACCCTGGCGTGCGGCACCGGCGCCTGCGCCGCCGCCGTGGCCGGCATCGCCCGCGGCCTGCTGGACTCGCCGGTGCGCGTGCACACCCGCGGCGGCCAGCTGACCATCGCCTGGGCGGGCGCGGGGCAGCCGGTGTACATGACCGGTCCGGCCGTGACGGTGTTCGAAGGCGAGATCGACTTATAGCAATCGACAGGGAGTCAGTTTGATGAAGGCCGACGACGTCGCCCACTACCTGCAGGACAATCCGCAGTTCTTCGAGGACTACGCCGATCTGCTGGCGCAGCTTTATATCCCCCATCCCCACGGCGGACGGGCCATCTCGATCACCGAGCGGCAGATCCTGACCCTGCGCGAAAAGGCCAAGCAGCTGGAGGCGAAGCTGGCCGAGCTGATCCGCTTCGGCGAGGAGAACGACGCCATCGGCGAGAAGGTGCATCGCCTGGCGGTGGCCCTGGCCGCCGCCGCCGACGCCGCCGGCGTGCTCGCCGCCCTCTATTTCCACCTGGGCGAGGACTTCGCCGTGCCCCACGTCGCCCTGCGCCTGTGGGGCGTGCCCGGAGACCCGCAGCGGCCGGAGTTCGCCGAGGTGTCGGAGCCCACGCGCATTTTCGCGGCCGGCCTGGCCCAGCCCTTCTGCGGCGCCAACGCCGGCTTTGAGGCCACCCAGTGGTTCGGCGAGACGGGCAACCACGTACGCTCCCTGGCCCTCATTCCCCTGCGCCGCGATGCCGAGACCATCGGCCTGCTGGCCCTGGGCAGCGAGGACGCGGAGCGCTTCTATCCCGAGATGGGCACCCTCTATCTCGGCCGCATCGGCGACATGGCCAGCGCCGCGCTGTTGCGCACGCTGACTTACTGAGCTTTGCATAATTGGATGACAACCAGCAAAGCTCAGCCCTCACCCCCGGCCCCTCTCCCGCCAACCCTCTCTCCCGGCCTCTCTCCCGGAGGGAGAGAGGAGGGTCGAGCCTCCCTTCCCCCTCCGGGGGGAAGGGTCGGGGATGAGGGATCGCGGGCGAGGGGAGCGTCGTGACGAAAATGGCTGTCAGCCATTTTCGTGATCTTCAGTAGGAGCGGCGCGTGGACGGCGCCGCCCTGTCGGCAGGCTATCTCGACGAGCTCGCCCACCAGCGGCGCCTGAGCGCCCATACCGTCGCCGCCTACCGGCGCGATATCGAGTCGCTGCTGCGACTGGCCGGTGCCACCCCGCTGCCGGAGCTGCGCGATCACGACATCCGCCGCTTCGTCGCGCGCCTCCATGCCCAGGGGCTGGACGGCCGCTCGCTGGCGCGCACCTTGTCCGCCTGGCGCGGCTTCTTCGCCTGGCTGGTGCGCCGCCACGGCCTGCGCCACAACCCCTGCCAGCTGGTGCGCGCGCCCAGGGCGAAGAAAGCCTTGCCGGCGACCCTGTCCCCGGATCAGGCCGCCGCCCTCCTGGACTTCGAGGCGGACGATGTGCTCCAGCTGCGCGACCGGGCGATGTTCGAACTGTTCTACTCCTCCGGCCTGCGCTTATCCGAGCTGGCGGCCCTGAACGTGGCCGCGGCCGCTGTCCTGGCCGAGGGCGAGGTGACGGTGACGGGCAAGCGCGCCAAGACGCGCACCGTGCCGGTGGGCCAGGCGGCACGCCGGGCGCTTGCCGCCTGGCTGGGCCGGCGCGGCGAACTGGCCGGTGCGGACGAGCCTGCCCTGTTCGTCAGCCGGCGCGGCACGCGCCTGTCCCAGCGCATGATCCAGGCGCGCCTGGCGCTGGTCGCACAACGGCGCGGCCTGGGGGCCCATGTCCATCCCCACATGCTGCGCCATTCCTTCGCCTCCCACCTGCTCCAGTCCAGCGGCGACCTGCGCGCCGTGCAGGAAATGCTGGGGCATGCCAGCATCGCCACGACCCAGGTTTATACGCATCTGGACTTCCAACACCTCGCCAAGGTGTATGACGCCGCCCATCCCAGGGCGAAGAAGAAATAACCGCTTCGTGCGGCACATATTTGACGCAAGAATTGTTAGATGCCCTATCATTGGGTATATCTGTCGTAAGTATGGCATCAGCATCGGCGCCGACAATGGCCGCTCCGCTTCTGCCTCAGGCCCCATGGCGCAAGACGACCATCCTTCCCTTCCTGCCACGGCAGAACCCGCCGCGGCGCCGGCGGCCGCCCGCGGGCGCCGGCACTGGCTGGTGCTGTTCCGCTTGGCGGCAGCGGGGGAGGCAGCAGCGCCCGTCGATGCGCTCGGTCGGGCGCTACGGCGGCTGGAAATGGCGGTGCAAGGCGGCTTCGGAGTCGAACTGCAGCGCGAAACGGCGGGCCTGGCGGCGAGCTTCGCCAGCGCCAGGGGTGCGCTGATGGCCATCGGCGATGCGCGCCAGCGCCTGCACCGGCTGCCGCCCCAGGGCGGCCGCGCCCTGATCCTGAAGGTGGCGGTGATGTGGTCCGAGGAGGCCGGGGGCGCACGCCTGGCGGAGGATCTCGCCGCCGCGGCCGCCCTGCTGGCCCTGCTGCCCCGGGAGGGCGTCGCCAGCACCCGGGCCGCCAGCGCCCTGCTCGAAGGCGTCGTGCCGGCGGATGTCACGCTCCTGGGAGAAGTGCGGACGGACGGGCTGATCCTGCAGGCGGTGCGCTTCGAGCCCCATGACCCGCAGGCCGGCGCGGCGGCGGCCGGCGCCGAGCGGCCGCGCCGCCTCATGTTGTCCCTGCAGGGCAAGCGCTGGTATGTGGAGGCCGGGCGCGCGCCCCTGCGCATCGGCCGTGCCACGGACAACGACCTGGTGATTGAGGAACGCCACGTGTCGCGCCGGCACGCCCGGATCGTGTGCGACGGCGAGCGCTTCGTCCTGACCGACACCAGCGCCAACGGCAGCTGCGTGTTCTCCGAGGACGGATCCGTCCAGGTGGTGCGAGGCAGTGGCATCGTCCTGCCGGCGGTGGGCTGGATCGGTTGCGGGCGCCACCTGGGCCCCGAGGACGAGAATGCCGTGCGCTTCTCGGACGACTCGGCTGCCGGCGTGCTGGCGCGGGTGCGGGACCGCTCCGATAGCTGACGCGCGCCTTTCCCGCGGCGCGCGGCGGAATTACAATCAGCGCCCTTTGTTGCCCATGCGCGCGCCATGCCCCAAGTCATTCTCAAGCCCGGCAAGGAGAGATCCGTGCTGCGCCGCCATCCCTGGGTTTTCGAGGGATCGATCGAGCGTCTGGCCGGCCGCGCCCGGGCGGGCGACACGGTGGATGTGCTATCGGCGGCCGGCGTACCCCTGGCCCGCGGCGCTTTCAGTCCCCACTCCCAGATCCGCGTGCGCCTGTGGAGCTTCGACCCTGAAGAGACCATAGACCACGCCTTCTTCAAGCGCCGCATCGCTGCCTGCGTGGCGCGGCGCGAGGCCCTGCCGGAGCTGCGCGGCCAGCAGGGCCTGCGCCTGATCCACGGCGAATCGGATGGCCTGCCCGGGGTTATCGCTGACCGCTATGGCGATACCGTGGTGCTGCAGCTCACCAGCGCTGGCGCCGAGAAATGGCGGGAGGCCGTTGCCGAAGCGCTCCTGAAAGGCGGCGGCTGCACCCGCCTGTACGAACGCTCCGATTCGGAGGTACGCGCCCTGGAGGGCTTGGCGCCGCGCAGCGGCTGGCTGCACGGGGAGGGCGAGGGCGTGGTGGTCATCGAGGAGCACGGCGTGCGCCTGGAGGTGGATATCGCCGGCGGCCACAAGACCGGCTTCTACCTGGACCAGCGCGAGAACCGCTGGCTGGCCCGGCAGCTGGCCCTGGGCCGCAGCGTGCTCAACTGCTTCTGCTATACCGGCGGCTTTTCCCTGCAGGCGCTGGCGGGCGGGGCGACGGAGGTCCTGTCCATCGACAGCTCCGGTCCCGCCCTGGCGGCGGCACGGCGCCATCTGGCCCTCAATCCCGACCTGCCGGGCGGCCGCGCCCAGTGGTGGGAGGCTGACGTGTTCGAGGCCTTGCGCGAGCTGAGGCGGCAAGGGCGGCGCTTCGATTTCGTCATTCTCGACCCGCCCAAGTTCGCACCCTCCGCCGCCCATGCGGAGCGCGCCGCCCGCGCCTACAAGGACATCAACCTGCTGGGCTGGCGCCTGCTCAACCCGGGCGGCTATCTCATGACCTATTCCTGCTCGGGCGGCATCGGCGTCGAGCTGTTCCAGAAGATCGTCGCCGGCGCCGCCGCCGACGCCGGGGCCGACGCCCGCATCCTGCGCCGCCTCCAGGCCGCGCCCGACCATCCCATCGGCCTGGCTTTCCCTGAGGGGGAGTACCTCAAGGGGCTGTTGTGCCAGGCGGCGTGACGAGGCGATAGAATGCGCCCCATGCGTTCGCGCGCCCTGGTCTTCCTGCTGATCCTGTGCCTGCTGGGCTTCCAGCAGGCCGCCTACGCCCACGCCCTGACCCACCTGCCGCGCTCCGCGGAAGGCGGCCTCAGCGCCAAGGACGGCGACGGCGGCCACGTCCTGCGCGACCTGCTGCATCCCTGCGCCACCTGTGCCGCCTTCGCGGCCATGGACACCGCCCCCGGCAGCCGCTTCGACCCGGCGCTGGGCGGCGGCTCCACGTCATCGATCTGCCATGACGGCGTCGCGCCACTGCGCGCTGCACCCCTGCGGCCTTTCGACAGCCGCGGCCCCCCTTCCCTGCTCTGAAGAAGCGTCGTGCCCCAAGCGCCGCCGCGCCCCGTGCGCCGCGGCGCCCTGTCATTTTTTCTTTGGAGACTAGCGAATGCCATTGACCCTGAAGCGGTCCGTGCTGGCCCTGGCCGCCGCCTTCCCCCTTACTCCCGCGCTTGCCCAGGAAGCGGGCAGCGCCAATCAACCCACCGAGCTGCCGCCGGTGGTCGTCACCGCCAATCCGCTGGGCAGCAGTCTGTTCGATCTGGTCGCCCCGGTCTCGGTGCTGGGCGGGCGGGATCTCAGCTTGCGGCGGGAGAGCACCCTCGGCGAAACCGTTGCCAATCTGCCGGGTGTCAGCTCGACTTATTTCGGCCCCAACGCCAGCCGACCAACCATCCGCGGCCTCGACGCCGACCGCATCCGGATCCTCCAGAATGGCACCGGCATGCTCGATATTTCCTCCTTGAGCCCCGACCATGCCACCACCGTCGATCCGCTGGTGGTGGATCGGATCGAAGTCGTGCGTGGTCCCGCCGCTCTGCTTTATGGCGGGACCGCCGTTGGCGGCGTGGTCAATGTCCTCGACAACCGGATTCCGCAGGAAACCATCCAGGGCGTCACCGTTCGTTTCGAACCGCGCTTTGGCGGCGCCGACAATGAGCGCAGCGGTGCCGCGGTGCTCGAAGGCGGCAACGGCCGGATCGCCTTCCACGCCGATGTCAGCACGCGCCGCACCGATGACCTGAAAATTCCCGATTTCGTGCGCTCCAGCCGCCAGCGGGCCCTGGATGGCCCCGGCCAGGATCAGCCCCGCGGCCGCTTGCCCAATAGTTCGTCGAGCGGTGACGGCGGGGCGCTGGGCACCTCGCTTACCTTCGACAAAGGGTATCTGGGCATTTCCTATGCCGACTTCAACACCAATTACGGCACGGTGGCCGAACCAAACGTGCGTATCGACTTGAAGAGTTCCCGTTGGGACGCCGCCGGGGAAGTGCGGGAGTTGGGCGCCTTCATCGAGGCCTTGAAGTTCAAGTACGGTCACACGGATTATCGACACCAGGAACTGGAGAGCGGGGCGGTGGCCACCACCTTCAGGAACAAGGGCTACGAAACCCGGATCGAGGCAACCCACGCCAAGCTGGGACCGCTCACCGGTGCTTTCGGTGCCCAGCTCTCAAGCGTCGATTTCTCGGCCCTGGGGGCCGAAGCCCTGTTGCCACAGATCGGCAGCGACAGCGAGGCGCTTTTCCTGTATGAGGAGACCGCCGTGGGCAAGGCCAAATTCACCTTCGGCGGGCGCGCCGAACGGGCCAGGGTGGCATCGGCCGGCGGCGGTCCGATCGACCCGGCAACTGGCCTGCCCCGCTTTGGCTTGCCCCAGACACGCAAGTTCTCGAACCAGAGCGGCGCCGCCGGTATGCTCTACAGTCTGAACGAGAGCCTGGCCCTGGCGGCGAATCTGTCCCATACGGAGCGGGCGCCGACCTACTACGAGCTGTTTTCCAACGGCCCCCACGCCGCCACGGGACAGTTCGAGATCGGCGACGCGACGCTGGCCAAGGAGAGGTCGAACGGCTTCGATGTCCAGCTGCGCTGGCGTTCGGGGCAGCATTCGGTGAGCCTCGGCGGCTATTACAACCGGTTTCGAAACTACATCGCGGTGCTGAACAGCGGCAACACCCGCGGCATGGATGGTGAGCTCAACCCGGTCGATGCGGACGGGGACGGCATCGCCGACGGCTCGGGCGAGGAAATCCTGCCGGAGGCCCTGTACCGGGCCGTCAAGGCCGAGTTCCGGGGCTTCGAGGCGGAAGGCAGGTTCCGGGTGTATGAAGGTACGGGGAGCCTGGACCTCAACCTGCGCGGCGACTATGTCCGGGCCAAGAACCGGGATACGGGCGAGGCGCTGCCGCGCATTTCCCCCCTGCGCCTGGGGGTGGGGCTCGACTACCGGAAAGGCAGCTTCGGGGCCGGACTCGACGTCAGCCATGCGTTCAAGCAGAACCGGGTGGCGGCCAATGAACTGCCCAC
Organism: Pseudomonadota bacterium; assembly: GCA_049320945.1. Lineage (GTDB taxonomy): Bacteria > Pseudomonadota > Gammaproteobacteria > Burkholderiales > Rhodocyclaceae > DYIB01. Next base: position 19,088 of record JBMOQT010000369.1, read on the forward strand.
CGACAGCTATACGCTGGTCAACATGACCCTGACTTACCGCGTCAAGGCGCAGGCGCTGAACCTGGAGGCCTTCCTCAAGGGCAACAACCTGTTGGACGAGGAAGCGCGGGTGCATACCTCGTTCCTGAAGGACATCGCACCGCTGCCGGGACGCGGCGTCCTGGTGGGGGTGCGTGGTACCTTCTGAGCCTTGGGGGACTTGCCTTGAGATGGCATGCCGCCACGGATCCGGCCTTCCGTCGGGCGCTGGGCCTCAGCCTGGCACTGCATGCCATTGTCTTGACCCTGGTGCGGCCGGAATGGCATCGGCACGACTTCCCCCACATGAGACCGCTGGTCGTGGAACTGCGCCCCCCAGCCCCCCGGCCGGTGGCGCCCGGGGCACCGGAAGTGCCGGCGCAGCCACCGCGCCCGGTGCCCGAGCAGCGCGCGCCCAAGCCGCGGCAGCGGGTGGTCCAGGGCGCCGCGCCCCCGGTGCTTGCCCCCCGCCCGCAGGCAACGCCGCAGCGCGCCGAGCCGCCGGCAGCCGCTCCTGCCGTGCCGGCCTCTCCCGGACCCGCTGTGCCGCCAGCAGCTGCGGCGGTAAAGGAAGCACCCCGGGTGACTGAACCGGGGTTCGCTGCCTCCTACCTGGCCAACCCGAAACCGCCTTATCCGATGTCCGCCCGCCGCAACGGGGAGACAGGCAAGGTTGTCCTGAAAGTCCTGGTGACACGGGAAGGCTTGGCCGGGAGGGTCGAACTGGAGAGTTCCAGCGGCTTCGACGCACTCGATCGGTCGGCGCTCGAAACCGTCAAGCGCTGGCGCTTCACGCCCGCCACCCAGGGGGACGAGCCGGTGGAAGCCTGGGTAAGGGTACCGATCGAGTTCCGCCTGGGGGACCGATGAAAACGGAGAACCGGGCCCACGTTGCACCGCTGCGGGGGATATGCTAAAAGCTGAAGTTCCTTAGCCCGGCGTCGCCGAGCGGGTCATAACCGAGCAAAAGGTCGTGGTTTTCTCTCTTTTCGGCAAGAAGCCGCCCGAGCCGTCCAAGCCGAGCAAGCCCGCTGCAAAGCAGTCGGCAGGATCGGCGCAACCTGGCGCCAAGGCACTCGGGGAAAAGGAATCCGAGTATTTCGTCGCCCCCGAGGCCTTTACCGAGGACCGCAGCGCCCAGGACCAGATCGAGATCCACGATTCCTCCACCAGCCATCCGGTGGTAGAGGAAGCCGCCATCCTCTATGCCAATGGCCAGGACGCCATGGCCCTGGCGGCGCTGGAAGGTGCCGTGAATGAGGGCAACCTGGGGGCCGCGGCCGAGCAGATCTGGGCCATGCTGTTCGATCTCTATCTGCTCATGGGCAAGCGCGAGGCCTTCGAGACCCGGGCCCTGGAGTATTCGGTCAAGTTCGAAAAGTCGCCTCCCACCTGGGTGGAGCTGGCATCGGCGCGTGCCGGTGCCAAGCTGGGCGGCGGCGGGCAGGCCTTTGTAGCTTTCGGCGCGAGTCTCAACGGCGCCAGCGAGAAGGCGGTCAAGCAGCTGGAGAAGATCATTGCCGCCAACGCCCTGGCGCGGGTGGATCTGGCCAAGACTCAGAGCGCGGACGATGCCGGCTGCGATATGCTGCTGCGGGCCCTGAAGCTGGCACGCAAGCACAAGTGTGAAGTGGTCATGGCCGGCGCCGAGGAATTCGCCCAGGTGCTGGGCCGCCTGACGCTGCCGGAAAAGCGCGCCCACGAACCCGCCTGGCTGTTGCTGCTCGAGCTGTATCAGCATATGGACCGGCAGGAGGCTTTCGACGACCTGGCGCTGCAGTACGCGATCACCTTCGAAGTGTCGCCCCCCTCCTGGGAGCGGCCGCCCGTGGCGCCGATGAAAAAGGCGGCGGGGGCGCCGCCGGCGGCGCTGGATGCGACCCGGGTGGACAGCTTCCCCATGGCGGGGGAGATCTTCAGCGGCAGCTCCGAGATTTTCCATCGCTTGAGCGAATACGCCGACGGCTGCAGCCAGGTGACTATCGACTGTTCCGGGCTGAAGCGCATGGATTTCGTCAGCGCCGGCACCTTCCTCAATGCCCTGACCAAGCTCCAGGCCGCCGGCAAGCCGGTGGCGATCCGTGCCGCCAATGCCATGGTCTACGCCTTGTTCGGCGTGCTGGGCATCAACCAGGTGGCGCAGGTGGAACGGCGCAAGCTGTAGCCGAAGCCGGGGTTGAAATCGGCCTGGCCGGCCCCATGTCTGCTTGATTACCGGGCTACCCCTTTCCGATACTCTTCGAGGATGCACCCCATGGAGCAGTTCCACGGCACGACCATACTTTCCGTGCGCCGCGGCCAGACGGTCGCCCTGGGCGGCGACGGCCAGGTGACCCTGGGCAACGTGGTCATCAAGGGCAGCGCGCGCAAGGTGCGGCGCCTGTACCAGGACAAGATTCTCGCCGGCTTCGCTGGCGGCACGGCCGACGCCTTCACCCTGTTCGAGCGCTTCGAGGCCAAGCTGGACAAGCACCAGGGCAACCTGCTGCGCAGCGCCGTCGAGCTGGCCAAGGATTGGCGCACCGACCGCATGCTGCGCCGGCTGGAAGCGATGCTGGCAGTAGCCGACCGCCAGACCTCCCTGGTGATCACCGGCATGGGAGACGTGCTCGAGCCCGAGTACGGCATCGTCGCCATTGGCAGCGGCGGCGCCTACGCCCAGGCGGCGGCCCGGGCGCTGCTGGAAAACACCGATCTCGCCCCCGTGGACATCGTCAAGAAATCCTTGGCCATCGCCGGCGACTTGTGCATCTACACCAACCAGAGCCACATCATCGAAACGCTGGACTAGGAAAGCATATGTCTGCGATGACCCCGCAAGAGATCGTTCACGAGCTCGACAAGCACATCGTCGGCCAGGGCCGCGCCAAGCGCGCCGTGGCCATCGCTCTGCGCAACCGTTGGCGCCGGGCCCAGGTGCCCGAGCCTCTGCGCTCCGAGATCACGCCCAAGAACATCCTCATGATCGGCCCCACCGGCGTGGGCAAGACCGAGATCGCGCGCCGTCTCGCCAAGCTGGCGAACGCCCCCTTCATCAAGATCGAGGCCACCAAGTTCACCGAGGTGGGCTATGTCGGGCGCGACGTGGATACCATCGTGCGCGACCTCATGGAGATCGCCATCAAGGACGGCCGCGAGCAGGCCATGCGCGCGGTACGCAGCCGGGCCATGGATGCGGCCGAGGACCGGGTGCTGGACGTGCTGCTGCCGCCGGCGCGCAGCCTGGGTTTCCACGGCGACGCGGAGAACGCCGAGGAATCGGCCACGCGCCAGAAATTCCGCAAGAAGCTGCGCGAGGGCGAGCTGGACGACAAGGAGATCGAGATCGAGGTCTCCGCCCAGATGACCCAGATGGAGATCCTGGCGCCGCCAGGCATGGAGGAGCTCACCGCCCAGATCCAGGGCATGTTCCAGAATCTCTCGGGGGGCAAGCGCAAGACGCGGCGCATGAAGATCAAGGACGCCCTGAAGGTGCTCGCCGACGAGGAGGCGGCGCGCCTCATCAACGACGAGGAAGTGAAGCTGCAGGCGCTGCAGAACGTGGAGCAGAACGGCATCGTATTCCTGGACGAGATCGACAAGATCGCCGCGCGCAGCGAGGTGCAGGGCGCCGACGTGTCGCGCCAGGGCGTGCAGCGCGATCTGCTGCCCCTGGTGGAGGGCACCACCATCACCACCAAGTACGGCATGGTCAAGACCGACCACATCCTGTTCATTGCCAGCGGCGCCTTCCATCTCTCCAAACCTTCGGATCTCATTCCCGAGCTGCAGGGGCGCTTCCCCATCCGCGTCGAACTGGACTCCCTGTCGGTGGAGGACTTCGAACGCATCCTCACCGCCACCGACGCCTGCCTGACGCGCCAGTACCAGGCGCTGCTGGGCACCGAGGCGATACAGCTGCACTACACGCCCGATGGTATCCGCCGCATTGCCGAGATCGCCTATTCGGTCAACGAGAGGACCGAGAACATCGGCGCGCGCCGCCTGTACACCGTGATGGAGAAGCTGCTGGAGGAAGTGTCCTTCGATTCCGGCAGCCGCGGCGACGGCACCGTGGTGATCGACGGCGAGTATGTGGACGCGCGCCTGAAGGAACTGGCGGTCAACGAGGACCTGGCGCGCTACGTCTTGTAGGTCGGGCCACAATAGGGAAAGTATGAACTGGCTGGCCCACCTCTATCTCTCCGAGCCGCAGCTGGACATGCGCCTCGGCAACTTGCTCGCCGACGTGGTGCGCGGCGCCGAGCGCTCGCGCATGAGCGCGCAATTCCGGCGCGGGACGGCCTGCCATGCCGCCATCGATGCCTATACCGACGCCCACGCCGTGGTGCGCCGCAGCTGCCGGCGCCTGGACGGCCCGTACCGGCGCTTCGCCGGCGTGCTGGTGGACGTGTTCTATGACCACTTCCTGGCGCGCGACTGGGAGCGCCACGCCTGCGGCACCCTGGAGGCCTTCAACGAGGGCTTGCGCGCCGAGATCCTGGCGCGGCGCCCGAGGCTACCGGCGCCCGGCGCCATGATCGTCCAGCGCATGATCTTGGAGCGGCGCCTGCTCGGCTATCGCGATGCCAAGGGCATCGAGCGGGCGCTCGCCCGGATGGGCAGCCGCATCGAGCGGCGCTTCGGCCGCACCGTGGCGCTGGCCGGGGCCATGGCCCTGCTCGAGGCCCACGGCGACGATTTGCAGCGCGACTTCGAGGAGTTCTTTCCCCAGCTGCAGGCTCACGTGGGCGCGTGGCTGGAAGCCGAATCAGCCCCGACCGAGCTTGTCCAGACGCCGCCGGTCGCGCTTGGTCGGCCGGCCGTGCAGGCCTAGAGAGGGTTCCACCTTCAAGCGGCGGGCTTCCCGTTCCCTTTCCCGCCGCGTGACGCTGTCGGCCGTTTCCTCGTAGAGCTTCTGCGCCTCGGCGGCCGGCCCGCGCCGCTCGCCGATGGCACGCACGATCACCGTCCACCGGCTCTGGCCGACATGGATGTCCACCTCGTCACCCGCCCTGACGTCCTTGGCCGGCTTTACGCGCTGGCCGTTTACGTGGATCTTGCCGCCCTCCACGGCGGCGCTCGCCTGGCTGCGCGTCTTGAAGAAGCGCGCCGCCCACAGCCACTTGTCGATGCGGGTGATGTCGCTCATCAGCTCTTGGCGGGTTTCTTGGCCAGCTTGCGCTGCAGGGTGCGCCGGTGCATTTTCAGGGCCCGCGCCGTGGCGGAGATGTTGCCCCCATGCTCGGCCAGCACGCGCTGGATATGTTCCCATTCGAGGCGATCGACGGACAGGGGTTCCGAGGGCGGCGCGACATGCTCGCCGGGCGCCACCGTCTCGAAGGCGGCGAGGACGGCGTCCACGTCGGTGGGTTTGGCCAGGTACTGGACGGCCCCGAGCTTGATGGCGTCCACCGCCGTGGCGATGCTGGCATAGCCGGTGAGCACGACAATGCGGCAGGCGGGTGCGGCGCGCAGCAGGGGGGTGATGAGGGACAGGCCGGAGCTGGTGCCCAGGTTGAGATCGAGCACGACGCAGTCAGGCGGGTCGGCGGCGGCCAGGCGCAGGGCTTCCTGGGCATCCGTGGCGCTGGCCACAGCGAAGCCGCGGTTGGCCAGGGCGCGCGACAGCACACGGTTGAACACCGCGTCGTCGTCGATGACAAGGAAATCGGGGCCGTCGTTCACGCTAAAACCGCAGCTAACGCAAAGGACGCAAAGTATCGCAAAGACCGCAAAGGAAGTTTCCCAGGCGGTTGCGCCCACCCGCCGGGTGAGCTGTCGATCTGCTTTGCGCCCTTGGCGTCTTTGCGATCTTTGCATTTAAAGCGGTTTCAACTGAAGTTTCCAGGTTCATGGCATTTCCGTAAGCAGGCGCGCCAGGGGCAGTTCCACCCGGGTGAGGGCGCCGCCGCCGGTACGGTTGGCCAGGCTCAGGCGGCCGCCGAAGCGCTCGATGGCGGCATGGGCCAGGAACAGGCCGATGCCCGTGCCTTGGTCACGGGTGGTGACAAAGGCGCGGCCCGCCGCCAGCAGCACCTGGTCGTCGAAGCCGGGGCCGCGGTCCCGCACCTCCACCACGAGCCGGGAATCGTCCCAGCCGGCTTCGATTTCCACGTCGCCGGGGCAGGCGTCGGCGGCGTTGTTGAACAGGTTGGCGAAGGCCTGTTCCAGCGTCGCCTCCCCTGCCACCAGGGGCGCCGGGCGCGGCCCGTCAAGGGACACCCGGGGCGAGCAGTGGGGGCGCAGGTCGCGCCAGCGGCCGATGATGCCTTCCAGCCAGCGGTCCAGGGATACGGCGCGGCCGCCCTCGGCGCGCGCCTGCCCCGCCCGCTGGGCCAGGCCCGTGATGATGCCCTTGCACTGGGCTACCTGCTGCTGCAGAAGCTCCAGGTCTTCGCGCACGTCCCGGGGCAGATCGGTACGCTTGGCCAGCTCGCCGGCCAGGACCGCCACCGTCGCCAAGGGTGTACCCAGCTCGTGGGCGGCGCCGGCGGCCAGGCTGCCCAGGGCCACTACGCGCTCGTTGCGCAGGGCCTCCTCGCGCGCCGCCGCCAGTTGCGCGTCGCGGCTGCGCACCGCCTGGGTCATGCGCGCCACGAACCAGGCGATCATCAGCGCCGAGGCGACGAAAGTGATCCACATGCCGGCCAGATGCAGACGCGTGGCGCGCTCGAAGTCGGCCAGGATCAGGGGCACGTTGGTGGTGGACAGCAGCGAATAGGCGGCAACGCTGAACAGGGCCACGGCCCAGGCGTAGCGCCCCGGCAGCACGGCGGCGGCCACCGCCACCGGCGGCAGGAACAGGGACACGAAGGGATTGGAGGCGCCGCCGGAGAAGAACAGCAGCACCGTGAGCGCCGTCAGGTCCACCAGCAGCTGGGCGAACAGCTCCCGTTCGCGTACCGGCTCGGGGCGGCGCAGGCGCAGCAGCGTCAGGGCGTTGAACGAGGCCTGCAGCGCCACGATGGTCAGCATCGGTGCGTAGGGCAGGGAAATGCCTGTGAGGGGCTGCACCGTGGCGATGGCCAGGAGTTCGCCGGCGACGGCGAACCAGCGCATTACGGTGAGCCGCCGCAGGTTCTCCGCGCCGGAGGGGAGGGCCAGTTCCATGCCCTGCGATTCTATCTCGTAAAACGTCTTGCTTCTTCCAGCCAGGCGGACAGGCGCTCTTCGGGCAGCAGTCCCGAGATACCGCTGGCCTGGTGGGCGGCGTCGTACAGGTAGGTGCGCGGCAGCTCGCCGCGCCACTTGCGGTCTATGGACCAGCGCAACTTCTCCGGCGCCTCGGCTCCGAACACCCAGGATTCGGCCGAGCCCAGCCCGGCGGCGGCCAGCGTCCGGGCCACCTCGGCGGCGGCATCGGGACCGTCGGTGGATACGAACACCAGATCGACCCGGGGATGGCGACGCTTGGCACGTGCCAGCAGCTTCATTTCTTCGCGGCAATGGCTGCAGTCCAGGGACCACAGCACCAGGGCGAAGGGGCGACCGGCGCGGGCACCCCGTATCGCCTCCAGGCTGCCGGAGTCGAAGTGCCGGGGCTCGCCCGCCTGGACCGGGGCGAGCATCAGCAGGCCCAGCAGCGCCAGCAGGATGAGTCTCATGGAGCCGCTGCCGGGAGCAGGCGATAGCCTTCGTCGCGCGTATTCCACGACAGGAAGGCGCGCCCGCCTTGGGCCACCAGGCGCGGCCGGTCCGAGGGTCCGCCGCTGGATGCCAGGGCAGCGGCCGTGGACCAGCCGTTGCCGCTGG
>JBMOQT010000369.1:26939-30684 GCA_049320945.1 Pseudomonadota bacterium
CGATAGCCTTCGTCGCGCGTATTCCACGACAGGAAGGCGCGCCCGCCTTGGGCCACCAGGCGCGGCCGGTCCGAGGGTCCGCCGCTGGATGCCAGGGCAGCGGCCGTGGACCAGCCGTTGCCGCTGGCATGCTGGACGAAGACGCGGGTGGCACTGCCGTCGAACTCTTTCCAGGCGAGGATGACGCCCGTGCCTATGGCCAGCAGGGCAGGGAAGCCTGCCTGGTCGCCGCCCAGGCGGCGTGGGGGGGCCAGCGGCCGGCCGTCCCGGTGCTGCGCCTGGTACAGGATGCGGGCGTCATCGCCGGCGGCGGTGTACCACGCCAGGTGGCGGATGCCATCGCTGCCGACGGCCAGCGCCGGGCCGTGGTGGGGGCAGGCGTCGATGCGCCAGCCCTCGAAGGTGGCGCGCCGCGCCGGGCTGCCGTCCAGGCGCGCCAGGGCGTGGTCGCGGCTGCCGTCCTCGAACACATGGCGCCACAGGGCGACGGGCACGCCATCGCTGTCCAGGGCCAGGGCCAGGCGGCAGCACTCGCAGCTGTGGTCGGCCACCTTGCGGTTGGCGCCGATGGTTGTGCCATCGCAGCGCGCGTAATAGACGGCGGCGCCGCGATAGGGCTTGCGCGCGCGCCTGGCCGCCTCCAGGTCGCGCTTGTCGATCCAGATCAGATGGGCAACGCCGGCGGCGTCCACCACCAGGCTCTGGAAGCGGTGGGTGATCTCTTCCAGGTTGTCATTCACCGTGGCGGCGGGCGTGAAGCTGCGGCCGCCGTCCCGGGAACGGACCAGGCGCACATGACCGATGATGGGATTGTGGCTGCGCGCCAGGGTATAGGCGACGTAGATGACGCCGTCCTGGGTCACGGCGATCTCCGGCGCCAGCTCGCCGTCGGCGGCGGGAGGCTCGGGTGCGGCCAGCATCGCCGGAGCGAAGCGTCCGCCGCCATCGTCGGACCAATCCACCAGAACGCCTTCCGCGCCGTGGCGCACGCGCCACAGGCGTCCGTCGGCGCCGAAGGCGACATTGACCGCCAGGGTTGGGCGCGCTGCTTTTGCCGTCGGTGCCGCAGCTCCGTGGCTGTGAGATTGGGCGGCTGCGGCCGGGATGGCGAGGGCGGCCAGGGCCCCGCCCAAGAAAGTGCGTCGTTTCATAGGCAGGGATTCTAGCGGTGTGCCTGCGCGGCGCCGCGCCCTGCGACAACGTGTCGCAGGGGTGCTGGGGCGCGCTGCCTTTATGATCGCCCCATGAAGCTGCGTCTGACCGCCTGCATCCTCCTGACCGTCGCCGCGCCGCTCACCGCCCCGGCGGCGGACGACACCGAACTCGCCGAGATGACCGTGCGCGGCGCCCGGCCGGCGCTGGATCCGGCTCTGCCCGCCGTCACGGAGGGCGTCGACGCCCGGCGGCTCGCCGACCTCAACGTGGTCAACGTGGAGGACGGCCTGCGCTACCTGCCCAGCCTCCTGGTACGCAAGCGCTACATCGGAGACCGCAACGGCGTGGTCGCCTCGCGCAGCTCCGGCTCCCTGCAGGGCGCGCGCTCCCTGGTCTATGTGGATGGCATGCTACTGTCCAACCTGCTGGGCAACAGCTTTGGCAATACGCCGCGCTGGGGCATGGTGGCGCCGGAAGAGATCGCGCGCATGGACGTGGCGTACGGGCCCTACTCGGCCCTCTACCCGGGCAACTCCATGGGCGCCACGGTGGTCATGACCACCCGCGATCCGCAGCAGTTCGAGGCCGGCGGCCGGGTGCAGGGCTTCGTGCAGCAGTTCGACTACTACCGCACCGACGACCGCTACGGCGGCCACCAGGAGAACGCTACCCTGGGCGGCAGAAGCGGCGCCTGGTCCTGGTTCGTGGCTGCGAATCATATCGACAACCGCAGCCATCCCATGACCTGGGCCACCTCGATCACGCCCGCCGCCCTGACAGGGGGTGAGACCGCGGTCACGGGCTACGCCAAGGACCTGGACCCCTCGGGCAAGGAGCGCGTCGTGTTCGGCGCCACCGGGCTGGACGATTCGCGCCAGGACACCCTCAAGCTCAAGCTGGGCTACGAGCTGGCTCCCTGGCTCAAGCTCACCTATCTGCTCGGCTACTGGCAGAACGACTCGGACATCTCGGTGGACAGCTATCTGCGCAACGCCGCCGGCCAGCCGGTTTATTCCGGCGCCGTGAACATCGAGGGGCGGCGCTACGTGCTCAATGCCGCCACCTTCCAGCCCAGCACCCGGCGCGAGGTGCATAGCCTGCACGGCCTGGCGCTGCGCAGCGACAGCCGCGGCGAGTGGGACGGCGAGCTGGTGCTCACGCGCTACAACTTCGACCAGGACGAGAGCCGCCAGCCGGGCATCGCGCTGCCGGCGGCCGCCGCCGGCGGCGCCGGTACCGTGGCCGACGGTGAGGGCACCGGCTGGCGCACCGCCGACGCCAAGATCGACTGGCGCCCTGCGGGCGCACGCCACGTGCTGAGCTTCGGCGGTCACTACGACCGCTACATCCTGCGCAGCGTCACGCGCAATGCCAGCGACTGGAAAAGCGGGGCCACCACCACCGAGCGCGATGCTTTCGGCGGCAAGACAGAAACCCATGCCCTGTTCGTACAGGACGCCTGGCGCTTCGCCCCAGCCTGGTCCCTCACCACGGGCCTGCGCTTCGAGCGCTGGCGCGCCTTCGACGGTCAGCGCAGCACGTCTCCCGGCGTCGTGGCGAACTACGATGAGCGCCGCGAGTCCTTCTGGTCGCCCAAACTGTCCCTGGCCCATGACCTGGAGGCCGACTGGCGCCTGCGCGCTTCCCTCGGGCGCGCCTGGCGCATGCCCACGGTGAGCGAGATGTTCCAGACCCAGAGCGCTGCCGGCACGACCATCATCAACAACGATCCCAACCTGCGTGCCGAGCGCGCCACCTCGGCGGAACTTACCGCCGAGCGCGCCCTGGCGAGCGGCCTGCTGCGCCTCACCCTGTTCCGCGACGCCGTGCGCGATGCCCTCTATTCCCAGACCAACACTTCGGTCACGCCCAATGTCACCAGCATCCAGAACGTAGACGATGTGCGCACCGACGGCATCGAACTCGCCTACACGGGCGAGAACGTTGGCATGCGCGGACTGGACGTCAGCGGCGGCCTGACCTATGCCGACTCGCGCATCGTCAAGAACGACAAGAACCCGGCCAGCATCGGCAAGCGCATGCCGCGCATCCCCGACTGGCGCGCCAACCTGGCCGCCACCTGGCGCCAGAGCGAGGGGCTGGCGTGGACCCTGGGCCTGCGCCACAGCGGCCGCCAGAACAACACCCTGGACAACAGCGACATCAACCCCAACACTTACGGCGGCACCAGCCGCTACACCCTCTGGGATGCCAAGCTCGGCTGGCAGATGGATCGGCGCCTGCGCCTGTCCCTGGGCGTGGACAACTTGTTCGACCGGCGCGTCTTCGTCGCCCATCCCTATCCCGGGCGCACCGTGGTCCTGGAACTGCGCGGCAGCCTGTGACGAATCATGAAGGCGACGGTGCGGCGGCTGGCGCTGGTGGCATGGGTGGTGCTGGGCCATGCCGCCCTGGCGGCCGCCCTGTGGCGCACGCCCCTGCCGCCCCCGGCGCCGCCGCGCACCGTGACCGTGGAACTGGTGGAGCGCAGCCTGCCCCCGTCGCCGCCCCAGCCGCCGCGGGCGCCGCCGCGCCCGCAGCCCCGGCCGCTGCCGCGGCCGGTTGCACCGCCCACCGCCGTGCCGCCCGC
>JBMOQT010000370.1:0-30130 GCA_049320945.1 Pseudomonadota bacterium
CGTCCCGCCCGGCATGCGCGCCCGGCAGGCGCTGCACGAGGGCGACGTGTTGGCCATCTGGCCGCCGATCGCCGGCGGCTGAGGCGCGGTGATCACGCGCTGCTACGAAATGACCATCTCCCGGGCGGATTTCCTGCGCCTGCTGCCGGCCGCCTTGGGACACGCACCCTTCGTGGCGGAGGGGGACATCCTGCACGGCAGGACGGATGACGGCGGACACTGGCAGATCACCCTCACCTCCCTGGATGACCTGGTGCTGGGGCCGGTGCGCCTGCCGCGCCAGCGGGTGGACTTCGCCTTCAGCGGCTGCAGCACGGAGCAGGTGGAGGCCTTCATGCGCCGCTTCGAGCGCTATTACCAGCGGGCGGGCGGATGATATCTGATACAATGGGCTGCGGCGGGTCTCCTCGCATTGCGAGGTGGTGAACCTGGTCAGGTCCGGAAGGAAGCAGCCACAGCCATTGATCGCAAGTGCCGAGGGTCAGGCTCGCCGCCCCGATCACATTTCCGCGCAGCGCACGAAGTTCCCCTCTCCCGCGTGCGGGAGAGGGGCTAGGGGAGAGGGAACTCGGGCGCCTCTGCTAGAATTCCCCCCATGAGTTACCAAGTTCTCGCGCGCAAGTGGCGGCCCCGCAGCTTCTCCACCCTGGTGGGGCAGGAGCACGTGGTGCGGGCGCTCACCCACGCCCTGGAGCAGCAGCGGCTGCATCACGCCTACCTGTTTACGGGCACGCGCGGCGTCGGCAAGACCACCATCGCCCGCATCCTGGCCAAGGCTCTCAACTGCGAGACCGGCGTCACTGCGACCCCCTGCGGCAGCTGCAGTTCCTGCACCGAGATCGATACCGGTCGCTTCGTGGACCTGATCGAGGTGGACGCGGCCACCAACACCCGCGTGGACGAGATGCGCCAGCTGCTGGAGAACGCCACCTACGCGCCCACCCGGGGGCGCTACAAGGTGTACGTCATCGACGAAGTGCACATGCTGTCCAACTCGGCCTTCAACGCCATGCTGAAGACCCTGGAGGAGCCGCCCGAGCACATCAAGTTCATCCTCGCCACCACCGACCCCCAGAAGATCCCGGTGACGGTGCTGTCGCGCTGCCTGCAGTTCAACCTCAAGCAGATGCCCCAGAGCCACATCGTCGAGCACCTGGCGCGCATCCTGGAGGCGGAGGCCGTGCCCTTCGAGCCGGGGGCCCTGCGCCACCTGGCCAAGGCGGCGGCGGGCAGCATGCGTGACGCCCTGTCGCTGCTGGACCAGGCCATCGCCCACGGCGCCGGGCGGGTGGAGGAAGCGGCGGTGCGCGACATGCTGGGCACCGTGGGCGAGGACCACTTGTACCGGATTCTCGATGCCCTGGCGGCGCGCGATGCACGGGGCATGCTCGCCGTGGCCGACGCCATGGACGCCCGCAGCCTGTCCTTCGATTCGGCCCTGCAGGAGCTGGCCACCCTGTTCCACCGCATCGCGCTGCTCCAGTTCGCCCCCGAGGCCGTCGCCGACCCCGCCGAGCGCACCCGGCTGGCGCCCTACGCCCAGGCGTTCGATGCCGAATTCCTGCAGCTGTGCTACCAGATCGCGGTGCATGGGCGCAACGACCTGGCCCTGGCGCCGGACGAATACGCCGGCTTCACCATGAGCCTGCTGCGCCTGGCGGCTTTCCAGCCGGAAACCCCGGGGGGGCTCCCCCTGGGAAAGCCGGTGGCGACAGCCGCGCCCGCGGCGCCGCCCTCCCGGCCGGATGAGCCGCAGCCCGCCGCCGCCCTGCGTCCTGCGGCGGCCCCGGAGCCGCCGCCCGCGCCCCGGCCGCCGGCGGCGGGCGGCGACTGGCACGACATCATCCGCGCCCTGGGCCTGGGCGGCATGGTGCGCGAGCTGGCCCAGCACTGCGAGCTGGTGGAGCGCAACGCAACAAGCATCACCCTGCGCCTGTCCAACGCCCATCGCCACCTGCTGATGAACCGCACGCCCCAGGACCGCCTGCAGGCGGAACTGCAGAAGCATTTCGGCCAGCCCCTCAAGCTCGTCATCGAGACGGGCGAGGTGGCGGGCGAGACGCCGGCCCAGCGCCTGCAGGCGCAGCAGCGGGAGCGCCACGAGAAGGCCATCGCCGCCCTGGAGCAGGACAAGTTCGTGCGCGACCTGATCGAAACCTTCGACGCCACGATCAACGAGTCGTCGATCAAGCCACTTTGAAGCGGAGCAAAACGCCATGATGAAGGGACAACTCGCCGGCCTGATGAAGCAGGCCCAGCAGATGCAGGAGAACATGCGCAAGATGCAGGAGCAGCTGGCCGGCCTCGAGGTGGAAGGCCAGTCAGGAGCCGGCATGGTCAAGGTGGTGATGACCTGCAAGCACGATGTGCGCCGCGTCAGCATCGATCCGTCCGTGATGGACGACAAGGAGATGCTGGAGGACCTGATCGCCGCCGCCGTCAACGACGCCGTGCGCAAGGTGGAAGCGACCATCCAGGAGAAAATGGGCGCCATGACGGCGGGCCTGGGCCTGCCGCCGGGCATGAAGCTGCCGTTTTGAGAAATGCGTGAGGAGTGAGGCGTGAGGAGTGAGGCGTAAAAGCGCGCCGACTCCTCACTCCTCACTCCTCACTCCTCACCCATGTCCACCCCCTCCAGCCTCGAAGAACTGATCGAAGCCCTGCGCTGCCTGCCGGGGGTGGGACCCAAGTCTGCCCAGCGCATGGCCTATCACCTCCTGCAGCGGGACCAGAAGGGGGCGCAGCGCCTGGCCAACGCCCTCGATCATGCGCTCAAGGTGCTGCGCCACTGCGCCCGCTGCAACAATTTCAGCGAGGCCGAGGTGTGCGAGCGCTGCGCCTCGCCGCGGCGCGACCCGGCCCTGCTGTGCGTGGTGGAAATGCCCGCCGATCTCAACATGATGGAACAGACCCACGCCTACCACGGGCTGTACTACGTGCTGATGGGGCGCATTTCGCCCCTGGACGGCATCGGTCCCAAGGAGTTGAAGCTGGACCGTTTCCTGGCGCGGGCCGGCGACGGCGTGGTCAAGGAAGTGATCCTCGCCACCAACTTCACCAACGAGGGCGAGGCCACGGCCCACTACCTGGGCGAGATGCTCCTTGCCCGCGGCATCAAGGTCAGCCGCATCGCCCGCGGCCTGCCGGTGGGCGGCGAACTGGAACACACGGACGCGGGCACCATCGCCCAGGCGCTGCTGGAACGGCGCGAGTACTGACTAAACCTAAAAACCGTAGAACCGTTCACCACAGAGGCACAGAGACACAGAGAAACAAAGGGTTGTCAGCGTCGTTGCGGTCACCTTCCGGGTGATGGGGAGTGCCAACACAATTTCTCTTGTTTTTCCACTCTGTGCCTCAGTGTCTCTGTGGTTCAAATGAGGTTTTAGGGCTAAAAGATCCGCTGCTCGAGCGCCCGGCAGGCGAGCAGGAAAGCCGCCGCGTTCCACGATTGGCGCGGCATGCCGCGCGGCTCGCCGTTTCTGCCGTGAAACCACTCGATGAAGGCCCAGTCGCCCACCGCGTTGGCGGCGGCCAGGCGCGCCAGCGCTTCCTCGGCGCGGCGGCGCCGGCCCTGGGCGCACAGTGCCATGACCCAGAATCCGCCGACGAAGGGCCAGATGCCGGCGTTGTGGTACTGCCATTCCAGGTTCTGCCGATGGCGGCCCATGTAGGCGCGCCACAGGGGATCGTCCCGGGCGATGGGGGTGCAGGTGACGCGCACCGGGTAGGGGATGTCCGCTTGCGCCGCGTCGATGGCGCGCAGGATGCGCGAGGCGCGCTCATCGTCGGCCAGCCCGAACAGCAGGGCCAGCAGGTTGCCGAAGACGTCGCCTTCCTCGCCCCAGAACCCGAGATTGACGAAGCTCAGGTACAGCTCCCGATTGCGGGCGCTGCGGCGCACGTAATGCTGCAGCAGGCGCAGCCGGCGGTACTCGGCCAGGTTGCGGCGGAAGGGGAAGAACAGCTCGTTGAAGTGGCTGCGCGTGCCTTCGGCCTCCGGCAGGCGGTACAGGCGCTTGACGTAATACCACAGGGCGTTGCTGTAGAGCACGAAGCCGGAGCGGGGCATGATGTCGGCCCAGTCGCTCGCTTCGTTCTGCTGCAGCAGCAGGATGCGCGGATGCTCCTGGCATTGCAGCCAGCGCAGCGCGCGCTCGGCGGCGGCTGCGCTTTCGGTGGCGAAGCGGGCGCCGCGCCGGTCCTGGGTCACGAAGTGGCGCGCCACCAGCCACCACAAGGTGGCATCCACGCAGCCCAGATACCAGAAGTCCGCCGTGCCCGTGGCTGCGTCCACGTACTTGGGAATCTGTCCGTTGGGCGCCTGGTGGCGGGCCAGGGCGCGCAGGCTGGCCAGGGCCGTGTGCCAGTGGGCCTGGTCGCCGCACAGGGCCATGGTGATGGCGCAGATGGCGGCATCACGCGCGAACACCCGATCATAGCCGCGGACGCTGGCGCGGGCGCCGGGCGCGGCGGCGAGGATTCCCTGCTCCGTGCTGTTGTCATGGAGCAGGCGCAGGGACAGGACCCGGCACTGCTCGACGAGAGAACTGCTGCTATGCTGTTTCATGGCGAGATCGGCGCGGTGACAGCCGAAATCATACGTGGCGGAACAGTTTTGTGCCTGAAATGGCAAAGATTGCGGAACTGTCGGCGCGGCGAGCGGTCGGTTTAGAGGTGCGCCCCGCGCCGGCCGGAGCGGGGCGCGGGTTGCTTGCGTCTGCAGCAAATCACGGAAGCCGATGCCCATGGAAGCATGGATGAATGTTGACGCCGTCGAGACGCGCTACCTGGTAGAGCTTGCCAAGACCTTTGCCCACATCCTGCTGGTGCTCGTTCTTGCGGCCATCGCGCTGGCGCTGTCGCGCCGCCTGATCCGCCTGTTCGGCGCATTCCTGTCGCGCAAGCACGACGGGCCCGAGGATCTCAAGCGCGTGCAGACCCTCACCAGGGTGTTCCGTTACATCGCCAACGTGGTCATCCTGGTGGTGGGCGGCCTGCTGATCCTCGACGCCCTGGGCATCGCCATCGCGCCCATCCTGGGCGCTGCCGGGGTGGTGGGCATCGCCGTGGGCTTCGGCGCCCAGAGCCTGATCAAGGACTACTTCAACGGCTTCTTTCTCGTGCTGGAGAACCAGGTGCGCGAAGGCGACGTGGCCGAACTGGGCGGCAAGGCCGGCCTGGTGGAGGAAATGACGTTGCGTTACGTACGATTGCGCGACTACGACGGCAACGTGCATTATGTGCCCAACGGCAGCATCACCACCGTCACCAACATGACGCGCACCTTCGCCTACTCGGTCATCGACGTCAGCGTTGCCTACCGGGAAGACCTGGACCAGGTGTACGACCTGATCCGCCGCACCGCGGCCGCCATGCGCGAGGACCCCGAGTGGCGCGTGCGCATCCTGGAGGACCTGGAACTGGCCGGAGTCGAGCGCTGGGCCGACTCGGGCGTGGTGGTGCGCTGCCGCTTCAAGGTGTTGCCCATCGAGCAGTGGAACGTGCGGCGCGAATTCTACAAGCGGTTGAAGAAGGTGTTCGACGAGAACGGCATCGAGATTCCCTATCCTCATGTCACCCTCTACCCGGGGCGGGACAAGCGCGGCGAGGCGCCGCCCCTGCACATTCTGCCCGTG
Source organism: Pseudomonadota bacterium (assembly GCA_049320945.1). Taxonomy (GTDB): domain Bacteria; phylum Pseudomonadota; class Gammaproteobacteria; order Burkholderiales; family Rhodocyclaceae; genus DYIB01. The sequence goes on from JBMOQT010000370.1 coordinate 5,640, forward strand.
GGCGAAGGCGGCGAGGCTTTCTTCCCGAAAACCAACATAGCGGAGATGGGCGATCATGGAACTCGTCGGCGAAGTCATTCATGACGCGAGCCCGATAACCGCGCACGACGTCTACCTGTTCCGGGAGGGCAGCCACAGCCGCTTGTACGAGAAGCTGGGCGCCCACCTGGGCGAGTGCCAGGGTAGGCAGGGTGCCCATTTCGCGGTGTGGGCGCCTAACGCCGAACGGGTGGCGGTGATCGGCGACTTCAACGACTGGAATCCGGAGCGCCATGTGCTGGCGGCGCGCAGCGACGGCTCCGGCATCTGGGAAGGCTTCATTCCGGGCGTTGAACCGGGGATGAATTACAAGTACCGCATCTTTTCCCGTTTTCACGGTTATTTGGTGGACAAGGGCGATCCCTTCGCCTTCCTCTGGGAAGCGCCGCCCAAGACCGCGTCGCGCCTGTGGCACCTCGACTACCAGTGGCACGACGACGAGTGGATGCGCCGGCGGCGCATGGCGAACGGGCTGGACGCGCCCTTCGCCGTGTACGAGGTGCATCTCGGTTCCTGGCGCCGCGTGCCCGAGGAAGACAACCGCCCCTTGACCTATCGGGAGCTGGCGGAGCAGTTGCCCGGCTATGTCAAGGACATGGGGTTCACCCATGTCGAATTGCTGCCCGTGACCGAGCATCCCTTCTTCGGCTCCTGGGGCTACCAGACGACGGGCTATTTCGCGCCCACGGCGCGCTATGGCACGCCCCAGGACTTCATGTACCTGGTGGATCGCCTGCACCAGGAGGGCATAGGCGTCATCCTCGACTGGGTGCCGTCCCATTTCCCCAGCGACGAGCATGGCCTGGCGTACTTCGACGGCACCTATCTGTTCGAGCATGCCGATCCCAAGCAGGGCTACCACCCCGAGTGGAACAGCTATATCTTCAATTACGGCCGCCACGAGGTGCGTTCCTTCCTGCTCTCCAGCGCCATGTTCTGGCTGGACCGCTACCACGTGGACGGCTTGCGCGTGGATGCCGTGGCTTCCATGCTCTACCTGGATTACGGCCGTCAGGCGGGCGAATGGATCCCCAACGAGTACGGCGGCAAGGAGAACATCGCCGCCATCCATTTCCTGCGCAGCCTGAACGAGTCCGCCTACCGCGCTCACCCGGATATCCAGATGGTGGCCGAGGAGTCCACCGCCTGGCCCATGGTGTCGCGCCCGGCCTACGCCGGCGGCCTGGGTTTCGGCATGAAATGGAACATGGGCTGGATGCACGATACCCTGAGCTACTTCTCGAAGGATCCCATCTACCGCAAGCACCACCACAACCAGCTCACCTTCAGCATCTGGTACGCCTTCAGCGAGAACTTCATGCTGCCCTTGTCCCACGACGAGGTAGTGCATGGCAAGGGCACTCTGCTCGGGCGCATGCCCGGGGACGAGGGCCAGCAGTTTGCCAATCTGCGCCTGCTGTTGGGCTACATGTGGGGCCATCCGGGCAAGAAGCTGCTGTTCATGGGCGGCGAGTTCGGCCAGCGCCGCGAGTGGCAGCACGACGAGAGCCTGGAGTGGCACGTGCTGCAGTACCCGCTGCACGCCGGCGTGCAACGCTGGCTGAAGGACCTCAACGGCTTTTACCGCAGCACACCGGCCCTGTGGCAGGAGGATTTCTCCGCCGCCGGCTTCGAGTGGGTGGACTGCAACGACTGGGAAGAGTCGGTGCTGAGCTTCCTGCGCAAGGGCCGTGATGCCAATGAGCTGGTTCTGGCGGTATGCAATTTCACGCCGGTGGCACGCCACAACTACCTGGTCGGCGTGCCGCGCGGCGGCTGGTGGCGCGAATGCCTGAACAGCGACAGCCAGTGGTACGGCGGCGGCGGCATGGGCAACCACGGCGGCGTCGAGGCGGCGCCGGTGGGGGCCCATGGGCGCTACTACTCCCTCAGCCTGACGTTACCGCCCCTGGCGGTGTTGTTTTTCCGGCCGGCGTAGGTCTGGGTCGGTCGGGGGTGGGTCAGGTTTCAGCCCGACCTACGACATCTGGGAGCGGCGATGGACGTGAACATGCCAGGAGACGGACGCTGCCGCGCGGTGATCGAGGGCGTGACGCCCGAGATCGACGGCGGCCGCTTCGCCGTCAAGCGGGTGGTGGGCGACATGGTGGTGGTGGAGGCCGACGTGTTCGCCGACGGCCACGACCGGGTCGCCTGCCTGCTGCGCCATCGGGCGCCGGGCGAGGAGCAATGGCGCGAGTCGCCCATGACGCCCCTGGGCAACGACCGCTGGCGCGGCAGCTTCGTGGCCGAGCGCCTGGGCGAATACCGCTATACCGTGACGGCCTGGGTGGACGCCTTCCTGTCCTGGCGCTACGACCTGTCGCGGCGCACCGACGCCGCCGACATCCTGGTGGCACTGCAGGTGGGCGCCGGCCTGGTGCAGGCGGCAGCGCAGCGGGCCGAGGGCGGCGACCGGCAGCGTCTCGAGGACTACGCGGCGCGGCTGCGCGCCAGCCGGCAGGCGGCGGGCGGCAAGGCCCTGGGGCTGGAGGAGGAGCTTGCGCAGCTGATGGCGCGCCATCCCGACCGCCGCTTCGCCACCGATTACGACCGGGAACTGCCCCTGTGGGTGGACCGGGAGCGGGCGCGCTTCTCCGCCTGGTACGAGATGTTCCCGCGCTCCTGCGTCGATGCCGGGCAGGCCCACGGCACTCTCGCCACGGCCGAGGCGCGGCTGCCCTACGTGGCGGCGATGGGCTTCGACGTGCTTTATCTGCCGCCCATCCATCCCATCGGCAGGACCTTCCGCAAGGGCCGCAACAATGCGCTCACGGCGGCGCCCGAGGATCCCGGCAGCCCGTGGGCCATCGGCGCCGAGGAGGGCGGCCACAAGGCGCTGCATCCCCAACTGGGCACCCTGGAGGACTTCCACCGTTTCGTCGCCAAGGCCCACAGCCTGGGCCTGGAGGTGGCACTGGACATCGCCTACCAGTGCTCGCCCGACCACCCCTACGTGAAGGCCCATCCCCAGTGGTTCCGCCACCGGCCCGACGGCAGCATCCAGTACGCCGAGAATCCGCCCAAGAAGTACCAGGACGTCTATCCCTTCGACTTCGAGTGCGAGCAGTGGCGCGAGTTGTGGGATGAACTGGAATCGGTGATGGAGTTCTGGATCGGGCAGGGGGTGCACATCTTCCGCGTGGACAACCCCCACACCAAGCCCTTCGCCTTCTGGCAATGGGCCATCGCCAAGATCCGTGTGCGCCACCCCCAGGTGATCTTCCTGTCGGAGGCGTTCACCCGGCCCAAGGTCATGTACCGCCTGGCCAAGCTGGGCTTCACCCAGTCCTACAACTACTTCCCCTGGCGCAACACGCGCCCGGAGATCGAGAGCTATTTCACCGAACTGACGCGCGGCGAGGTACGTGAGTACTTCCGCCCCAACCTGTGGCCCAACACGCCCGACATTCTCACCGAGTACCTGCAATACGGCGGCCGCGGCGCCTTCATGGCGCGCGCCGCCCTGGCGGCGACCCTGGGCGCCAACTACGGCATCTACGGGCCGGCCTTCGAACTGCTGGAGCACATGCCGCGGGAGCCGGGTAGCGAGGAGTACCTGGACTCGGAGAAGTACCAGGTGCGCCACTGGGACCTGAACCGGCCCGATTCCCTGCGCGACTACCTGGCGCGCCTGAACCGCATCCGCCGCGACAACCCGGCCCTGCAGCAGGACTGGAACCTGGTCTTCTGCAGCACGGACAACGAGGCCATCGTGTGCTATGCCAAGTACACGGACGACCGCGCCAACGTGGTGCTCGCTGCGGTCAATCTGGATCCCCATCACGTGCAGTCGGCGTGGATCGATCTGCCCCTTGAGCAGCTGGGCGTCGAGAGCGAGCGACCCTACCAGGTCCACGACCTGCTGTCTGGAGCCCGCTACCTGTGGCACGGCCAGCGCAACTTCGTGCGCCTGGATCCGGCCGCCGCGCCGGCCCACGTGTTCCGCCTGCGCAGGCGCGTGCGCACCGAGCATGATTTCGACTACTTCATGTGACCATGGCTCAAGTGCGCTCCGCGTTTCCCCTGGCCGACGATCCCCTGTGGTACAAGGACGCCATCATCTACGAGGTGCCGGTCAAGGCCTTCTTCGACAGCAACAACGACGGTGTGGGCGATTTTCCCGGGCTGATCCAGAAGCTGGACTACATCCAGGACCTGGGGGTCAATGCCGTCTGGCTATTGCCCTTCTACCCCTCCCCCATGCGCGACGACGGCTACGACATCGCCGACTACCACCAGGTGGCACCCGAGTACGGCACGCGCCACGACTTCCGCAGCTTCGTGCGCGAGGCGCACCGACGCGGGTTGCGCGTCATAACCGAGCTGGTCATCAACCACACCTCGGACCAGCATCCCTGGTTTCAGGCGGCGCGCCGGGCACCCAAGGGGTCGGTCAAGCGCGACTACTACGTGTGGAGCGACAGCGACAAGAAGTACGCCGGCACGCGCATCATCTTCACCGACACGGAGAGCTCCAACTGGGCCTGGGACCCCCTGGCCCAGGCCTACTACTGGCACCGCTTCTTCTCCCACCAGCCGGATCTCAACTTCAACAGTCCGCGCGTGGTGAAGGCGGTGATGCGGGTCATGCGCTTCTGGCTGGACCTGGGGGTGGACGGCATGCGCCTGGACGCCATTCCCTACCTGTGTGAGCGGGAGGGCACCACCAATGAGAACCTGCCCGAGACCCACGAGGTGATCAAGTACATGCGGCGCCAGCTCGACGCCCACTACCGCAACCGCATGTTTCTGGCCGAGGCCAACCAGTGGCCGGAGGATGTGCGCGAGTACTTCGGCGACGGCGACGAATGCCACATGGCCTACCACTTCCCGCTGATGCCGCGCATCTACATGGCCGTGGCCCAGGAGGACCGCCATCCCATCGTCGAGATCATGCAGCAGACCCCCGACATTCCCGACAACTGCCAGTGGGCCATCTTCCTGCGCAACCACGACGAACTGACCCTGGAAATGGTCACCGACCGGGAGCGGGACTACATGTACCGCATGTACGCCACCGATCCCCGGGCGCGCCTCAATCTGGGCATCCGCCGCCGCCTGGCGCCCCTGATGGACAACGATCGCGCCAAGATCCAGCTGGTGACCTGGATCCTCATGACCATGCCCGGCTCGCCCATCCTCTACTACGGCGACGAGATCGGCATGGGAGACAACATCTACCTGGGCGACCGCAACGGCGTGCGCACGCCCATGCAATGGAGCCCGGACCGCAACGCCGGCTTTTCCCGCTGCGATCCCCAGCGCCTGTACCTGCCGCCGGTGATGGACCCGATCTACGGCTACGAGGCGGTCAACGTCGAGGCCCAGGTGCGCAACCCCTGGTCGCTGCTCAACTGGACCAAGCGCGTCATCGGCGTGAGAAAGAGTTTCCGCGCCTTCGGCCGGGGCACGCTCCAGTTCCTGCGCCCCGGCAACCGCAAGATCCTCGCCTATATCCGCGCCTACGGCGACGAGGTGATGCTGTGCGTGGCCAACCTGTGCCGCTCGCCCCAGGCGGTCGAGCTGGACCTGGCCGCCTACCGCGGGCGCGTGCCGGTGGAGCTGACGGGCCGCAACGCCTTTCCGCCCGTGGGCGAGCTGCCCTACCTGGTGACGCTGCCGGGCTATGGCTTCTACCTGTTCCAGCTGGCCACGGACATCGACGTGCCCTACTGGCACGAGGAGACCATGTCGCGGGCGGAGCTGCCCCTGCTGGTGTTGCTGGAAGGCTGGCGCACTTTCCTGCAGGCGCGCACCGCCGCCAACGACGTGCGGCGCGCCATTGCCAGCCGTACCCGCGACCAGCTCCAGCGGGAGGTGCTGGGTCCCTATCTCGCCGCCAAACGCTGGTTCGCGGCCAAGGGCCATCCCGTGCAGCGCATCGACATCGTCGAGGACGGCGAGTGGCGCACCCACGACGGCAGTTGGCTGCTGGCCTTCGCGCACGTGGAGTGCAGCGACCTGGCGCCCCAGACCTACTTCCTGCCCATGTCGATCGCCTGGGGCGAGGACGAGGAGCGGCTGCACGGGATCGGTTCCTGGATCATCGCCCGGGTCAGGCAGAAAGCGAACATGGGCGTGCTCTACGGCGCCTTCGGCGATGACGTGTTCTGCCGCGCCCTGGTGGCGGCCATGGGCGAGCAGGGGGAATTTCCTCTCAGCGGCGGAATGCTGCGCTTCTGGCGCACTTCCGCCTATGGTGGCCTGGTGCGGGATCCGGGCGCGCCGATCCAGCGCCCATCCCTGGAGCAGAGCAACATTGGCCTGTTCCTCGGCGACCAACTCTACCTCAAGGCCTACCCCAAGGTGGAGGAGGGCATCAACCCGGAAGCGGAGATGGGCCGCTTCCTGACCGACTCGTCCTTCACCCACGTGGCACCGGTGGCGGGCGGACTCGACTATGTGCGCAAGGACGGTGCCGTGGTGACCCTGGTCCTGGTGCAGGGTTTCCGCGAAAACCAGGGCAACGGCTGGAACTTCACCCTCGACTATCTGCAGCGCGTGTTCGAATCCGCCCTGGCCCAGCAGGCGCCCGAGGGGCCGCCGGCGGAGGCGACCAACCATGCGGGCTATCTCGCCCTCATGCGCACTCTGGGCCGGCGCACGGGGGAGCTGCACCAGGTGCTGTGCGCCAGCTCGTCGGCTCCGGCCTTCGCGCCGGAGCCGGTGCGCGAGGAGGACGTGCACGCCTGGACGCAGCGGGTATCGGCCGACGCGGTCAGGACCCTGGACCAGTTGGAGGCCCAGCGGGACAAGTTAGAGCCGGCGGTGCACCAGGCGGTGATCGAGCTGCTGGGGCTGCGCGGCAGGCTGCTGGACCGCATCGCCGCGCTCGCGCCGGCGAGCATCGCCGGACTGATGAAGACCCGCTATCACGGCGACTACCATCTGAGCCAGGTGCTGGTGCACCAGGACGACTTCATCATCACCGACTTCGAGGGCGAGCCGGCCCGATCGATTGCGGAGCGGCGCGCCAAGCATTCCCCGCTGCGCGATGTGGCGGGCATGCTGCGCTCCTTCAGCTATGCCGCGGCGGTGGCCCTGGACCAGTTCTGCGCTACGCGTCCCAACGACCGGGCGGTGCTGGGTCCCTTCGCCAACGCCTGGGAGCGGGCCGCGGCCAAGGCCTTCCTGGAGGCCTACCGGGACACGGTGGCCGGCTGCGGCGCCTATCCCCGGGATGAGACCGATGCGGCGCGGCTGATCGATCTGTTCGCCATCGAAAAGGCGCTCTACGAAATTCGCTACGAGCAGGACAACCGTCCCGCCTGGCTGCCCATTCCGGTGCACGCGCTGATCCGCCTGATCCAGTCATGAGGAGGAGATCATGAATACCGTTCGCATTCTCGCCATGGTCCTCGCCGGCGGCGCGGGCAGCCGGCTCAGTCCCCTTACGGCGGAGCGCTCCAAGCCCGCCGTGCCTTTCGGCACGCGCTACCGCATCGTCGATTTCACCCTGAGCAACCTGGTGAACTCCGGTATCAACTCCATCTACGTGCTGGTTCAGTACCGCTCCCAGTCGCTGATCGAGCATGTGCGCAAGGCATGGACCATCTCCTCGCTGCTCTACAGCCATTTCATCACCGTGGTGCCGCCCCAGATCGGCGAGACCCAGGACTGGTACCAGGGTACGGCCGATGCCGTCTTCCAGAACCTCAACCTGATCGACCTGCACAAGCCGGGGGTGGTGGCGGTGTTCGGCGCCGATCACATCTATCGCATGGACGTGGCCCAGATGGTGGAATTCCATCTGGAGCGCAACGCCGACGTGACCATCGCCGCGCTGCCGGTGCCGGCAGCCGAGGCTTCGGCCTTCGGCGTGATGGAAGTGGATTACCAGGGGCGCGTGGTCGGTTTCCAGGAGAAGCCGGCGCAGCCGCGGGAGATGCCCGGACGCCCGGGCTACGTCTATGCCTCCATGGGCAACTACCTGTTCGGCACCCGCGCCCTGGTGCGCACCCTCAAGGAAGCGCAGCAGCGCGGCGAGAAGGACTTCGGCCGCGACGTCATCCCGCGCATGATCGCCGAGGGGGCGCGCGTCCATGCCTACGACTTTTCGTCCAACCGGGTGCCGGGCATCAAAGACTACGAGGAATCACCCTACTGGCGCGACGTCGGCACGCTGCGCGCCTACTACGAGGCGACCATGGACCTGCTGGGGCGCGAACCGCGCTTCGACGCCTTCAATCCCCAGTGGCCCATCCGTTCCAGCAGCTACCAGGGTCCGGTGGCCAAGATCCTGTCCGGCGACATCACCAATGCGATGTTCGGCGGCGGCACCGTGGTGGACGGCGCGCGCATCTGCAACTCGACGGTGCGGCGCGAGGTGGTCATCGAGAAGGACGCGCAGCTGGAAGACTGCATCATCCTCGACTATGTCACGGTCAGGAGCGGCTGCCGGCTGCGCCGGGCCATCGTCGACAGCTACAACGTGCTGCAGCCGGGCACGGTCATCGGCCACGACCCGCAGGCCGACCGGAGCCGCTACCATGTCGATGCCTCCGGCATTGTCGTAGTGCCCCAGGGCAAGCGCGAATGGGACGTGGGCTCGTATTTCGAAGGGGAGATCTGAGTGGGGAGTGAGGGGTGGGGAATAGAATGAAAAACGCGGGCATCAGCGTCTGGCCCGGTCGCCCCTATCCTCTCGGCGCCAACTGGGACGGGGAGGGCGTGAACTTCGCCTTGTTCTCGGAACAGGCCGAGAAGGTCGAGCTGTGCCTGTTCGACGTGCGCGGGCGGCGCGAGATCGCGCGCATCGTCATGCCCGAGCAGACCGACCAGGTATGGCACTGCTATTGTCCCGAGCTGCGTCCAGGCCAGCTCTACGGCTATCGCGTCCATGGACCCTATAATCCGGGCCAGGGCCAGCGCTTCAATCCCCACAAGCTGCTGCTCGACCCCTACGCCCGGGACATCGTCGGGCAGCTGCGCTGGAGCGACGCCCATTTCGGCTACCGGGTCGGCCACGGCGAGGCCGACCTGTCCTTCGACCGGCGCGACAGCGCCGGGGGCATGCCCAAGTGCCGCGTGGTCGACTGCGCCTTCACCTGGGGCGATGACCGGCCGCTGCGCATCCCCTGGCACGACACCCTGATCTACGAGACGCACGTCAAGGGCTTCACCATGCTGCACCCGGACGTGCCGCCGCCCCTGCGCGGCACCTATTCGGCCCTGGCCACCGAGCCGGTGATAGACCACCTGCGGCGCCTGGGCGTGACGGCGGTGGAGCTGATGCCGGTGCACACCTTCGTGGACGACCGCCACCTGGTGGCAAAGGGCCTGCGCAACTACTGGGGCTACAACTCCATCGGCTACTTCGCGCCCGACGCCCGCTACAGCGCCAGCGGTTCAATCAAGGAATTCAAGACCATGGTCAAGACCCTGCACTCGGCGGGTATCGAGGTGATCCTCGACGTGGTCTACAACCATACCGCCGAGGGCAATCATCTGGGTCCGACCCTGTGCTTCCGCGGCATCGACAACGCCTCCTACTACCGCCTGGGCGAGGACCCGCGCTACTACATGGACTATACCGGCTGCGGCAACACCCTCAACATGCGTCATCCGCGCGTGCTGCAGCTCATCATGGACAGCCTGCGCTACTGGGTGCAGGAGATGCACGTGGACGGCTTCCGCTTCGACCTGGCCTCGGCCCTGGCGCGCGAGCTGCACGAGGTGGACCGGCTCGGTGCCTTTTTCGACATCATCCACCAGGACCCCATCCTGTCCCAGGTGAAGCTCATCGCCGAGCCCTGGGACCTGGGCGAGGGCGGCTACCAGGTGGGCAACTTTCCGGTGGGCTGGGCGGAATGGAACGACCGCTATCGGGACGACGTGCGCCGCTACTGGAAGGGCGACGGCGGCACCATCGGCGAACTGGCCTACCGCATCACCGGCTCCAGCGACCTCTACGCCTCCAGCGGGCGCCGGCCCTATGCCAGCATCAACTTCGTCACGGCCCACGACGGCTTCACCCTGCAGGACCTGGTGAGCTACAACGAGAAGCACAACGAAGCCAACCTGGAGGACAACCGGGACGGCTCCGACAACAACAACTCCTGGAATTGTGGCGTCGAAGGGCCCACCGACGACCCCCAGGTGCGGGCGCTGCGCGCGCGCCAGAAGCGCAATCTCATCGCCACCCTGCTGTTCTCCCAGGGCGTGCCCATGCTCCTGGCCGGCGATACGCTGGGGCGCAGCCAGCAGGGCAACAACAACGCCTATTGCCAGGACAACGAGCTGTCCTGGGTGCACTGGGAGCTGGACGAGGAGGGCCGCAAGTTTCTCGCCTTCGTGCGCCGCGCCATCCGGCTGCGCCGCAGCCATCCGGTGTTCCGCCGCCGCAGCTTCTTCCGCGGCCGCGCCATCAAGGGCACGGCCGTGAAGGACATCATCTGGCTCAATCCCGACGGCAGCGAGATGACCGATGCCCAATGGGGCCAGGACTTCGCCCGCTGCCTGGGCGTATTCTTCGCCGGCGAAGGCCTGACCGAGCGCGACGAGCGCGGCCGGCGCATCCAGGACGCCAACTTCCTGTTGCTGATCAATGCCCATCACGAACCCATCCCCTTCGTCCTGCCCCGGCTGGACGGCGCGCGCAACTGGTCGGCGGTGCTGGACACCAGCCACGAGGACGGCATGCGGCGCGGCGCCGACTACCCGAGCGGCGCCCGCTATCCCCTGGAAGGACGCTCGCTGGCGCTGTTGATGGAACAGAAGGAGTTGCGCGGAGCCGAGCCATGAGACATCGCCATTGCATGCCCTTCGGCGCGGAAGCCGTGGCCGGCGACGTGCGCTTCCGCCTGTGGGCGCCCAATGCGCGCCAGGTGGACCTGTGCCTGGAGGAGGGCGCAGGCAGCGTTCTGCCCATGGCACCGCTGCCCGGCGGCTGGTACGAGATCGTCACCGATGCGGCGGCGGCCGGCAGCCGCTACCGTTTCCGCATCGACGGCGAGACGCGCGTGCCCGATCCGGCCTCGCGCTACAACCCGGAAGGCGTGCACGGCCCCAGCATGGTGTGGGATCCGCTGTCCTTCGACTGGCAGGACGGCGCCTGGCGCGGCCGCCCCTGGGAGGAGGCGGTGATCTACGAATTGCACGTGGGCACCTTCACGCCCCAAGGGACGTTCGCCGCCGCCGCCGACAAGCTCGGCTATCTGGCGGACCTGGGCGTCACCGCCGTCGAGCTCATGCCAGTGGCCGAGTTTCCCGGCAGGCGCGACTGGGGCTATGATGGCGTCCTGGCGTTCGCGCCGCATGCCGCCTACGGCAGCCCGGACGATCTCAAGGCCTTCGTCCAGGCGGCCCACGGCCACGGCCTGATGGTGCTGCTCGACGTGGTGTACAACCACTTCGGCCCCGAGGGCAACTATCTGCACATCTACGCCGAGGACTTCTTCAACCCGCGCCACGAGACGCCCTGGGGCGCCGCCATCAATTTCGACGGGCCGGGCTGCGAGACGGTGCGCGCCTTCGTCGTGCACAACGCGCTCTACTGGCTGGAGGAGTTTCGGCTGGACGGCCTGCGCCTGGACGCGGTGCATGCCATCATGGACGACAGCCGTCCCCATATCCTGGCCGAGCTGGCCGACGCGGTGCACGCCCGCTTCGCCGACGAGCGCCCGGTGCACCTGGTGCTGGAGAACGACCACAACCACGCCGGCTACCTGACGCGCGATCCGCTGCCCCGCTACCGGGCCCAGTGGAACGACGACTTCCATCACGCCGTCCATGTGCTGGTGACCGGAGAGCGGGACGGCTATTACACCGACTACGGGGCCAAGCCGGTCTATTATCTCGGCCGCTGCCTGGCCGAGGGCTTCGCCTACCAGGGCGAAACCTCGGCCTACCGGGGAGGCCGGCCCCGGGGCCAGCCGAGCCGGCACCTGCCGCCGGCGGCATTCGTGAACTTCCTGCAGAACCACGACCAGGTGGGCAACCGCGCCCTGGGGGAACGCCTGTCCATGCTCGCTCCGGCCCAGGTCCTGGAGGCGGCGGAGGCGATCACCCTGCTGGCGCCCCAGCCGCCGCTGCTGTTCATGGGCCAGGAGTTCGCCGCCGCCACGCCCTTCCTGTTCTTTTGCGATTTCTCCGGCGAGCTGGCCGAGGCGGTGCGCGAGGGCCGGCGCCAGGAGTTCGCGCGTTTCGCCGCCTTCGACGATGCCGAGAAGAGGCGGCGCATTCCCGACCCCAACGACGAGGCCACGTTCCTGCGCTCCCGGCTCGACTGGGACAGCGCCGGGCGCGCGCCCCACGCCCGCTGGCTCACCCGCTATAAAGAACTGTTGCGCCTGCGACACCGGGAGATCGTGCCGCGTCTGGCGGGCATGCAGGGAGGCGCGGCGGAGTTCCGCCTGCAGGGGACCGAACTGGCGGTGGACTGGCTGCTGGGCGACGGCAGCCGGCTCACCCTGCTCGCCAACATGGGCGCCAACCCCGTGGCCGCGCCCGTGCGCCCGCCCGGGCGGCTGCTCTATGCCACCCACGGCGAACTGGAAGGGCGCCTCGCTTCCGGCATCCTGCCCCCCTGGACCGTCGCCTGGTTCCTCAAAACGTGAACAACATGGACCTTCTCGATCGGCTGAGCGTGCTGCACGGTATCGGCCTCGACTATTACGACATCTGGGGCCGCCAGCACCGGCCCTCCGCCGCCACCAGGCGCGCCCTGCTCAATGCCATGGGCATTCCCGCCGGGGACGGAGCGGATCTGGCCGCCCTGGTGGAGGAGGCGGAAGGGCGCCCATGGCGCCGCTTTCTGCCGGAGGTGGCGGTGCTGTGGCCGGGGGACGCGCCGCGCCTGCCCCTCACCGTGCCGGCGGCGCTGGCCGAGCACAGCCTCGCCTGGGTGCTCACCCTGGAGGGCGGCGAGACCCTGCGCGGCGAAGGCGTGCCGGCGCACCTGCCCCAAGAGGACGCGCGCGAGGTGGCAGGAGTGCCGTATGTGCGGGTGTCCCTGCCGCTGCCCCGGCTGCCGCCCCCCGGCTATCACCGCTGCGAAGTGGTCCAGGGCGATACCGTTGGCGCCATGCGCCTCATCTGCGTGCCCGAGCGTGCCTACCAGCCCGAGGCCCTGAGCGGGGACGGGCGGGCGTGGGGGCTGGCGACCCAGCTCTACGCCGTGGCCTCGCGGCGCAATTGGGGCATGGGGGATTTCACCGACCTCAAGGCGCTGATCGAGCTGACGGCGCGCCAGGGCGGCAACCTGGTGGGGGTCAATCCGCTCCACGCCCTGTTCCCCCACAACCCGGGGCGCGCCAGTCCCTACAGTCCGTCCCATCGCTGCTTCGTCAACACCCTGTACCTGGATCTGGAGGCGATGGAGGACTTCGCTGAATGCGAGGCGGTGCGCACGGCCGTGGCCGATCCGGCGTTCCAGGCGCGCCTGCGGGCGCTGCGCGCGGCGCCCCTGGTCGATTACCCGGCAGTGGCGGCGGTCAAGCGGCCCCTGCTGGAGCGGCTCCATGGCCATTTCCGCGGCTACCATCTGGCGCGCGACACGGGACGGGCGCGCGCCTTCCGCGCCTTCCTGGCCGAGGGCGGCGAGCGCCTGCGCCGCCACGTGCTGTTCGAGGCGCTGCAGGAACATTTCCACGCCCGGGATCCGGCGGTGTGGGGCTGGCCCGCCTGGCCCCAGGACTACCAGGACCCGGAAGGCGCGGCGGCGGCCCGCTTCGCCCAGGAGCGGGCCGAGCGCGTCGAGTTCTACGCCTATCTGCAATGGCAGGCGGACCTGCAGCTGGCGGCGGTGGGGCGCCGCTCCTTCGAACTGGGGCTGGGCGTGGGGCTGTACCAGGACCTGGCGGTGGGCGCCGACCGGGGTGGCGCCGAGTGCTGGTCCGATCCCCATCTCTACGCCCTGGGCGCGAGCTTCGGCGCGCCGCCCGACGAGCTCAACCTGCAGGGCCAGGACTGGGGGCTGCCGCCCCTGGTGCCCGAGCGCCTCACGGCCGCCGCCTACGAGCCGTTCATTGCCATGCTGCGCGCCAACATGCGCCACTCGGGGGCGCTGCGCATCGATCACGTCATGGGCCTGATGCGCCTGTTCTGGGTGCCCCCCGGGGGCACGGCGGCCGACGGCGCCTACGTGAGCTATCCCTTCCGTGACCTGCTGGGCATCGTCGTCCTGGAGAGCCAGCGCAACCGCTGCCTGGTGGTCGGCGAGGACCTGGGCACGGTGCCCGACGAAGTGCGCCACGCCCTGGCGGCCGTAGGCATCCTGTCCTGCCGGCCGTTTTATTTCGAGCGCGACCAGCACGGCTCGTTCCGGCCGCCCGAGGCCTATCCGCGCCAGGCCGCGGTGTCCGTCAGCACTCACGATCTGCCCACCCTGTGCGGCTACTGGCGCGGCTACGACCTGGACCAGCGCACCGAGCTGGGCCTGTTTCCCTCGGAGGAGGTGCGCGAGCAGCAGATCGTGGACCGCTCGGAGGGCCGCGCCCACCTGCTGGTGGCCCTGGAGTCCCAGGGCCTGCTGCCCGAAGGCATGAGCGTGCATCCGGTGGCAAGCCCCGACATGACGCCGGAGCTGGCGCGGGCGGTGCACATTTATCTGGCGCGCACGCCGTCCCAGCTGCTGCTGATCCAGCCCGAGGACCTGCTGGGGCAGATCGAGCCGATCAACCTGCCGGGCACCGGGGAAGAGCGCTACCCCAACTGGCGGCGCAAGCTGCCGCGGGAGCTGGAGTCATGGACCGCCGACGGCCGGGCCGCCGCTATCCTGGAGGCGGTGCGCGCCGTGCGCGGCTCGTGGCAGCGCGGCGCGCCGGCGCCGCGCCCGGTCGCCCATCCCGAGCGCCAGGCCCGGGTGCCGCGCGCCACTTACCGGCTGCAGCTCAACCGGGAGTTCACCTTCACCCAGGCGGCGGACATCGTGCCCTATCTGGCCGCCCTGGGCATCAGCCATGTCTATGTGTCGCCCATCCTCAAGGCGCGGCCTGGCAGCAGCCACGGCTACGACATCATCGACCACGGCACCCTCAACCCGGAGCTGGGCAGCGCCGAGGACTTCGAGCGCCTGGTGGACAGCCTGCAGCGCGGCGGCCTGGCGTTGATGGTGGACGTGGTGCCCAACCACATGGGGGTCATGGGCGCTGACAACGGCTGGTGGCTGGACGTGCTGGAGAACGGCCCGGCTTCGGCCTATGCGCGCTTCTTCGACATCGACTGGGAGCCGCTCAAGGACGAGTTGCAGGGCAAGGTGCTGCTGCCGGTGCTGGGCGACCATTACGGGCGCGTGCTGGAAGCGGGCGAGCTGCAGCTCAGATTCGACGCCGCCCGCGGCGAGTTCAGCGTCCATTACCATGACCACCGCTTCCCCATCGACCCGCGCGAGTACCCGGCCATCATCACCTGCGACGTCGAGCGCCTGGTGCGGCGCCTGGGGGAGGATCATCCCCTCATCGCCGAACTGCAGGCCCTGGCGGCGTCCTTCAGCCACCTGCCGGCGCGCGGCGAGACGGACAAGATCGCCGAGCGCAGCCGCGACAAGGAGGTGCACAAGCGCCATCTCGCCGCCCTGTACCAGCGCAGCGCCGACATCGCCCTGTTCCTCGACGAGAACGTGGCCCAGCTCAACGGCACGCCGGGGGATGCGGCCAGCTTCGACGGCCTGCACGAGCTGGTGAAGCGCCAGGCATGGCGCCTGGCCTATTGGCGCGTCGCCTCCGACGACATCAACTACCGGCGCTTCTTCGACATCAACGACCTCGCCGGCCTGCGCATGGAAGACGAGGCGGTGTTCGAGGCCACCCACCGCTTCCTGTTCGAGCTGATCGACCAGGGCAAGGTGGAGGCGCTGCGCATCGACCATCCCGACGGCCTGTACGACCCGGGCGAATACTTCCGCCGCCTGCAGCGGCGGCTGGGGTGGACGGACGAGGCGGGCACCGGGCGGCTGCCGGCCTACCTGGTGATCGAAAAAATCCTCGCCGAGTACGAGCGCCTGCCCCAGGACTGGCCGGTGCATGGCACCACCGGCTACCGCTTCGCCAACGTGGTGAACGGGCTGTTCGTGGACACCGCCGCGGAAGGCAAGCTGGAGCGCATCTATGCCCGCTTCGTCGGCGAGCGCCTGCGCTTCGACGAGCTGGTGTACCAGTGCAAGAAGCTGATCATGAACGCGGCCCTGGCTGCCGAGCTCAACGTGCTGGCCAACCGGCTGTCGCGCATCGCCCTGGCGAGCCGCCATACCTGCGACTTCACGGTGAACAGCCTGCGCCAGGCCCTGGCCGAGGTGACCGCCTGTTTCCCCGTGTACCGCACCTATGTCACGCCGGCGGGCGTGAGCGACCAGGACCGGCGCTACATCGACTGGGCGGTGGCGGTGGCCAAGCGCCGCAGCCCGGCGGGGGACGTGACCGTGTTCGATTTCGTGCGCGACGTGCTTACCCTGGACATCGCCCGCGGCCGCAGCGAGGAGTTCCGCGCCGCCGTGCTGGCCTGCGCCATGAAAGTGCAGCAGTTCACCGCGCCGGTGACCGCCAAGGGCATCGAAGATACCGCCTTCTACCGCTACCACCGCCTGGTGTCCCTCAACGAGGTGGGCGGCGATCCGCGCACCTTCGGCTTCACCGTGAATGCCTTCCACGGCGCCAACCAGGACCGGGGGCGCAACTGGCCCCACACCATGCTCGCCACTTCCACCCACGACAGCAAGCGCGCCGAGGACCTGCGTGCGCGCATCGACGTCCTGTCGGAGATGCCCGCCGGCTGGAAGATCGCCCTGCGGCGCTGGAGCCGCATCAACCGCAGCAAGAAACGCGAGGTAAACGGCGTGCCCGCACCCTCGCCCAACGACGAATACCTGTTGTACCAGACGCTCATCGGCGCCTGGCCCCTGGGCGCAGTCGACGGCGCTGCCCTGGAGCAGCTGCGCGGGCGCATCGAGGCCTACATGCTCAAGGCGGTGCGCGAAGCCAAGCTGCACACCAGCTGGGTGACCCCCGACCAGGACTACGAGCAGGCGCTGCTCGATTTCGTGCGTGCCCTGCTGGAGCCTTCGGAGCGCAATCTGTTCCTGGCCGACTTCGCCACGGTGATCCCGCGCCTGGCGCGCCTGGGCTGCTACAACAGCCTGGGCCAGACCCTGATCAAGCTCACGGTGCCCGGCGTGCCGGACATCTACCAGGGTACCGAGCTGTGGAGTTTCAACCTGGTGGACCCGGACAACCGCCGCCCGGTGGACTACGCCCTGCGCCGCCAACTTCTGGAGCGGGTGTCGGCCGTCCTGGAGCTGGGGGAAGGCCGCACCGCGGCCCTGCGGGCGCTGCTCGAGGCGCCGGAGGACGGCGCCGTCAAGCTGTATCTGATGCGCGCCGTGCTGGCGCTGCGCGCCCGCCACGAGGCCTTGTTCCGCCACGGCGACTACCTGCCGCTGGCGGCAACCGGCAGCCGCGCCGAACATGTGTGCGCCTATGGCCGCAGCCATCGCGGCCACACCCTGGTGGTCCTGGTGCCGCGCCTGTGCTCGCGCCTGTGCGGCGAAGAGGCGCACCCGCCCGTGAGCGAAGCGGTGTGGGGCGACACCCGGGTGGAAGTGCCGGCGGCCGCCTACCGCAACCTGCTGACCGGCGAGACGGTGGAGGCGGACACCCGGGGCCCACGCCCGGCCCTGGCCCTGGCGCGGGTGCTGGAGAGCTTCCCGGTCGCGCTGCTCGAAGCACTGGGCTAGCGCGCATTGCCGCCGGCAGCGCCAATGTATATCCTCCGCCCACCATCAAACGGCCTCGTCCCCCTATGGCAGCAAAACCCCTCGCCGGACTGAAAGTCCTGGAACTCGGCACCCTCATCGCCGGCCCCTTCGCCGCCCGCCTGCTGGCGGAGTTCGGCGCCGAAGTGATCAAGATCGAGTCACCCGAGGGCGGCGATCCCCTGCGCACCTGGCGCCACATGCATCAGGGCACCTCCCTGTGGTGGTATGTGCAGGCGCGCAACAAGAAATCGGTGACGGTCAATCTCAAGCATCCTGACGGCCAGGAAGTGGTGCGACGCCTGGCGCGCCAGGCCGATATCCTGATCGAGAACTTCCGCCCCCGGGTGCTGGAGAAGCTGGGCCTGGGCTGGGACCGGCTGTCGGCGGACAATCCGCGCCTGGTCATGGTGCGCCTGTCCGGCTTCGGGCAGACCGGGCCCCTCCGGGACCAGCCGGGCTTCGGCGCCGTGGGTGAGGCCATGGGCGGCATGCGCTACGTGACGGGCTTCCCCGACCGGCCGCCGGTGAAGCTGGGAATCTCCATCGGCGATTCCATCGCCGCCCTGTTCGCGGTAAATGGCGCCCTCATGGCCCTGCATCACCGGGACCGGGTGAGCGGCAAGGGCCAGGTGGTGGACGTGGCCTTGTACGAGGCGGTGTTCGCCATGATGGAAAGCCTGGTGCCGGAATACGCCGTGGCCGGCTTCGTGCGCCAACGCACCGGCAACGTCATGCCCGGCATCACCCCGTCCAACACCTACACCTGCCGCGACGGCCGCCACGTCATCATCGGCGCCAACGGCGATGCCATTTTCAAGCGCCTGATGAATGCCATGGGGCGTGCCGACCTGGCCCAGGATCCGGGACTGGCGGACAACGCCGGGCGCTCAGCCCGCGCCGACGAACTGTACGCGGCCATCGGCGACTGGGTTGCGGGCCGGGACCTGGAGGAGGTGCTGCGCGTCTGCGCCGAGGCCGAGGTGCCGGCGACCAAGATCTACAGCGTCGCCGACATGTTCCAGGACCCCCAATTCCTTGCCCGCGGCATGCTGGAGCAGGCCGTCCTGCCGGGGGGTGAGGCCATCACCCTGCCGGGTGTCGTGCCCAAGTTGTCGGGCACCCCGGGCGGCACCGAGTGGCTCGGTCCGGAGCTGGGCCAGCATACCGCCGAGGTGCTTGCGGCCATCGGTTATTCGGACAGCCAGATCAAGGAGTTGAGGGAAGGCGGCGCCATCTGAGGGCGCTCCCCCGGCGACCATAAGCCGGAGGCCGGTGAGGCTTTAATCCCCCTTGATTTCTCGGTATAATCCTGCGGTTTTACGGTTTGCATTTTCATCTTCGGGAAGTGAGGCCATGAGCAGTGACCAAAAAGTAGATGGCGGTCGGCGAAACCTGGTTTTCGCCACGGCCGCGGTAGGGGGGGTCGCGACAGTCGCCACCGCAGTGCCGTTTCTCGCCAGCATGGCGCCCTCGGAGCGCGCCAAGGCGGCCGGAGCGCCGGTGGAAGCCGACGTCAGCAAGCTCGCCCCCGGCGAAATGATGCGCGTCGAGTGGCGCGGCAAGCCGGTATGGATCATCCACCGCACGCCGGACATGCTGGCCTCCCTCAAGAAGACCGACTCCGAGGTGAGCGATCCCCAGTCCCAGCGGCCCAATCAGCCCGAATACGCCAAGAACGAATATCGCTCCATCAAGCCCGAATACCTGGTGGTGGTAGGCATCTGCTCCCATCTGGGCTGCTCGCCCACGGACAAGTTCAAGACCGGCGCCGAGTCCGGCGTCACCAGCGACTGGCCGGGCGGCTTCCTCTGTCCCTGCCACGGCTCGACCTTCGACCTGGCCGGCCGCGTCTACAAGAACAAGCCCGCCCCCGACAACCTGGAAGTGCCGCCCCATCAATACCTCTCCGATACGCGCATTCTCATCGGCGAGGACAAAAAGGGAGCATAATCGATGGCCAATAACAAGACGACGACCCTGCTGCAGTGGGTTGACGAGCGCTTTCCGCTGACCGCCACCTGGAAAGCCCATCTTTCCGAGTACTACGCGCCGAAGAACTTCAACTTCTGGTACTTCTTCGGCTCCCTCGCCCTGCTGGTGCTGGTGATCCAGATCGTCACCGGCATCTTCCTGGTGATGCACTACAAGCCCGACGCCTCCCTCAACGCCAACGGCGTGCCGGTGGCCTTCGCCAGCGTCGAGTACATCATGCGTGACGTGCCCTGGGGCTGGCTGATCCGTTACATGCACTCCACCGGCGCCTCGGCCTTTTTCGTGGTGGTGTATCTGCACATGTTCCGCGGCCTGCTCTACGGTTCCTACCGCAAGCCGCGCGAACTGCTGTGGATCTTCGGCATGTTCATCTACCTGATGCTCATGGCCGAGGCTTTCTTCGGCTACCTGCTGCCCTGGGGCCAGATGTCCTTCTGGGGCGCCCAGGTGATCATCAGCCTGTTCTCGGCGATTCCCGTGATCGGCAACGATCTGGCCATCTGGATCCGCGGCGACTACGTCATCGGCGACGCCACCCTGAACCGCTTCTTCTCCTTCCACGTCATCGCCATTCCCCTGGTGCTGCTGGGCCTGGTGTTCGCCCATATCGTCGCCCTGCACGAGGTGGGCTCCAACAACCCGGACGGCGTGGAGATCAAGAAGAACAAGGACCCGAACACCGGCATCCCCCTGGACGGCATACCCTTCCACCCGTACTACACGGTCAAGGACATCGTCGGCGTGGTGGTATTCCTGATGGTGTTCTCGGTGGTCGTGTTCTTCGCCCCCGAGGTCGGCGGCTACTTCCTGGAGTACAACAACTTCATCCCGGCCGATCCGCTGCAGACGCCGCCGCATATCGCCCCGGTGTGGTACTTCACGCCCTTCTACTCGATCCTGCGGGCCAACACCGTCAACTTCTTCTGGGTGGATGCCAAGCTGTGGGGCGTGATCTTCATGGGCCTGGGCGTGGTGATCCTGTTCTTTCTGCCCTGGCTGGACCGCAGCCCGGTGAAGTCGATCCGCTACAAGGGCCCGATCTACAAGGGCGCCCTGGCGCTGTTCGTCGTCGCCTTCCTGATCCTGGGCTATCTGGGCATGCTGGCGCCCACGCCCGGCCGCACCGTCGTGGCCCAGATCTGCACCATCGTCTACTTCCTGTTCTTCTTCCTCATGCCTTGGTACACGAGGATAGACAAGTGCAAGCCCGTGCCGGATCGGGTGACGAAGTGAGGATGGAGGCGATGAAAATCATGAAGAAACTGCTGCTTGCCGTCCTGTTCGCGCCGCTGACGGTGCTCGCCGCCGGCGTCGAGCTCAAGCTCGACCGCGCCCCGGACAAGACCCGCGACGTGGCCGCCCTGCAAAACGGCGCCAAGCTGTTCGTGAACTACTGCCTGAACTGCCACGGCCTGAGCTACATGCGCTACAACCGTCTGCGCGAGCTGGGGCTGTCCGAGCAGCAGATCAGGGACAACCTGATGTTTACCGCTGAAAAGGTGGGCGAGCCCATGACCATCGCCCTGCGCCGCCCCGAGGCCAAGGAGTTCTTCGGCGCCTGGCCGCCCGACCTGTCCCTCATCGCCCGCTCGCGCGCCTCCGAGTTCGGCAGCGGCGCCGACTGGCTCTACACCTACCTGCGCACCTTCTACCGCGATCCCAACCGGCCCACCGGCTGGAACAACGTGGTGTTCGAGAACGTGGGCATGCCCCACGCCCTGTGGGAGCTGCAGGGCCAGCAGGTGATGCAGGACCACAAGCTGACGCTCGTGACCAAGGGCACCATGACGCCGGAGCAGTACAACAGCGCCGTCGCCGACCTGGTCTCCTTCCTGGTGTACGTGGGCGAGCCGGCGGCGGAGTGGCGCAAGCAGATCGGCATCGGCGTGCTGCTGTTCCTCGCCGTGCTGCTGGTGTTCGCCTATCTGCTCAAGCGCGAATATTGGAAAGACGTCCATTAATCGATCGTAGGCCAGTTTATGCAGTTATTTGGGCATCGTGATATGACCGCACCGCGCGTACGCCGTGTCGTGCGCGATGCCGACTATTCCTGGGGTACCACCACCATGATGACTTTGTACTCGGGCACCACGTGCCCGTTCAGCCATCGCTGCCGCATCGTTCTGTACGAAAAGGGGATGGACTTCCAGGTGATCGACGTCGACTTGTTCAACAAGCCGGAAGACATCGCCGTAATCAACCCCTACAACCGCGTGCCGGTGCTGGTCGATCGGGACTTGGTATTGTACGAGGCGAACATCATCAACGAGTACATCGACGAGCGCTTCCCGCATCCCCAGCTGATGCCGCCGGATCCCATCATGCGGGCGCGGGCGCGCCAGCTGCTGTTCACCTTCGAGCAGGAGCTGTTCTCCCACATCGACAGCCTGGAGAAGAACCTCAAGGCCGCCGACAAGGCGCGCATCCATGTGCGCGACCGCCTCACCGAGCTGGCACCCATCTTCACCAAGCAGAAGTACATGCTGGGTGACGAGTTCTCCATGCTCGACGTGGCCATCGCGCCCCTGCTGTGGCGCCTGGACCACTACGGCATCGAGCTGGGCAAGCAGGCGGCGCCGCTGATGAAGTACGCCGAGCGCATCTTCAGCCGCCAGGGCTTCATCGACGCCCTGACGCCCTCCGAGAAGGTCATGCGCCGCTGAAAGGCCCGTTACCCCCTTGAAGAAGGGGGTGGCGGCGCAGCCGCCGGGGATTTCACCATGACCCAGTCCACCAAGCCCTACCTGATGCGTGCCATCTATGAATGGTGCATGGACCAGGGCTTCACGCCTTACATCGCCGTGGTGGTGGACGAGCGCACCGTGGTGCCGCGCCAATACGTGCGTGACGGCCAGATCGTGCTCAACATCGGCCCCGACGCCACCCATCAGCTGGTGATGGGCAACGAGCTGGTCACCTTCAACGCCCGCTTCGGCGGGGTGGCCCATTCCCTGTCGATCCCGGTGGACAACGTCGCCGCCATCTATGCCCGTGAGAACGGCCAGGGCATGGCCTTCGAAATCCCTCCCTCGGTGCCCGCCGAGACGCCCGCCGACGAGCCGCAAGGGGAAAACCTGCAGCCTTCCGGCGACGGGTCTCCCGACGAGCCGACCCCGCCGGGCCGCCCGCACCTGAAGCGCATCAAGTAAGCTCGTCTCCGGCGGCCCCCGCGGCCGCTCCACCCCCCGGTCCTCGATCCGCGCTCGTGGGCGACGGACGCCCTGCCTACCACCATTCCTTCTTCATACGGCATAATCGGGTTTCGCACAGAAGATAAACCCGTTTCCAACGCCGCCCAAAGAGGCGGGTTCTTCAGGCTCAGACTCGTGAAGCAAATGCCAGCCGGTATCGCGCCGCTGCTTTTCGCTGTCTCTCCCCCGCGTGCCAGCGGCGGACACGCGCACATGGCAAGCTTGCCGTACCCCACGAAGCGCGCCGTTCCGCGAGAAGATGGCACCACCATCGAATCCACCCAGATCCCCACGTGAACGCGCCCCACACCTATCCGCGCCGTATTCTGCTCGCCGTCACCGGCCTGTCGCCCCAGGTGGTGACGGAAACCCTTTATGCGCTCGCACTTCGCGAAACGCCGCGCTTCATTCCCACCGAGATCCATCTCATCACGACTGCCGAAGGCGCCGAGCGCGCCCGGCTGGCGCTGCTTTCCGACTCGCCCGGATGGTTTCACCGGCTGCGCGCCGACTACGGCCTGCCGCCGATCGCCTTCGATGCCGGCCACATCCACGTGCTGAACGATGGCAGCGGCACCGCCCTGGACGACATCCGCAGTCCGCAAGACAACCTGCTCGCCGCCGACTTCATCACTGGCATGGTGCGGGATCTCACCGCCGACCCGGAGGCCGCCCTTCATGTGTCCATCGCCGGCGGACGCAAGACCATGGGCTTCTTCCTCGGCTATGCCCTGTCGCTCTATGGACGCGCCCAGGATCGGCTGTCCCACGTTCTCGTCTCCGAGCCCTTCGAATCGAGCTGGGAATTCTTCTACCCGACGCCTTATGGGCGCGTCATCGAGACGCGGGACCGCAAGCTCGCCGATACGGCCAGCGCGGCCGTGACCCTGGCCGAGATTCCCTTCGTCAGCCTGCGCCACGGTCTGCCGAAGGCCCTGCTCGAGGGCAAGGCGAGCTTCCGGGAGGCGGTCGATGCCGCCCGCGCCGCGCTCGGACCGGCAATGCTCACCCTGGACCCGTGCACGCGCAGGATTCGTGCAGCCGGCAGGGTCGTCGCGCTCCCGCCGGCCCAGTTCGCACTCCTCGCGGTGCTCGCCCGCCGGACGCAGCGGGGCTCCGAACCCCTGCAGGCGCCGCCCAAAGAGTTCAAGGATTGCGACTGGGCAAGCGCCTATCTCGCCGACCTGCGCGAGGCATGCGGCCTCATGCATATGCCCGACGGCCTGGAGGACGCCCTGGCCGAGGGCGCGGACGAGGCCTGGTTCTCGCAGCACCTGTCACGCCTGCAGCACCGGCTGCGCGAGACGCTTGGTACTGCCGCGGCGCCTTATCTGGTGGACAACGGCGGCACGCGCCCGCGCCGCTATCGCCTCACCCTGTCGTCCGACGCCGTGCGCTTCGCCGCGCTCGATGCACCCGATTCGTGAAAGGAAACCGTCATGACCGACACCGTGATCAACTGTCCCAACTGTGGCCACGCCATTCCCCTTACCGAGGCGCTGACAGCCCAGTTGCGCGGCCAGCTCGAAGCGGGCCTCCACGCCGCCCACGAGGCAAAGCTCAAGCAGGCCGTCGCC
>JBMOQT010000371.1:0-1624 GCA_049320945.1 Pseudomonadota bacterium
ACTCGCAGCCACATTGTCCGCACCACTAGCGGGTTTAGCCGCAGTAGACGCCACAGGGGCCTCGGCAGGCGCATCGTTTATTGCGAAGTTTTGGGGTGCTGACCTGAGCCCGTAAAACTCCTCCATTTTTGGGTAGAGTCCGTCAGCCAGTGAGGAGACGGACGATGAAGCGGAGCAGGTTCACAGAGGAGCAGATCATCGGGATCCTGCGGGAGCAGGAGGCCGGTGCGAAGACGGCAGATGTCTGCCGCCGTCACGGCATCTCGGATGCCACCTTCTACAAGTGGAAGGCCCGGTATGGCGGGCTGGACGTGTCGGAGGCGCGGCGGCTGAAGGCGCTGGAGGACGAGAACGCCAAGCTGAAGAAGCTGCTGGCGGAGGCGATGCTGGACAACGCCATGCTGAAGGATGTCGCCTCAAAAAAATGGTGACGCCCGCTGCCCGGCGGGAGGCCGCGGCGCATCTGTGCCAGATGCATGAGGTGAGCCAGCGGCGGGCGTGCCGTGTGATCGAAGCCGACCGGACGTCGGTGCGCTACCGGCAGCGTCGTCCGGACGATGCCGCCCTGCGGGCGCGGTTGCGCGAGATGGCGGGGCTACGCCGCCGCTTCGGCTACCGGCGTCTGCATGTGCTGCTCAAGCGCGAGGGCGTGCGGATCAACCACAAGAAGCTGCGGCGTCTGTATACCGAGGAGCGGCTGCAGGTGCGCCGCCGGGGCGGTCGCAAGCGGGCGCTGGGCTGCCGGGCGCCGCTGCCGCCGCCGCAGGGCCCCGGCCAGCGCTGGTCGCTGGATTTTGTCAGCGACACCCTGGCCGACGGGCGGCGCTTCCGCATCCTGGGCGTGGTCGACGACTACAGTCGGGAGTGCCTTTGCCTGGTGGCGGATACCTCGCTGTCCGGCGGCCGGGTTGCACGCGAGCTGGATGCCATCATCGCCCGGCGCGGTCCGCCACTGCTCTGCGTCTCCGACAACGGCACCGAGCTGACCAGCATGGCAATCCTGCGCTGGTGCCAGGAGCGGCAGGTCGAATGGCACTACATCGCGCCGGGCAAGCCGCAGCAGAACGGCTTCATCGAGAGCTTCAATGGGCGGCTGCGCGATGAACTGCTGAACGAGACATTGTTTACCTCGCTGGCCCAGGCCAGGGTCGTGCTGGCGGCCTGGCAGCATGACTACAACACGATCCGGCCACACTCCGCGCTGGGGAATCTGGCGCCACAGACTTACGCCACACTCAGCGTCGCCGCGATGCAACGGGGTCGGGCGCTTGAGCAGTCGAAGGGCTCCGCGCCCAACCCCGTTGCCCAACCAGCCCAGATCGGATCAAATAGTGAAAGGACTCTCCTAATGCCTGGATGAGACTTCGGGCTCAGGTCAATGTGAACTTGCCGCCTTGTGGCATGGTCGGACCTCTTGAGGCCGCAAGGCCAGAGGTATCCTGCCGGAATTCAACCGCTGGCCATGCAGCGGTTGAACAATGACAAAGCCCCGCCGCTATGAGAGCGACGCGTAATACAGGCCGGCGGTGAGCGGTGCTGTTGTCATGGGGCGGTTGATAACCACCCTGAAACGACGCGTCAATTGCCATCCGTTCGGCGCCGCGTCCCGCCAAACAGGCCACCC
>JBMOQT010000372.1:0-29690 GCA_049320945.1 Pseudomonadota bacterium
GCGAGGGCGACGCCGCGGTCCCTTCTGGACCCGCCAGCGGTCGCTCATGTAGCACTTCTGTGCTACGCTATGAACATTTCCTTGGAGAGTGCCCATGTCCACCACCACCATTCGCCTCCCGGACGAGTTGAAGGCCCGCGTTGCAGCCGCTGCCGAGCGCGCCGGCATAACGTCCCACAGCTTCATCCTGCAGGCAGTTGCCGAGAAGGTGAGCCAGGAGGAGCGGCGCGCGGATTTCGACCAAGTCGCCGAGCAGCGCTACGCGCAAATCGTCGCCTCGGGCAAGACGATTCCGTGGAATGAGATGCGCCGGTACCTCGAGGATCGCCTGGCCGGCAAGGCGGCGACGCGTCCAATCGCGAAAAAACTGGCGCGTTAATGACGCGCCTCGAACTCGCCCCCGAGGTGGCAGAGGATTTTGATCGCATCCTCGATCACCTGGCGCAACACGAGGTCGAAACCGGCCCGGCTCGCGTCCGGGAAATCATTCAGGCAATCGCGGTCCTCGAGCATAGTCCCCTGATCGGCAGACCTGTGCCAGGCGACAAGCGCGAACTGGTAATCGGACGTCGCTTCCATGGCTATGTCGCCCTGTACCGCTACGTCGCGGAGATCGATACGGTTTTCGTGCTCGCGATCCGCAGTCAGCGCGAGGCGGGGTACGCAAGATAGGCTGACGGCCTCAACCACATCTGGGAAGGGTATGTCGTGGAGCCGGGACGAAACCGGTCGCGCCGCCAGGCTTACGTGCCGAACCGGAACTCGAAATTAGTCCCGTCGAGTTCACGCTGCCACACGGTGAGGCCTGGCGGCTGCAGGAACAGGCTCCAGCATTGCTGGTTGTGCTGGTAGGCCTCACGCACGGCCCGGAAGACCCACGGCGCGAGGATCGCCAGGCAGCGTCCGTCGGGGCCGTCGCGTACCGATTCGTAGCGTATGAGCTCGGCTGGGATCTCGCGCGCCTCGGCCGCCAGAGCTTGGGAGGCCCGGTAGTCGTCCGGCTGGATCCAGTCCTCGCGTCGGGCTACCAGGGGCGGCTTGGTGAGATCAAGGGCGGCTTGCGTGGCGCCGCCATGGAATTCGAAAAGCGTCATGGGCAGCGAGGTGGGGCGCGCCCGCAGGCCTTCGCTGTCCAGCCAGAAACGCAGGCGCCAGTAGCCGGCCTCCGCGCACGCAGTAGGCACGTCTTCGGCGCCGTAGAGGACACCGGAATCCTCTCGCTGGCGAAACCGGGAGCCCGCGGGCGGCCGTGAGGCATAACGGAAGGGTGTGGCCGAGAGGAAGTGCAGCCTCTGGGCGTCAGGCGGCAGCGCCGGCTTCGCTTCCTTGATGATGTCAATGCCAACGAATTCGCCAGTGGGTGTCCGGCACACGAAGTCTGAGGCCAGCGGACCGTATTTCAGTCGAATGTCATTCGCGTACCCGTAGGCATCTAGGAAGTAGTCGAGCGACTCCCGCTCAAACTCCTTTCTTCCTATGTCTCGGTCAGACACTACTGAACCGCCTCTATCTCTGATCCGTCACGCCAAAGCATCGCCAGAACATGGGATGAACATATATCTGGCTAGACGGCTTCAGTTGGCCTTCGGAAATAGTTTCACCATCAAGAGACCATTTGACCGCGCTTCCGCCGTCAGGTTTTATGCCAATTAGGCCAATATGGTAGAAGACTCTTGCAAGCGCTATCAACATGTTATTCGGAGAGCGTGCCCCGTCGATGTATTCGGCTGCAGCGCGGCAGATTGGATCGTGACACGGCGGGGAACAGGTTGCGCACAACTCGAGTAAGCAGTTATCCAGTTGCTCCTTTGAGATGGTGCCCAGCCTAAATGGGTAAGTTCTGCCTTCGAGAAGGTTCGCGTACTGCCCAAGATGAACGTAGGTGCCAGACCATTCGTCTGCAAGGGATCGGAGCCGCTTTCTCGAGTAGTCCGCCTCTGCATCTGAGATCAACGTTGCTGTAAGTGCGGGTCTCCCCTCAGCTCTCTCCAAACATGCGTTGATGAACAAGATCGCATCGCGCGGGCGAAGGAGTGTTCGATCCAATATGTAATCAACAGCTGCCTTGGAGTTGATCCGATCTGGAAGGATATCTCGCAGTCTGGCGGCATGCGTCGTGTATTGCTCCCGAACGAGTACGGCGATCCGCTTGTCTAGCAGTTCCTCCAACTGGTTCTTTGTCCATCTAATCCGCAGATAGAGGGATTCATACTTCTCTTCCTGAAAGCCGGCATCGCGAGTGGCCTTTATCACTCGTTCAATGAGGTCGAGTCGCAAGGCGACGACTATCTTGACTGACCTGATCCGTTGAAATGATCTTATTGTTTCGATGAGCGCACGGATCAGTTTGTAGCGGAGACGCTCTTCGACCCAGTTTTCGTCCAACCTATCGATCGTGACGTAGTATCGATGTTGGGGGTCAGTGAAGATCTCGTCGGCGAGCAGATTGATGACCTCATTTAGGTCTCGTATCTGAACCTCATTTACGATCCTCTGTCCTTTGTGTATGACCTCCTGTTTTTGGTCTGCGGTTAGGCGATTTGCCGCAGAAGCGTCCAGAGATATCCCGGGGAGCTTCTCACCCACTGATGCTCTCAGCTCGGATTCGAGCTTCGTCGTGAACTCCTTTATCCTGTACTCCGTTTCTTGCCAGAATTTCTCGCCCCATTCTTCGAGATAGCGAATAGCTCTTTCCTTGTGCTTGTCCCTCTTGAATAGGTAAGCCATCTTCTCAAGGAAGGTGCTCTTGGAGCTTTCGTTCGTGATGTGATACTTTTTCTTGAGCAACTCAACCGCAAAGACGTGTCGCCAGAGCAGGCTATAGAAGATGTCGAGTTTTACGCCAGCGGCTTCGAAGAATTGAATGACATCAGAATTGGCGACGTAGTTCAGGGAGAGCGTTTCTGGGGGTAAATCGATAACATTTTCCTCGCTGTCCTTGATGACCTTGAGCAGTGCGCTTTTCCCAGCACCAGTTCTGCCGACGACAATTCGCTTTGGGTCGGAGCAGTCAAGCAAAGCGTCAAGGTCGCCAGTCGAGACGAAGCATTTTCCTAGAAAGCGCTCGTCCGTTTCCGCGTCTGCAGATCCAATCGTTGCATCACGACGAAACTTGAACTGCTTCGCTTGAGCGGGCACTTCTTTTTCTCTTTTCGGATTCCGGGTCTTCATATATGCCTTCGCACGGACGGGCTTTTAGCTGAGCTGAGCCTGAGTACATGCTCGAATACAGAAGCCCCATCCGTTTCCCGATGGGGCTTCTCATCTTTGCTACCGCCGCTTTTCTTTCCTCCCTGCAGCGACCACAGGGCGTCAATTAGGTCACCCGCAAGCCCCCACCGCCCCGCAGGCGCTGCAGAAGTCGCAGCCGTCCTTGCGGATGACGGTGTAGTTGCCGCACTCGCTGCACAGGGAGCCCTGCATCACCTTGGGCGCGCCGGACTCGCGCGGGGCTTCGAGGATGCCCATTTCGCGCGTGGGATAGCCGTTCTCGTCCAGGATGCCGAGCATGGCGTAGCGGTGGATGATCAGGCGCGCCAGGTAGGCCACGGTCGAGGGCCAGTTCTGCTGGCGCCGGGTGCCGGGCACGAAGGCCATGAAGTCGCCCAGGGGCTCGGGGTAGTTGAGGAGCTTGCGCAGCTTCATGCCGATCCAGGCCGGGTCCATGACGCGCATGTCCAGGGACAGGATGCGCGTCAGGCCGTCCATGGCGCGCGGGTAGTTGCCCGACAGCCACACGGAGTAGGGGCGGGTGACGCCGTCGGGCAGGGTGATCTCCTTCAGGCCCAGCACGAAGTCCTCGCCGGTGGCCGGGTTCTGGATATCCACGGTCCAGGACAGGGTGCCGTCGGTGCCGGTCTTGGGCTCCTGCAGGCTGAACATGGTGTCGAGCACCGGCGTCGCGCCCTTCTCGTCGAAGGCGTGGAGCTGATCCATGCGGTAGCGGATGACCTGGGCCACGGCGGATATCACCCCCGGCATCCTCTTGATCTCGCCGTGGGGCGGGAAGGGCATGTCGAAGGATTCGTCGCCCAGGGTCTTGGCCAGGGTGTCCAGCTTGAGCTTGAGCCATTCCCGGTCGTTGGCGCGCATGTCCATGGACAGGGTCTTGGCCACGGCGCCCAGGCCGCGCGGCTGCTCGGAGCCGTTCACCCACACCTCGAAGGGCACGGGCTTGTGGTTCTGCTCGATGTGGCCGACGAACAGGGCGAACTCGCCGTGTGGCGTCTCGATCATGTAGGTCCAAGCGGCGTTGCCGTCGGGCAGGCGCGGGCGGCCGGGCCAGCGCAGGCTGGAGAGGACCGGCGCCGGCAGCGTCTTGATGGACAGGCGCTTGTTGGCCTCCGAGATGTGCACGTCCTGGGGCTGCTTGGCGCCGCCTTCCACCGACAGCACCGCGCCCAGCACCGGATTGGGGCGGTAGGTGGCCAGGCCCTTGAGGCCGGCCTTCCACGCCGTCATGTAGAGGTCCTCGAAGTCGGCGTAGGGATAGTCCTCGGGCACGTTCACCGTCTTGGAGATGCTGGTGTCGATGTAGGGGGCGACGGCGGCCACCATGTCCTTGTGGGCCTGGGCGGAGATCTCCAGGGCGGTGACGAAGTAGGACGGCAGGTTGTTCACGTCGCCGCCCAGGTGCTTGTAGTAGCGCCAGGCGTAATCCTCGACCGTGTATTCCTTGTGGGTGCCGTCGGCCATGCGCTTCTTGCGCATGTAGGTCCACGAGAAGGGCGGCTCGATGCCGTTGGAGGCGTTGTCGGCGAAGGCCAGGCTGATGGTGCCCGTGGGGGCGATGGACAGCAGGTGCGAGTTGCGCAGGCCGTGCTTGCGGATCTGCTCCTTCACCTCGGCCGGCAGGCGCGAGGCGAAATTGCCGCCGGAGAGATAGAGGTCGGCATTGAACAGGGGGAAGGCGCCGCGCTCCCTGGCCAGCTCCACCGAGGCCAGGTAGGCGCGATCGCGCATGTATTCGGAGATCCTGGTGGCCATGGCGCGCGCCTCGGGTGTGTCGTAGCGCAGGCGCAGCATGATGAGGGCATCGCCCAGGCCGGTGAAGCCCAGGCCGACGCGGCGCTTGGCCATGGCTTCGGCGTGCTGCTGCTCCAGCGGCCAGCAGGTGACGTCGAGCACGTTGTCCAGCATGCGCACGGAAACGTCGATCACACGCCCGAAGGCGGCGAAGTCGAACTCGGCCTTGTCGGTGAACGGCGTCCTCACGAAGCGCGTCAGGTTGATGGAGCCCAGGCAGCAGCAGCCGTAGGGCGGCAGGGGCTGTTCGGCGCAGTTATGGACATAAAGGCCATTGGCGTCGAAGGCATGCACATCGGACACCGTCACGTCATAGACTTCCTCGATGCCGTCGTCCTCCAGCGCGGCGATGGTGGCGACAAAGCGCTCGCGGTTGACGGTCCGGCGGTAAGCGCCAAGGGAGTTCTCCAGGCGCGACGCCTTCTCACTGTCGGCGAAGCCGACGTATTCGGCGAAGCGCGCCAGATTGTCCCCGCTGATGACGAGCTCATGGAGCGGCTGCGTGGCATAAGCGGCCGTACCACCTTTACCGTCGGGCAGTCCGCGCGTTCCCGCCGGGCGCCGCTCGCGATAGATGACGGAAGAGATGCCCAGGCGAAGCAGCATGCGCTGGACGGTTTCCAGATTGCCCAAGTCGGCCTGGGTCAGGCGCACGCTGACGCCTTTGGCCTGGGAGCCTTGGACAGAGCCGTCAGCGTCGAATAGGCCGCGCAGAATGCCACGGTAGAAGTCGGAGGATGCCTGCTCGATCGCCGGCGTCAGGCGCTTCTGCCCCGGCCGCAGGCCCAGCGACAGCGCTAGCTCGCGCACCGCCCCAAGAGCCATGCGGTACTCGCCGCGACCGTCGATGGCCTTCTGCCAGCCGCGGAAATCGGCACGATGGGGCAGGCTGCGGGCCGCCTGTTCGGCTGCGCGCATGATGCCGGCGGCGCCCGCCGACACCACGAAGCTGCCATTGGCTTGCTGGCGCCCTTGCGTGTCCCATACGCTGAGAACGGCCTTGTCCGTCTTGAGCGTGCCGTCGCCTATGAGCAGGCCGATGAGATAGCCTTCGGCTTCCGTATGCGCACCGGACCAGCCTGCAAGGCTGCGGTGGTCGTGCAGCACGATTTCATCGCCGGCTTTCAGCTCGCCGGCCTTGGTCCATTCGGTTTCCCGCACATGCCGGGTCCGGCGCGATACCCGCAGCACCGGGTGATCGGCAGTCAGGCGCAGCGTATGTCCTTCGGCGGTACGTAGTTTGAGCACGGGTTTCGTGCCGGTGACGAAGAACCCGGCCGATTCGGTGGGATAGGCCTTGCCATCGACGATGGCCACAAACGGCTTGCCCAGCAGGTCGCGCACCTGGCGTGCGCCGGAGGCGGTCATCACCCAGGTGTCCGCCGTGACGCACGGGTTGGTCGCCTCGATGGTCTCGCAGTAATAGAGATTGTTGTCGCGGTTGATGCGGTCCAGGAACAGGATGCCCGGCTCGGCGTGGTCGTAAGTGGACCGCATGATCTGGTCCCACAGTTCGCGCGCGCGCACCTTGCGGTACACCCACATGCCGTCGTCGCGCAGGTAGGCGCCGGCCTTCTTGATGTCCTCGCTCGGCTCGGCCTTGTGCATCAGTTCCACCTCGCCGTCGGCCTCCACCGCCTTCATGAAGGCGTCGGTCACGCCCACGGAGATGTTGAAGTTGGTGAGATCGCCGTGGTCTTTGGCGTGGATGAAGTCCTCGATGTCCGGATGGTCGCAGCGCAGCACCCCCATCTGGGCGCCGCGCCGTGCCCCGGCCGATTCCACGGTCTCGCAGGAGCGGTCGAATACGCGCATGTAGGAGACGGGGCCGCTGGCGCGCGACTGGGTGCCCTTCACCCGCGCACCCACCGGGCGGATGGAAGAGAAGTCATAGCCCACGCCGCCGCCGCGGCGCATGGTTTCCGCCGCCTGCTGCAGGGCGGTATAGATGCCGGGGCGGCCGTCCACCACTTCGGAAATGGAGTCGCCCACGGGCTGCACAAAGCAGTTGATGAGCGTGGCGGCGAGATCGGTGCCGGCGGCGGAATTGATGCGGCCGGCGGGCACGAAGCCCTGTTCCTGGGCCTCGTAGAACAGCCTCTCCCAATGGGCGCGCTTGTCCTCGGCCTCCACCGAGGCCAGGGACCGGGCGACGCGGCGGCGCACGTCGGCGACGGTGCACTCGTTGCCCTTGGCATACTTCTCGAGCAGGACCTCGCCCGCGATCTCTTGCTCGACGGGGAGGGAATCGGCTTTGAGTTGGACGGCCTCGTTCGGGGTGGATGTCGTTGCGCTCATGTTTTTCTCATAGGCAGGGTTGATGGTCGCCGACAAGGATACCTCCCGCCCGGGGCCGGAGTAAAGGGGTTGACAAGAAAAAATATTTTAGCAAAAACAACAAGTTATTATTTTCACTAGTGTTTCAAAGGGATAGGAAACACAACATATAGTAGGTCCAGGTTTTGCTTTGGGAGGCCGCTCAGGCCATGCCGCGCGGATGGTCGGGATCGCTGATGGCGTAGAAGGTGGGCGTGTAGGCCTCGGGCTGCAGGGTGGCATGCTCGATACGGAATTCCCGGCGCAGCAGGGTAAGGATCTCCGGCAGCAGCTCGTCCCATTGGCCCAGGTCCTTGAGCACCACATGGGCGGTGAGGATGGGGCGCTGCGATGACAGGGACCAGATGTGCAGGTCATGCACCGACACCACGCCCGGCACGGCGGCCAGGCGCCGTCCCACTTCGGGCAGGGACAATTCCTGGGGCACGCCTTCCAGCAGCGTATGCACCGCCTCCCGCGCCAGGCGCAGGGTGGACACCAGGATCAGTGCCGAGATGAACAGGGACAGCAGCGGGTCGATGGGCATCCAGCCGGTGAGCTCGATGACCATGCCGGCGGCCAGTGCCGCCACCGAGCCGAGCATGTCGCCCATCACGTGCAGCAGCGCGGCGCGGGTGTTGAGATCGCGGCTGCCCCGCGCGAGCAGCCAGGCGACGGCGATATTGAGGGCGAGACCCACCGCCGCCACGCCGATCACCGTCGCGCCGTGCACCGGCTGCGGCTCGATGAGACGCGCCACGGCATTCCACACCACGCCCAGGACCACGGCCAGCATGAAACCGGCATTGGCCAGGGCGGCCAGCACTTCCACCCGCTGCAGGCCGAAGGAATGGCGCACGCTGGGCGGCCGGCGCGCCAGGCGCCCGGCGGCGGCGGCCAGCCCCAGGGCCAGGCTGTCGGTGAGCATGTGGCCGGCATCGCTCACCAGGGCCAGCGACCCGGCCCACAGCCCCGCCAGCACTTCCACGCCGGCGAAGCCGAGAGTGGCGGCGAAGGCCCAGGGCAGGGTATTGGGATGGGAATGGCCGTGGCCGTGAGGATGCTCGTGGCCATGATGATGGTGAGCCATGGGCTAGAGTTTAACAGGCGCCGCAAAGCGCTTTGTATCCCCCGGACAACAAGCGGTTTTTCCATGTCCGAAAACGGCGAGACAAGCCCGCCGCCCGCACCTAAGATTACGCCATGCTTCTCGATGCCGATGCCTGCTACCGCGCCGTGCGCAGCCATGACCGCCGCTTCGACGGGCGCTTCTTCGTGGGCGTGTCGTCCACCGGCATCTATTGCCGGCCGGTATGCACCGTGCGCCCGCCCAAGCGCGAGAACTGCTCGTTCTTCCCCAGCGCCGCGGCGGCCGAGCTGGCGGGCTTCCGCCCGTGCCTGCGCTGCCGGCCGGAGCTGGCGCCGGGGCAGGCCGCCGTGGATGCGGCCAGCCGGCTGGCCCAGGCGGCCGCCGGCCTGATCGACGACGGCATGCTGGCGGAGGCGGGTCTGGAAGACGTGGCGCAGCGCCTGGGCGTCACGGCGCGCCATTTGCGCCGCGTATTCGCGGAGGAGTTCGGCGTATCGCCCGTGGCCTACGCCCAGACCCAGCGCCTGCTACTGGCCAAGCGTTTTCTCACCGACACGGAGCTGTCCGTGGCCGAGGTCGCCATGGCGGCGGGCTTCGGCAGCCTGCGCCGTTTCAATGCCCTGTTCCAGAGCCGCTATCGCCTCAAGCCCACGGATCTGCGCCGCCGCGCGGGCGCCGCCACGGCGCCGGACTTCCTGTTCGAACTGGCCTACCGGCCGCCCTATGCCTGGGACGCGCAGCTCGACTTCCTCGCCCGGCGCGCCATCGCCGGCGTGGAGGAGGTGGCCCAGGGTGCCTATCGCCGGGCGGTGGTGCTCAGCTACCGGGGCGAACGGCTGCAGGGCTGGCTGGAAGTGCGCCACGACGCCCGGCGCGCCACTCTGGCCGTGCGCGTCGCCGCCTCCCTGGCCAAGGCCATGCCGCAGCTGCTGGGCCGGGTGAAGCGCCTGTTCGATCTGGGCTGCCGGCCGGACGAAGTGGTCGCGGCCCTGGGACCCCTGGCGGCGGCCTGTCCCGGGCTGCGCGTGCCCGGCGCCTTCGACGGCTTCGAGATGGCGGTGCGCGCCGTGCTCGGCCAGCAGATCACGGTGCGGGCGGCGCGCACCCTGGCGGGGCGCGTGGCGGAGCGTTTCGGCGTGCCGGTGACGACTCCCTTCGCCGAGGTGGCGCGCGCCTTTCCCGCGCCGGAGGTGCTGGCGGCGGCCGGCGCCGACGAATTGGGCGCCCTGGGCATCACCGGCCGGCGTGTGCGGGCGATCCAGGCCCTGGCGCGGGCCGTGGCCGAGGGTACGCTGGCGCTGGAGCCGGGAGCGGACGTGGAGCGGCAGCTGGCCGGCCTGCGGGCGCTGCCGGCCGTCGGCGAGTGGACGGCGCAATACATCGCCATGCGTGCGCTCGCCTGGCCCGACGCCTTTCCCCACACCGATTACGGCGTCATGAAAGCGCTGGGCGAGCGTTCGCCCCGGCGCGTGCTGGATCTCGCCGAGCAATGGCGGCCGTGGCGCGCCTACGCCACCCTCCATCTCTGGCGTTCTTTGAGCGAGGTGAAGGAATGATCGACTATTGCGAATGGCGCTCGCCCCTGGGGACCATGCTGCTGGCGGCGGGCGACGACGGCCTGTGCGGCGCCTATTTCGTCGGCCAGAAGCATTTCCCGCGGCTGGACGAGCATTGGCGGCGCGGCGACAGCGCGCTGCTGGCGCAGGCGCGGCGCGAGCTGGAGGAGTATTTCGCCGGGCGCCGGCAGCGCTTCTCGCTGCCCCTGGCACCCCGGGGCACTGCCTTCCAGCGGCGCGTGTGGCGGGCGCTGGAGCGGGTGGCCTATGGCGCTACCCTATCCTACGGCGAGCTGGCGCGGCGCCTGGGTGCGCCGGGCGCGGCGCGGGCGGTGGGCGCGGCGGTGGGCAGGAATCCCCTGTCCCTGTTCATTCCCTGCCATCGCGCCGTGGGCGGCGACGGTGCGCTCACCGGCTATGCCGGGGGCATTGAGCGCAAGCGCGCGCTGCTGGAGCTGGAACGCGGCGTCATGCTACAACCCGGGCGGAGCGAGCCATGCGCAGCCGCGACCTCGCCGATCTGATCCTGCTGGCCGCCCTGTGGGGCGGCTCCTTCCTGTTCATGCGCATGGCGGCGCCCCATTTCGGACCGGTGCCCCTGATCGAAGTGCGGGTGGCCGTGGCCGCCCTGTGCCTGCTGCCGGTGCTGCTGTGGCGCGGCGCGGCCGGCGAGATGCGCGGGCGCCTGCTACCCCTGTTCGTCGTCGGCGCCCTCAATTCGGCCTTGCCCTTCTGCCTGTTCGCCTATGCCCTGCTGTCGGTGACGGCGGGCTTCGCTTCCATCCTGAACGCCACGGCGCCCCTGTGGGGCGGCCTGGTGGCCTTCCTGTGGCTGGGCGAGCGCCTCGCTTTCAGCCGCGTGGCGGGCCTGCTGATCGGCTTTGCCGGCGTGGTGGTGCTGGTGTGGGGCAAGGGCGCACTGCAGGTGGGGGGCACGCCGGCAGCCGTGGCGGCCAGCCTGGCGGCGACGGCTCTCTACGGCATCGCCGCCAATTACACCAAGCGCTATCTGTCCGACGTGGGTGCGCTGGCCATCACCACCGGCAGCCAGGCGGCTGCGGCGCTGCTGCTGCTGCCGGCGGCCATCTGGCTGTGGCCGGCGGCGCCGGTGGCGGCGTCCGCCTGGGCCGCCGCCGTCGCCCTGGGCGTGGTGTGCACAGGCCTGGCCTACATCCTGTATTTCCGTCTGATCGCCCACGTGGGGCCGGCGCGCGCCATCGCCGTGACTTTCCTCATCCCGGTGTTCGGCATGCTGTGGGGCACGGCCTTCCTGGCGGAGCCCATCACCGCCCACATGATCGCCGGCGGCGTCGTCATTCTGCTGGGCACCGCCCTGGCTACGGGCGTGGTGGCGCTCGCACGGCCCCAGCGGGCTGGCTAGCGCCGCACACCCTTGCGCTTGTTGTGGGCCATCAGCGCGGCGATGGCGGCCGAGGCGATGCGCGACTCGGGCGGGTCGGCGCGGCTGGTGAGTACGATGGGCACGCGCGCGCCCAGCACCACGCCGGCGGGCAGGGCGTCGGCCAAATATTCCAATTGCTTGGCGAGCATGTTGCCCGATTCCAGGTCGGGCACCACCAGGATGTCGGCGCGGCCGGCCACCGCCGAGCGTATGCCTTTGGTCTTGGCGGCGATGAGCGACACGGCGTTGTCGAAGGCCAGCGGGCCGTCCAGGATGCCGCCGCGGATCTGGCCCCGGTCGGCCATCTTGCACAGGGCCGCGGCCTCGATGGTGGAGCGCAGCTTGGGCGTGACGGTCTCGATGGCTGACAGGATGGCCACCTTCGGCTCCTCTATGCCCAAGGCCAGGGCCAGGTCGATGGCGTTCTGCACAATGTCCGCCTTCTCCTCCAGGGTCGGCTCGATATTGATGGCGGCATCGGTGATCAGCAGCGGGCGCGGATAGGTGGCCACCGCCATGAGGAACACGTGGCTGATGCGCCTCTCCGTGCGCAGCCCGCTGCCGGCGGCGACCACCTCGCTCATCAGCTCGTCCGTGTGCAGGCTGCCCTTCATCAGTGCCTCGACCTTGCCCGAGCGCGCCAGGGCCACGGCCATGGCGGCGGCGGCGTGGCTGTGGGGCGCGTCCACGATCTCGTAGGGCGCGAGATCGATGCCCTCGGCCCGGGCCACGGCGCGGATGCGCTCGGCGGGGCCCACCAGGATGGGCACGATCAGCCCGGCCTCGGCCGATTCGACGGCGCCGCGCAGGGACGGGCTGTCGCAGGGATGGGCCACGGCCGTGGGGATGGGCGGCAGGTCCTTCACCAGGGACAACAGGTGGCGGTAGCGGGTGGTGCGGTCCACCATGGACACTTCCGGCAGTTCCACGCGCGGGCGCCTGATCTTCTCGGTGGGCGCCAGCACCTCGGCGGTGCCGCGGATCACTTCCAGGCCGTCCTGGTTGCGGCACACGCAGTCAAACAGGATGTGGTGGTTGTGGTCGAACTTGCGCGTCGCCGTCACGGTGATGGTGATGGTGTCGCCGATGGTGACGGGACGGGAGAAATGCAGCGTCTGGTCCACCAGGATGGTGCCGGGCCCGGGGAACTGGGTGCCCAGGACCGTAGAGATCAGCGCGCCGCCCCACATGCCGTGGGCGATGACTTCCCGGAACTCGCTGGAGCGGGCGTATTCCGGGTCCACGTGGGCGGGGTTCACGTCGCCCGACATGACGGCGAACAGCTGGATGTCCTCGGGCTTGAGGGTGCGGGTGAGGGAGGCGGAATCGCCGACCTGGATCTCGTCGTAGGTGCGGTTCTCGATGTGGGCGATGGTGCGCGGGGTCATGATGGCGAACGGCGATAAAAAAACCATTCAACCACGGCGCGTCCGCCCCCGACCCGCGCTAGATCAAAGAAAGCCGCGATTTTCTATTGAGTTTTCAGGAAATGGTTGACGACCATTTCCTGCACGAAGCTCCCCTCGCCCGCAATCCCTCATCCCCGGCCCTTCCCCCGGAGGGGGAAGGGAGGACTCGACCCTCCTCTCTCCCTCCGGGAGAGAGGTCGGGAGAGAGGGTTGGCGGGAGAGGGGCTGGGGGTGAGGGCTGAGCGTTGAGCGTAGTTAAGCATTTTCTGAACGCTCAGTAGCGCCAGCCGTAGGTGATGCGGTAAATGGCACCGGCGTGGTCGTCGGAAACCAGCAGCGACCCGTCCGGCAGCACCAGCACGTCGGCCGGGCGGCCCCACACCCGGTCGCCCGGCTGCAGCCAGCCCTCGGCGAAGGGTTCGTAGGACACCGCCTTGCCCTCCCGCAGGCGCACCAGCATCACCCGGTAGCCGATCCGGCGCGAGCGGTTCCAGGAGCCGTGCTCGGCGATGAAGATCTGGTTGCGGTACTCGGCCGGGAACTGGCTGCCGGTGTAGAAGCGCATGCCCAGGGCTGCCACGTGGGGACCGAGGTTCTGGGCCGGGGGCGCGAAGGCGCTGCAGGGGCGCTGGTCGCCGTACTCCGGGTCGGCGATGGTGCCGCCGTGGCAATACGGATAGCCGAAGTGCAGCCCGGCGCGGGCAGCGTGGTTGAGCTCGTCCGGCGGCGCATCGTCGCCCAGGTAGTCGCGGCCGTTGTCGGTGAACCACATCTCCCCGGTCTGGGGATGCCAGTCGAAGCCCACGCTGTTGCGCACGCCGCGGGCGAAGACCTCGGGGGGCGAGGCCCGTCCCTCCCGGTCGATCGCCAGGCGCATGATGTTGGCGTAACGGTCCGGGTCGGGCTGGCAGATGTTGCAGGGCGCGCCCACCGGCACGTAGAGCCTGCCGTCGGGACCGAAGGCGATGAATTTCCAGCCGTGGTGGCGATCGCCGGGGAAGGCCCGGGTGACCAGCTCCGGCTCCGGCGGGTCGTCCAGGCGACGCTCGATGCCGGTCAGGCGCAGGATGCGGTCCACCGCCGACACGTACAGCGCGCCGTCCCGGAACGCCACGCCCACCGGCATGTTGAGGCCGCGTGCCACGGTGTGGGTGGCGGTGGCCCGGTACTGGCCGTCGAACCGGATGGCGTACACCTTCCCGGCGCTCATGGAGCCGACGAACAGGGTCCGGTCGCCGCCCAGGACCATCGCCCGGGGGTTGTCCACCCGGGCGAACAGTTCGATGCGGAAGCCCTCGGGCAGCCGGATCCGCTCCAGGGGCAGGTCGGCCGCCACGGCGATAGTGGCGGTGAGGCCAAGCAGCAGGGAAGCGAGGGTGCGCAGGGGACGAATGGATGGCATCGGGGGCATGGCGTACTCCGCGGGCGGCAAATAGTATGTGTTGAGAAAGCGCAAATGGCGGCGGGTTCGCTCACGGGCCGCCGCTGGTGCCGGCTTGACAATTGTCAACGTGGCACCTCCTGTTGCTGCTTAGCCTTGAAGAGATTTCCCGGACGTGGCATGCCAGCCTCGAACCTCAACAGATTCCTGCGCGCCCTCCTCGCCACCCTGCCGCCCCTGGTCGCTGCCGCGGTGCAATGGCTTTTCTGGGCCGTCATTCAGCCCTATGCCTGGTTTCTGTTCTATCCGGCGGTCTTCCTCAGTTCCTGGATAGGCGGCCTTGCTGCCGGGTTGCGCGCCACCCTCATCGCCACCGTGCTGGTGTGGTGGTTCTTCATTCCGCCGGAACTCACCCTCCTGAAGGGAGACCCGAAACACGTGCTTCCCGCGCTGGTGTTCTGCGCCATCGGCGTGCTCTTCAGCGTGTTCCATGAACGCCTCCGGCAGGCCAACCGGCGGGTCACGCAGCTCTACGAGAGGGCGCGCGAGCTCGACGAGCTGAAAACCCAGTTCTTCGCCAACGTGAGCCATGAGCTGCGCACGCCGTTGACGCTCATCCTGGGGCCGGCGCAGCGCATGCTCGCCGCGCCCGACACCCCTGCCGCCGCCCGCCGCGACCTGGAGGTGATTCTGCACAACGGGCGCACGCTGCTGCGGCATGTGAACGATTTGCTCGATCTGTCCAAGCTGGAAGCGGGACAGGTGGGCCTGCAGTATGCCGACACCGATGTTGCGCGCCTGGTGCGCTTCGTCGCCGGCAATTTCGAAGTGCTGGCGCAGGAGAAGGGCATCGCCTACCACCTGGAGGCGCCGCAAGAGCTGCCTGCCCAGGTGGACCCGGACAGGCTGCGGCGGGTACTGCTCAACCTGTTGTCCAATGCCTTCAAGTTCACTCCTGCGGGTGGCCGGGTACGCGTGACGCTGCGGGAAGAGGCGGGGCAGGTGATCCTGGAGGTGGCCGACAGCGGTCCCGGGATTCCCGCGGACAAGCGGGAAGCGGTGTTCGAGCGCTTCCGGCAGCTGGAGGGAGGCGCGTCCCGCCGCTTCGGCGGCACGGGACTGGGATTGGCCATCGCCAGGGATTTCGTGGCTCTACACGGCGGAACCATTTCGGCCGGTGAAGCGCCCGAGGGCGGCGCCCTGTTTGTCCTGACCCTGCCGCGCTTCGCTCCCGCGGGCGCGGTCGTGCATGCCCCCCTCGGAGGAGCGGCAGGCGCGGACGAGACGCGCCAGGCGGTGGCGGAGCTACGCGAGCCCAAGGTGGCGGCACCGCCCGGCCTCGGCGCCGCCGCTGCGCCGCTGGTGCTGGTGGTGGAGGACAACCCGGAAATGAACCGCTTCATCTGCGACAGCCTCGCCGGCCGCTATCGGGTGGCGGCGGCGGGCGATGGCCGGGAGGGGTTGAGCAAGGCCCTGGCGCTGCGGCCGGATCTCATTGTCAGTGACATCATGATGCCAGGAATGAGCGGTGACGAACTGGTGCGCGCCCTGCGCGGGCACCGCGAGCTGGATGCCGTTCCCATCGTGATCCTGAGCGCCAAGGCCGACGACGCGCTGCGCGTGCGCCTGCTGCGCGAGGGCGTTCAGGACTATCTGACGAAGCCGTTTTCCAAGGAAGAACTGCTGGCGCGCGTCGGCACCCTGCTGGCCCGCAAGGCCGCCGAGGATGGCCTGCGGCGCAGCGAAGAGCGCTACCGCGCCTTGATCGAGCAGGCTCCGGACGGCATTTTCATCGCCGATCTCCAGGGGCGCTACACGGAGGTCAATACGGCCGGGAGCCGGATGCTGGGCTATGGGCCGGAAGAGATCGTGGGCAAGACCATCCTGGATCTGATTCCCCCCGATGAGGCCGGGCGGCTGTGGCGGGAGAAGGAGAAACTGCTGGCCGGCGGCATATTGGTTTCCGAGTGGCTCTTGAAGCGCAAGGACGGCACTTACCTGCCGGTGGAGGTGAGCGCCAGGATCACGCCGGACGGGCACTGGCAGGGTTTTGTGCGCGACATCGCCGAGCGCAAGCGGGCGCAGGAGCACTTGCGCCTGGCGGCCATCGTGTTCGACAGCACCAACGAGGGGATCATGGTCGCGGACGCGGCGACGCGGATCGTCGCGGTCAACAAGGCGCTGGAACGGATAACCGGTTATGGCGCAGAAGAAGTCCTTGGGCGCCGCCCCAGCTTCCAGAGCTCGGGACGTCAGGACCGGGAGTTCTACCGGCAGATGTGGGCAGTCCTGGACAAAACCGGCCAGTGGCAGGGCGAGATCTGGAACCGCCGCAAGAACGGAGAGATCTTCCCGGCCTGGGAGAACATCAGCGCCGTGACCAACAGCCAGGGACAGGTCACCCATTATGTGGGCGTGCTGTCGGACATCAGCGCCATCAAGGAAGCCGAGGAGCGGCTGACGCAACTGGCCCACCACGACGCCCTGACCGGTCTGCCCAACCGCCTGCTGTTTGCCGCGAGCCTGGAGAAGTCGCTGGAGAAGGCGGCCCGCCGCCGCCACAAGCTCGCCCTGCTGTTCTTCGATCTGGATCGCTTCAAGCTGATCAACGACACCCTGGGCCACGCCGCCGGCGACCGCCTGCTGCAGGAGGTGGCCGCGCGCCTGAAGGGCTGTCTGCGCGCCGAAGACCTGGTGGCGCGGCTGGGCGGCGACGAGTTCACCATCCTCCTGGAGGAGATCGCCCACACGGAGGATATCGCCCACCTGGCCGAGAAGATCATCGCTGCCGTGCGCCGGCCCATTGCCCTGGACGGGCGGGAAATCGCCACCTCCGCCAGCATCGGCATCAGCCTGTTTCCCGACGACGCGCGCAGCGCCGCCGACCTGGCCCGGGCGGCGGACGCCGCCATGTACCGGGCCAAGGAGCGCGGGCGCAACACCTTCGAGTTCTATACGGCGGAGCTGACGGCGCGCGCCATGGACAGCCTGGCCCTGGAGAACGGCCTGCGCCGCGCCCTGGCGCACAGCGAATTCCTGCTGTACTACCAGCCCCAGATCGAGCTGGTCAGCGGCCGCCTGGTCGGCCTGGAGGCGCTGCTGCGCTGGCGCCATCCCGAGCAGGGGCTGGTCGCCCCCGAGCGCTTCATCGCCGTCGCCGAGGAGAGCGGCCTGATCGAGGCCATTGGCGACTGGGTCATACGCCAGGCCTGCGCCCAGGCGCGAGCCTGGCTCGACCAAGGCCTGCGGCCCGGGCGCATTGCCATAAACGTGTCCGGGCGCCAGATGCTGTATGACCGGGTCTTCGACACCGCCAGAGCCGCGCTGCGAGACAACGCCTTGCCTGCAGAGGGGGGCGATATTGAACTGGAGATGACTGAAACGGTGCTGCAGTCTGTCGAGCACAGCGTCGAAGTGCTGGAGCGCCTGCGCAAGCTGGGCGTCCAGGTGGCCATCGACGATTTCGGCACCGGCTATTCGTCGTTGAGCCATCTGAAGCACTTGCCCGTGGATGCGCTCAAGATCGACCAGTTGTTCCTGCGCAATATCCCCGAGGACGCGGATAACCGCGCCATTACCGCCGCCATCGTGTCCATGGGCCACAGCCTGGGGCTGCGCGTGATCGCCGAGGGGGTGGAGAGCGAAGGACAGCTCGCTTTCCTGCGCATGCAGGGCTGCGACGAAGTCCAGGGCAATTTATTCGGTGCCGCCGTCCCCGCCGAGGTCATCGCCAGGCGGTTGCACGCCGCTTAGGGCGTGCGCTGCCGTCGGGGAGGCGCGCCGGCGCTACAGCCCCAATGCTGCCACCGCCCGGCTGTAGTCTTCAGGCCGGACATGGATGACGTAGCCGAAGCTGCCCCGGCCATCGGCCACGCCGCTGGAGGCATAGACGTTGACCTTGGCGTCGCGCAGCTTCAGGTGCACCTCGGCCAGTGCCCCCAGTTCGTCGTCGCCCTGGACCAGCAGGGCCGGATGGGGCCCGTCCAGGATCAGGCCGGCCCTGGCGGCCTCGGTGATGAGCTTGTCGCTGTCCTGGGGGAAGATGGTCAGATGGGTGTGCATCGGCCCGATCGGCACCCCGGAGAAGGCCAGCAAATTGATGCCCAGCTGCGCCAGGGTCGACAGCAGGCGGTAGGCTTCCCCCGGCTCGTCCCTGACGGTGGTGTAGAAGTAGTCGACGCGTAGTATGGTGAAGGCCATGGCC
Source organism: Pseudomonadota bacterium (assembly GCA_049320945.1). Taxonomy (GTDB): domain Bacteria; phylum Pseudomonadota; class Gammaproteobacteria; order Burkholderiales; family Rhodocyclaceae; genus DYIB01. The sequence continues at coordinate 18,384 of JBMOQT010000372.1, forward strand.
GTCTCCTCGAGGATGAAGCTTAGATGCCCATCGGCGGGGGGCGTTCCGGGACCTCAGCCGGGCGCGGCCGGGACGTCTTGCACCATGGCGAAGATCTCGCAGGAGGGGCTGGTCTCCAGAAGCTCGCCCACGCGCAGGGTGATGCGCCGGCCGCGGTAGGGCAGGCGCAGCTTCATGCCCGGCTGCACTTCGCCCGGGGACACCACCAGGGCCGGCACGTTGCGCACCGCGGGCAACCGGGTGAGCACGATCAGGCGCAGCGGGCGTGTGGCCTTGCGCCCGGCGCCGTCCTTCATGGGCACGGTGATCACCGCCGGCGCCGCCCGGGGCGCCAGCTTCTGCAGGCCCAGCTCCAGGTTGCTGAGACTGTTGCTCACCACGCGCCGGGTGAGGCATACATGTACCGCAGTGTGCTCGCGCGGGCGCACGCCGACGATCTCGCCCACGCGCACGGCGCTGGGGTTGCCGTGCATGTACTGCAGGGCGAAGCCCCCGGGGCTCTCGTTGGCGATGCACCACTCGGTGATGTTCAGGGCCGCCGCCTGGCGCGCGCGCCGCCCGTCGTCGAAGCGGCGGCGGAAGGCGGGCCCGGCGAGGAAGGACCACAGCTCGTCGAAGCCGACGACGATGTCCACCCGGGGCTTGAAGCGCTGGCGCGAGAAGCGCCTTGTGGGCGGTGCGCTCCACAGGCGCGCCAGGGTATGCAGCATGGCCTGGTAGTCGGGGCGGCGCGCCGCCAGGGGCAGGCCCAGCTTGAGGGGCGCGACGCCCCGGGCCAGGCCGTCGATCTGGGCGCGCAGGCGCGCGAGCAGCTTGTCGCATCGCAGAACGAGATCGCCGGGCTTGACCGCCGCCTGGGACCACTTGCGCAGGGACCGGCCGGCCTGCTCGTCCTTGAGCCTGACGAGAAAACAGCCTTCGCCGGGCACGGCCTGGGCCTTGGCCGCATCCACCAGGCTGGCCAGGGCGGCATGGCGCTCGACGTAGAAACGCACGCGCTCCAGCTCGCCCGGCGCGAACGTGGTGGGCTCGGCGAACGCCAGCAGCAGGGCCTTCAGGTATACCTGTTCGGGCGCTTCCGAGGCCTCGGGCGGCGTCTGCCGGGCATAGCCGCCCTGGCGCGCAGTGCGGTACAGACGGTGCAGATCGATCCATGCCGACTTGGAACCGGGGGCGTAAATGCGGTAGGACAGCACCAGCCGCCGCGACTGCACCTGCATGGCCCGCAGCACCGCCAGGCGCAGGGACTTCTGGAAGGCGAGGCCCAGCCACTTGTCGGAGATGCCGGCGATCACGTCACCATAGCCGGCGGCGAGGATCTTCAGCAGGCCGTTGACCACCACCATGCGTTGTTGCTCCTGGGGCTGCAGGGGCAGCACCGCATGATTCAGCTCGGTCTCGATGGGGACGAGCAGCCGGTCAGCGGCTGCCAGGGCCAGGTCCAGCATTTTCAGGCGGCTGCGCAGATTGCCCACGGCCAGCTCGGTGCGCAGCCGCGCCGCCAGGGCGCGCGCCGCATCACCCTTGGCATCGGGCGCCAGGGTCTGCAGCCACGCGGCGAACTCCTCCGGGCTGGAGGGAGCAGCGCCCGCCGCGCCGTCGGGCATGAGGGATTGCAGCAGCATCGCCGGTTCTTCCCATGGGTGGCAACGGGGATATGGAACCAGCATCCCATAACGGGACGCTGCACGGCAGTGACGGTTTTCACGAACCGGAGGTTCCGTGCTGATCGGGCAGGGTGAAATAGAACGTGGCACCCTGGTCCGGGATGCTCTCGGCCCACAGCCGGCCGCCGTGCCGGCGGATCACGCGCCAGACGATGGCCAGTCCCACGCCCTCGCCGGGGAAGCGGGATTCCGGATGCAGGCGCTGGAAGGGCTTGAACAGCCGGTCGGCATAGGCCATGTCGAAACCGGCGCCGTTGTCGCGCACGAAGATCACCCCATCACTGTCGCGGCCGAACTCGATGTGCGCCTCCCGGCGCTCGGAAGTGTACTTCCAGGCATTGCGCAGCAGATTGCTTACCGCCAGGCGCAGCAGCTCGGGATCGCCCGGGGCCGTCACCCCCTCGGCGATATGCCAGACGACGCGCCGCGCCGGCTCCTGGGCGGCAAGCTCGGCGCTGGTTTCCCGCGCCATGGCGCTCAGATCGATGGTGATGCACCGCAGTTCCGCGCGGCCGGCGCGAGACAGGCGCAGCAGGCTTTCGATGAGCCGCTCCATGCGCTTGCTGTTGGCGCGGATTCTTCTCACGTAGTCCTGGCACTCGCCGCTGAGCCGGCTCTCGCATTCGTGCAGCAAGGCGCTGCTGAAGCCGTCAAGGGCGCGCAGGGGGGCGCGCAGGTCGTGGGAGACGGAATAGGCGAAGGCCTCCAGTTCTTCGTTCAGGTCGCGCAGCTCGGCGGTGCGCTCCTGCACGCGCGTTTCCAGGATTTCGTTCATGCGCCTGACCCGGGCCTCGGCGGCTTCGCGCTCGGCACGCAAACGCAGGGTGCGGATGCCGAAGGCCAGATCTTCGGCCAGTTCCTCCAGCAGCTGCAGCTCTGCCGCGTCGAAGGCGTCCGGCTCGCGGGCGTAGATCATCAATGCGCCGAAGGTGCCCGTCTCGTCCCCGAGGGGCAGGGCCACCGAGGACTGGTAGCCGCGCTGGCGCGCCGCCTCGCGCCAGGGAGCCATGCGCGGATCCGTGGCGAAATCCTGGTTGACCTGGGTGGTTCCGGTGCGGATGGCGGTGCCCGTGGGGCCGCGTCCATGCTCGTCGTCGGCCCAGGTGATGCCGGCCTGTTCCAGGTAGCCGGCATCGAAGCCCACCTGGGCCACGGGCCGCACGCTCCTGGCTTCGTCGTCCCCGGCGAAGCCCACCCACGCCATGAGGTAGCCGCCCGGCCCGACCAGCAGTTCGCACACCTGCTGCAGCAGCCCCTGTTCGCTGGCGGCGTGGATGATGGCCTGGTTGCAGGTGCTGAGCATCCTCAGGGCGCGGTTGACCCGCCGCAGTTCCTGGAGCGGAGCGCTGGAGTCGTCGACGGGTGGCGGGGTTGCTGGCACGGCACTCTTTCTGGTCAGACGTCGGATGTGCCTCCGGCGCCGCGAAGTCCCGAGCGGGGAGAGCGAGTGCATTTTATGCTTTTTCTCATACTTTCGAGCGCGCCGGCCGCTGGGCATCCGCTTGTCGGAAAAATCCGACACATCCTGACGCCTACGTCCGCTTCCGCATTCTCTCGCTGATCGACTATCTGTACCGCCTGCAGGCGAAATAGTCGCGACAGCCGCATCGCCCTGCGCCTTGGTCCTGCGCCCAGGCGCGGGGTGGGTCTATGTTGACCCAGCCGCCTCCCGGAGCATAACCTGTGCCCCGGGGTGGTTGTTTTTCCGGTTCGATACCCCCACGTAGGGCAGTGATTCCGACATCTTGGACTCCCAGCGCTCGCCCTCGGGGGTCCGGCCAGGCGAAACAAGGATGGAAAAGCAAACTCAGGTCAGCATCTGGTACTTTCTCTTCGCCCTGCTGGCGATCGTGTGGCTGCAACAGCTGTGGGTGCAGGCGCGGGAAGTGGAGGCCATTCCCTACAGCCAGTTCCAGCAGCTCCTGAAGCAGGGGCAGGTGGTGGAGATTGCCATCACCGAGAACCACATCCACGGCACCCTCAAGCAGCCCCTGCCCGATGGCAGCAGCAAGTTCGTCACCACCCGGGTGGATCCCAGGCTGGCCGACGATCTGGCCCAGTACGACGTGAAGTTCACCGGCGTCATCCAGAGCACCTTCCTGCGCGACCTCCTGGGCTGGATCGTCCCGGCGGTGGTGTTCTTCGCCATCTGGTTCTGGTTCATCCGCAAGATGGCGGAGAAGCAGGGGCTGGGCGGCGGCTTTCTCTCGGTCGGCAAGAGCAAGGCCAAGATCTACATGGAGACCGACACCAAGGTCACCTTCGACGACGTGGCCGGCGTGGACGAGGCCAAGGAAGAGCTGAAGGAAGTGGTCGGCTTTCTCAAGGACCCCGGGCGCTACGGCCGCCTGGGCGGACGCGTGCCCAAGGGCGTGCTGCTGATCGGCCCGCCGGGCACCGGCAAGACCCTGCTGGCGCGCGCTGTGGCGGGCGAGGCGGGCGTGCCCTTCTTCTCCATCAGCGGCTCCGAGTTCGTGGAAATGTTCGTCGGCGTGGGCGCCGCGCGGGTGCGCGACCTGTTCGAGCAGGCGCGGCAGAAGGCGCCGGCCATCATCTTCATCGACGAGCTGGATGCCCTGGGGCGCGCCCGCGGCGCCTTCGGCCTGGGCGGCCATGACGAGAAGGAGCAGACCCTCAACCAGCTGCTGGTGGAAATGGACGGCTTCGACCCGAGCTCGGGCCTGGTCCTGCTCGCCGCCACCAACCGCCCCGAGATCCTCGATCCGGCACTGCTGCGCGCCGGCCGCTTCGACCGCCAGGTGCTGGTGGACCGGCCCGACAAGAAGGGTCGGGTGCAGATCCTGCGCGTGCATCTGAAGAAGATCACCCTGGCACCGGACGCCGACCCGGAAAAGATCGCCGAGCTCACGCCCGGCTTCTCCGGCGCCGATCTGGCCAACCTGGTGAACGAGGCTGCGCTGGTCGCGACGCGCCGCGGTGCCAATGCCGTTGGCATGGATGATTTCACCGTTGCCGTGGAGCGCATCATCGCCGGGCTGGAGAAGAAGAACCGGGTGCTCAATCCCCACGAGCGCCAGGTGGTGGCCTACCACGAAATGGGGCATGCGCTGGTGGCCATGTCCCTGCCGGGAACCGACACGGTGCACAAGGTATCCATCATCCCGCGCGGCGTCGGCGCGCTGGGCTACACCATCCAGCGGCCGACGGAGGACCGCTTCCTCATGACGCGCGACGAGCTGGACAACAAGATGGCCGTGCTGCTGGGCGGGCGCGCCGCCGAGTACCTGGTGTTCGGCCGCTATTCCACGGGGGCGGCCGACGATCTGCAGAAGGTCACGTCCATCGCCCGCTCCATCGTCGTGCGCTTCGGCATGGATGAAAAGCTCGGCCACGTGGTCTATGAAACCGAACCCCAGTCCTTCCTGGGACAGACGGGGCCCAGCTTCAAGGAGAAGGAGTACTCGGAGCAGACGGCGCGGGAAATCGACTGCGCCGTGCGTGACATCGTGGATAAGGCCTTCCAGCGCACGGTCAAGCTGCTCCAGGCGCGGCGCGACATCCTGGAGCGCGGCGCCCGGGCGCTGCTGGAGAAGGAAACCTTGAGCGAGCAGGATCTCAAGGCCCTGGGCGAGGAGGCGCTTGCCCGGGCGGCGGCTTGACAACGTATGGAATACCCGATGAGAAAAACCATTCTGTCCCTGCTGGGCTGCCTGCTGATGGCCGCACCCGCCCTGGCCCAGGACAAGGAGCCGGCGGGTGTGCTGTCCCTCGATGCCAGCGCGTCCGTCCAGGTGGCCAACGACACGGCGGTGATGGCCGTCTTCGTGGAGCGCCAGGCGGTCGATGCCGCCAGGGCTGCCGATGGCGTGGCGCGCGTGCTCGATGAGGCGGCCAGGCAGGCCAGGGCGGTCGCCGGCGTGGAAGTGCGCACCGGCGGCGTGACCACCTTTCCCAGCTACGACCGGGACGGCAAGATCGCCGGCTGGCGCAGCCGCGGCGAGCTGATCCTGGAGTCCAGGGATTTCGGCCAGCTGGCTGCCCTGGGCGCCCGGCTCAATCCCCAGATGCAGATCGCCGGCGTGCACTTCAAGCTGTCGCGCGAGGCGCGCAGCCGCGAGGAGGCGCGGCTGATCGACCAGGCGGCCGAGGCCTTCCGCCAGAAGGCGGCCCAGGCCGCCAAGGCTTTCGGCTACAGCCGCTACACCATAAGGGAAGTGAGCGTCTCGTCAGGCGAGCGCCCGGACGTGCCGCCGGTGCCCTACCGGGCGAAAGCCCTGGGCGCGCAGATGGAAAGCGCGCCCGTGCCCCTGGAGGGCGGGCGCGCCGAAGTGGTCATCACGGTGAGCGGCTCGGTACAGATGGAGCGTTGATCACAGGCTGGTGCCGCGCCCCGTGTCGGCGTAGGTCTTCTCGTGCTGGCTCTGGCAGGGGGCGCAGCGGGTGGCGGCCGGTTGCACCTCCAGGCGCTCGTAGGGGATGTCGCCGCCGCAGTCCACGCATAATCCGTAGCTGCCGTCGCGCAGGCGCTCGCGCGCCGCGTCGATCTCCCGCATCTCGTGGATGTCGCGGCCGACCACGGCGTTGTTGAGATCCGTCACCAGGGTGGCGACGGAGTGGTCACCCGGGTCCGGCGCCTCGCTGGACAGGCGGGCGTACTGGTCGCTCATTTCCACTTCGCGGCGCACGTCCGCCTCCAGGAACTTCTTGCGCTCCACCAGCAGGTGCTCCAGGTGGTCGAGCTGCTCTTGGGTGAGTCTTGCCATGCTGTTGTTCCTTACCGTGGGTTCAACTGCACTCCCCCGATCCGGGTCCCCATGCCCGATCGACTGCGCCAAGGCCCATAAGTTCGCTGCCGGCGCCGACCCGGGGCCGCCCCAGGGCATGGTTTCCTTGACCAATGTCAATAGAACTGGGGCCCGTGCGGGTAACTTAACGGGTTACGCGCCCTGGCGCAATTGCGAGCATCATGCACCCCATGCCTCGACCGGACGATTCCCCGCCCCCCTGCGACCTGCCGGCCATCGTCGCCCGGTATGGGGGCGATTGCCACAATCTAGTGCAGATTCTGCACTGCGTCCAGGACAGCTGCGGCACCATCCCGGTCCACGCCGTGGATGAGCTCGCCCGGCTGCTGGGCCTGCCGCGGGTGCGGGTCGAGGCCGCGGCGAGCTTCTACCATTTTTTCCACGCCGAATCCCATGGCGCCTACGAGGTGCTGTTCTGCGACAACGTCATCGATGACTTCCACGGCCGCGCCGAGCTCATGCAGTACTTCTGCGAGCGCCTGTGGCTGGAAGTGGGCAAGGTGTCGGAGGACGGGCTGGTCTATGTCAACACCACGTCCGACATCGGCCTGGCCGACCAGGCACCGGGAGCCCTGATCAACGGCTATCTGGTGCCGTCCCTGGACAAGGCGCGCATCGATCTTGTCGCCGAGATGATCCGCCAGCGCAAGCCCCTGGCGCAGTGGCCGTCCCTGCTGTTCGACGTGGCCGACAACATCCGGCACCCGGGCCCGCTGCTGGCCGACGGCTACATGCCCGGCGACGCCCTGCGCGCCGGCTTGGCGCTGGGGCCGGAGGGCGTGCTGGAGCAGCTTGCGCGCGCCGATCTGCGCGGCCGGGGCGGCGCCGGTTTCCGCACCGCCCTCAAGTGGTCCTCGTGCCGCCAGGCCCCGGGCGGCGGCCGTTACGTGGTGTGCAATGCCGACGAGGGGGAGCCGGGCACTTTCAAGGACCGGGTGCTCTTGCACCGGCACGCCGACCTGGTGTTCGACGGCATGACCCTGTGCGCCCACGTCATCGGCGCGCGCCAGGGCTTTCTCTACCTGCGCGGGGAATACCGCCACCTGCTGGAACACCTGGAGGCGGTGCTGGCGCGCCGGCGCGTTCAGGGGCTGCTGGGCCGGGGCATCATGGGCCGCGCCGGCTTCGATTTCGACATCGCCATCCACCTGGGCGCCGGCGCCTATATCTGCGGCGAGGAGTCGGCCCTGATCGAGTCCCTGGAAGGCAAGCCCGGCAAGCCGCGCAACCGGCCGCCCTATCCCAACACCGAGGGCTACCGGGGCCAGCCGACGGTGGTGAATAACGTGGAGACCTTCGCCTGCGCCGCCAGGATCGCGCTCCTGGGCGGGGAGTGGTTTGCCGGGCTCGGCACCGGCCAGTCCACCGGCACCAAGCTGCTGTCGGTGTCCGGCGACTGCAAGCGTCCGGGCATCTACGAGTACCCCTTCGGCGTCCCGGTGCGCCAGGTGCTGCACGACTGCGGCGCCGCGGACGCGCAAGCGGTGCAGGTGGGCGGGCCTTCGGGCACCCTGGTGAGCTGGCGCGAGTTCGACCGGCGCATCGCCTTCGAGGACGTGCCCAGCGCCGGCGCCTTCATGGTGTTTTCGCGCGAACGGGACATGTTCGAGGTGGCGCGCAACTTCAGCCACTTCTTCGCCCGTGAATCCTGCGGCTTCTGCACCCCCTGCCGCGTGGGCACCTCGCTGCTCAAGCAGACCATGGACAAGCTTGCCGCCGGCAAGGGTTCGGCCTACGACATGGACATCATGAAGCAGCTCATGCACATCCTCAAGACCATGAGCCACTGCGGCCTGGGCCACACGGCGGCCAATCCCGTCGTCGAGGCCATGGCGGATTTCCCCGAGGCCTTCGAGCACCGCCTCAAGGCCCTCGACTTCGAGCCCGCCTTCGACCTGGACGGCGCCCTGCAGACCGCTCGCCTCATCACCGGCCGCGACGACGCCTGGGCCCACATCGTCGCCGCCGCCGAGTGCGACGACCGGGGTGCCTGTGTCCTTCCTCCTTCGCCGGACAGGCCATGACGCAGACTTTTCAGCTTGACGGCCGCGAAGTTCCGTTCCGGGAAGGCCAGACCATCATGGAAGCGGCCGCCGCCGCGGGTATCTACATCCCCCATCTGTGCCATCACCCGGAGTTCAAGCCCCACGGCTCGTGCAAGCTGTGCACCGTGGATATCGACGGGCGCCGCGGCGCGGCGTGCACCAACCGGGCCGTCGCCGGGACGCGGGTGCAGTCGGAAACTGCGGAGCTCAACGCCGACCGCCTGGCCCTGGTGCAGATGCTGTTCGTCGAGGGTAACCACATCTGCCCCTCCTGCGAGAAGAGCGGCAACTGCCAGCTCCAGGCGGTGGCCTATCACCTGGGCATGACCACGCCCCATTTCAGCCACTTCTACCCGCTGCGCGACGTGGATGCCTCCCACCCGGACGTGCTGCTGGAGCGCAACCGCTGCATCCTGTGCGAGCTGTGCGTGCGCGCCAGCCGTGACGCGGACGGCAAGAACGTGTTCGCCGTGGGCGGGCGCGGCATCCGGGCGCGCCTGATCGTGAACGCCGCCTCGGGTCGCCTGGCCGATACCGACCTGGCGGCGGGCGACCGGGCCGTCCAGGTGTGTCCCACGGGGGCGCTGCTCAGGAAGCGCCAGGGCTTCGCCGTGCCCATCGGCCGGCGCCGCTACGACCTGCAACCGGTCGACGCCACGACACCCCCTCTCCCGCCTGCGGGAGAGGGTTAGCCATGGCGCCGCCGAAACTGAAACTCGCCACCTGCTCCCTGGCCGGCTGCTTCGGCTGCCACATGTCCTTCCTGGACATGGACGAAAAGCTGCTCGAACTGGTGGAACTGGTCGAGTTCGACCGCTCCCCCTTTACCGACATCAAGCATTGCGGCCCCTGTGACGTGGGCCTGGTGGAAGGCGGCGTGTGCAACGCCGAGAACGTGCATGTGCTGCAGGAATTCCGCCGCAACTGCCGGGTGCTCGTCGCCGTGGGCGCGTGCGCCATCACCGGGGGTATTCCGGCGCTGCGCAACAACGTGGATCTATGGGATTGCTTCCAGGAGGTGTATCACTACGGCGTCGGCGTGGAGCGCGGCCAGATCCCCAACGATCCCGAGCTGCCGCTGCCCTTCGACAAGGTGCATCCCGTCTACGAGGTGGTCAGGATCGACTACTTCCTGCCCGGCTGCCCGCCGCCGGCGGAAGCTTTTTTCCGGCTGCTGTCGGATCTCGCCGCCGGCCGGCGTCCGCAGCTGCCGGCCGGCGCGATCCGCTACGACTGAGTGCGTCTCATCCGGCGCTGCGCCTTAGTGCGGCTTGCGCAGCTCCTGGTGGAGGCACAGGATGTTGCCCTCGGTGTCGGCGAACCAGGCGCACCTCTCGTCCTCGGTGGTCCACACATGGTTCATGGTCTTGAGGCCAGGCAGGTCATAGTCCTCGAAGTGCACGCCGCGCTGCTCCAGATCCCGGATTTCGTTTTCCAGATCGCTCACCTCGAAGCTGAGGGCGGTGTGTTCCGCCTTCGTGCCTTCCGGCTTGGGTATCAGGGCGACGGTGCTGCCGTCGCTACAGCGCATGATGAAGGAGCCGTCGGCGTGCGCCCCTTCGGGCATGAGTCCCAGCTTGTCTGCGTAGAACTGGCGCGCCCGGTCCATTTCCCGGACGGGAAGAATGGTGGTGATATGGCTGTTTCTGAGCATGGTGACCTCCTCTCGGGTTGAGGCGGGGCGTGGGAGTGCCCCTGTCGGATGGCCCGGCGGCGGGACCGCCGGGCAACAAATGGCGGGTCTGTTTCGTATATAGGCCACGGCGGGGCCGTGTGCAATCTGCCGCGAGGGAGTCTCTCCCGGCTAGGCAAGAAGGGCAGGCGTCAGGGACGCCTGGGGCGACAGCAGCGCCAGCAGGGCGCCCATGGCCAGGATGTCCTGGCGATTGTGCTTCGCCACCTGCGCCAGCAGGGCGCCGTCGCGCTCATGCAGCCACTTCTGCCAGGCCCGCGGCGCTTCGGAGCCGGGCAGGTCGTCGCCGCGGCGATGGCCCAGCAGCTTCTCTTCCAGGGTTTTCAGCTTGCAGTCGGGCAGGCTCTTGCGATGCGCCTTGCGCAGGGGATGGAGCAGGTCCAGGTGGGGCAGGGCGGCGAGCGGTGGCGCTACCCGGTTGAGGCGGCAGCGGGCGGCGAGCAGGGGCAGGTCGTAACTCTTGCCGTTGAAGCTGACCAGATGATCTCCCGCCTTGATGTCCTGAGCCAGGGCCTCCAGCATGGGGCGCTCGGCGCCGTAGCTGGAGCACAGGAACTGGGTGAGGACGAAGGCGTCGCCCTGCAGGCGGCCCAGGCCCACCAGGAAGACCAGCGTACCGGTGCCGCCGGCCAGCCCCGTGGTCTCCGTGTCGAGGAACAGCCAGCGGGCGGGATCGGCGGGCAGTTCGGGAACCTGGGCGTGCAGGGCGGCGGCAAGCGAGCCGCGGCCCAGCCGGTGCCACAGGGGGATGCGGCGTTCGATGCGGATGACGCCGGCATCCAGGCATTCGCCGCCCAGCTGCTCGGCCAGGTCCTCGGTGCTTGCCTGGCCGCTGCGGCTGCGGGTGCGGCCGCGCAAGCGCTCGATGCGGGCGAGCAGCTCGGCAAGTCCGGGGTCGCGCGCCGGCGGGCGCTGTGAGCCTTGCAGGCGGGCGAGGCGGGTCTTGAGGTCGGCGCTCATGGTCATGCTTATATGGACGCCTCCCGGTTTGGCAAGCGATGTTTGAGTACGGCGAACGAGGATACGGCTGCAGTCTTATATCCGGCCTTGTTGCAGACCGTTTTCGTCTGCGGCCCTGATGGAATACGCCGAGGGAGGCCTCATCTCCTTGGAGTCCTCGAAGGACTGCAAGCCAT
>JBMOQT010000373.1:0-1566 GCA_049320945.1 Pseudomonadota bacterium
ATCGCAGAGGTCTCCGCATTACAGCTACATCTCGAATTATTTTTGAACGGTCCCTTGCATGACGGACTAGAATCAAAAAGTTTTAGCTCGCCATGCCGAAACGGTTCCTTGGTCGGGCACTCAGGGCGTGGGGGCAAACACACTGCTGGGCGTGCGCCAGGTCAGGGTCGTCGTGCCGTCGAAGCGGCCGGAACGGCCGCGGGAAGAAGCGGTGCCAATGCGCCGCCTGGATCAGTGACTGGTGCCTTCCGAGCGCGTGATCTTGTTGAAGACGTTGTACTTGCCCACCGGTTTCTTCATGGGGATGCGCTTCACCTCCTCGAGGGTGCGGGCGTCGTACACGATCAGGGCGCCGTCCATCTCCCACAGGCTGGCCAGGGCGTATCGGCCGTCCTTGGTGAACTCGACGTGGGCCAGGGTCTTGCCGGGGACCGGACGCAGGTCGGCGACCACCTCCAGGGTGGTCTTGTCGATCACCTGCAGGGTGTCCTTGTGTTCGCGGCTCATCATGGCGTCCACGAAAGCGTAGCGGCTCGCCTCGTGGCTGCGCATGAAGAAGCCGGGGCCGTTGGTCCGGATCTGCTTCACCGGCTGCCAGGTCTTGACATCGATGACGCTCACCACGCCCTCCTTCAGGTTGGGCGTGGCCATGACGCGCCGGCCCTGGTAGTCCCAGGTGATGCCCGAGCCCAGGTGGGGCATGCCGGGCAGCTCCAGGCTGGCGATCTTGCGTCGCACGTCCAGGTGCACCACCTGCCCCGGCTTGCCGTCGCGGGAAGCACCGATCAGCTCGCTGTAGTCCTGGGTGAAGAAGAAATCGTCCAGGTAGTCGTCCAGTTCGGTGCGCCTGGGGTTGAGGAAGCCGGGAACGAAGGCCCCTTCCTTGTAGCGGAAATCGTGGATCAGCCCGGCAGGAATGTCGGGCGCCTGCGAGTCGTAGCTCACTTCCCACACTTCCTGCACATCCTTGAGCGCCGCCACGAAGCTCTTGCGCGGCGCCGCGTCATAAACGGCGGAGACGCGCGAGCTGCGCTTGCCCCCCCTGTCGGTCACCGGCAGCACCTTCACCAGGTTGAGGTCGGCGTCCAGGATCACCAGGGTGTGGGGCAGGTAGTTGGCCACCGCCACGAACTTGCCGTCGCCCGACACGGCGGCGTTGCGCGTGTTGATGCCGGCGCGCACCTCGGCGACGGTCTTGAGGTTCCAGATGTCGAACTTGGAGATCCAGCCGTCGCGGGAGGCGAAGAACACGTAGCGCCCGTCCGGCGTGAACTTGGGCCCGCCGTGCAGGGCGTAGCGCGATGGGAAGCGGTGGATGGGCTCCAGCCGGTCCCCATCCAGGATGCTGACGTGGTGGTCGCCGCCCTCCACCACCACGAACAGGTTCATGGGGTCGGCGCGAAACTGGGGCCGGTCCGGCAGCGTGCCAGGCGCGTGATGCACGATGCGCGAGGCGCGGATGTCGGCTTCGGTCCAGGCGGGCGCCGGTGTCACCGGGGTGTAGATCCACTGGGCCAGTTGCCGGATCTCCTCGCCCTTCAGGGTGGTGCCGAAGGCGGGCATCTG
>JBMOQT010000374.1:0-1563 GCA_049320945.1 Pseudomonadota bacterium
CATCAGCGCAAGCAAGCTGGCGGGACGGCAGGTCTTCCTTGCGCCGCGCCGGGGCGGCGAGAGGCTGCAACCGGACTGCCGCCGGCCGCGCCGCAGCCTCAAGAATCTGTTCCAGGAGGCCGGCGTGCCACCCCAGCGACGCCACGGCATGCCCCTGCTGTGGTGTGGCGAGGAACTGGTGTGGGTGCCGGGCATCGGCGTCGCCTGCGGCTATCAATGTGGCGCCGGCGAGCCGGGCTGGCAGGTCGAGTGGGAAATGATTTAGGTCTTGGTGGCCAGCAGCTGGGCCAGTTCGACCGCCGAGCGCACTCTCATTTTCTCGAAAATGCGCGCCCGGTGCACCTCCACGGTGCGTACCGCGATCTGCAGCTCGTCGGCGATGACCTTGTTGTACTTGCCGGCGAGGATGCGTTCCATCACTTCCCGCTCGCGCGGCGTCAGCTGCGCCAGCCGGGAGGACACGGACTCCTGGTTGGCCTGCTGGCTGCGGCGCGCCCGGTCCACTTCCAGGGCCTTGAGCACCCGGTCCACCAGCTCGTTGTCGTTGAACGGCTTCTCCACGAAATCAAAGGCGCCCTTCTTGAGGGCCACCACCGCCAAGGGGATGTCGCCGTGGCCGGTGAGGAAGATCACCGGCAGGCGGCAATTGCGGTCGAGCAGGCGGTCGAACAGTTCAATGCCGCTCATGCCGTCCATGCGCACATCGAGAATCAGGCAGCCGTCCATGTCGGGACGATAGTCGGCCAGGAAAGTCTCGGCCGACGCCCAGGCCTGGGCCGGCACGCCGCGCGACTTGAACAGCCAGACCAGGGCGTCGCGGATCGCCTCGTCGTCATCGACGATATAGGCCTTGCTGTGGGTCATGGGTTGTCCAGGGGCAGGGTGAACCGGAACACGGTGCCGCGAGGCGGATTGCCTTCGGCCCACATCCGCCCCTTGTGGAATTCTATGATCGTGCGGCAGATATTCAAACCCATGCCCATGCCCTCGGCCTTGGTGGAATAGAAGGGCTCGAACAGATGGGCCGCCACCTCGGCCGGGATGCCGCAGCCGCGGTCGGCCACGCTGACCATGACGGCCCCGTCGTGCACGGTGGTGCTGACGGCCAGCAGCCGTTCGGCGGCGCGCACTTCGAGCATCGCTTCCACGCCGTTACGCAGGAGATTGAGCAGCACCTGCTCCAGCATCACCCGGTCGGCCAGGACCCGGGGCAGGCCGGGAGCCAGCTGCTGGCGGATCTTCACCTGGCGCTTGCGCGCGTCCGCCTCCATGAAGCCTATCGTATCCTCGATGATGGCATTGATGTCGCAGGGCGCGCGGCGCGGTTCGCTCTTCTTCACGAACTCATGCACCTGGCGGATGATGCGGCCGGCGCGCCGCGCCTGGGTGGCCATTTTCTCCAGGGCGCCACGCAGTTCCTCGGGCGGCAGGTCATCCGCCTCGAGGCGGTTGAGGCAGCCGGTGGTATAGCTGGCAATGGCGGAGAGGGGCTGGTTGAGCTCGTGGGCCAGGGTCGAGGCCATCTCGCCCATGGTCACCAGCCGGGCGGTGAATTGCAGTTTT
>JBMOQT010000375.1:0-28679 GCA_049320945.1 Pseudomonadota bacterium
GGTCGACGTGCGAACGCCTCTTGATCTCTCGCCGCGTTTCAGGGACTCCGTGCTCGCCGAAGCACGCCCCCTATGAGCAGCAAATCGTTGCGCGCAGCAGATTATGTCGCCCATATGCTTGAGGCGAAGCCGCAAGAAACGTGACACGCTACGCACCGGACGTGGCTACAGCAAATCCGCAGATTCCGTGGGCGGTAATTTATACCACCCGGAACCGTCTCTCGCACGGTTACATGGATATCAACCTAGGCGTGGTCTGGCAGGTGGTGTCGCGCGAACTGCCTCCACTGCGGGCACAGCTGGAAGCGCTGGCGGCAGCTTTGGCCGCATCCGGCCAATGACAGATCCCATGAGCTTGACTCTCAATGACTCCCATCCCAGGGCGCTGAATGCAATTGAAGCATTGGCGCAACTGCGCAGCGCTCCCGCGTTACTTCCGCATCGAATACCACTACAATGAGCAACGACACTCCCGACCTGTTCGACACCGTGGCCGACGACTCGGCCCCGCCGGCGCCGCCCCAGGCGCCGCCGCCCTCGGAGCTGCCTGACGACCAGCTGCCTCTCGACCTCTACGCCGAGCGCGCCTACCTCGCCTATGCCATGAGCGTGGTGAAGGGCCGCGCGCTACCCGCCGTGGAGGACGGCCAGAAGCCGGTGCAGCGGCGCATCCTGTACGCCATGTGGGACATGGGCCTGCGCGCCGGCGCCAAGCACGTGAAGTCGGCGCGGGTGGTGGGCGATGTCATCGGCAAGTACCACCCCCACGGCGACGCCAGCGTCTATGACGCCCTGGTGCGGGTGGCCCAGGAGTTCACCCTGCGCTATCCGCTGGTGGACGGCCAGGGCAACTTCGGTTCCCGCGACGGCGACTCCGCGGCCGCCATGCGCTACACGGAAGCGCGCCTCACCCCCATCGCCGAGTTGCTCCTGTCCGAGATCGAGCGGGGCACGGTGGATTTCGCGCCCAACTACGACGGCGCCTTCCAGGAGCCCACCCTGCTGCCGGCGCGCCTGCCCTTCGTGCTGCTCAACGGCGCCACCGGCATCGCCGTGGGCATGGCCACCGAAGTGCCGCCCCACAACCTGCGGGAGGTGGCGGCAGCCACGGTGCATCTCATCCGCAAACCCGACGCCGAGATCGCCGACCTGCTCGCCCACATGCCCGGTCCGGACTTCCCTGGCGGCGGCCAGCTGATCTCCTCCCCCAAGGACATCGCCGACGCTTACGCCAGCGGCCGCGGCAGCCTGCGCCTGCGCGCGCGCTGGCGCATCGAGGAGCTGGCGCGGGGCCAGTGGCGCGTGGTGGTCTATGAGCTGCCCCACGGGGTGTCGGCGGCCGCGGTGATGGCGGAAATCGAGGCCCTCACCAACCCCCAGCCGCGCCAGGGCAAGAAGGAGGTGAGCCAGGAGCAGAAGAACCTGAAGCAGCTGGTCCTCTCCGTGCTGGACACGGTGCGCGACGAGTCCAGCGAGAAGGAGCCGGTGCGCCTCATCTTCGAGCCCCGCTCGAAGAACCAGGACGTGCAGGAGATGATGAACGTGCTCCTGGCCAACACCAGCCTGGAGACCTCGGCGCCGGTGAATCTCACCATGCTGGGGCGCGACGGCCGGCCGCAGCAGAAGAACCTGAAGCAGATCCTGTCCGAATGGATCGACTTCCGCTTCGTCACGGTGGAGCGGCGCACGCGCCACCGCCTGGGCGAAGTGGAGCGGCGCATCCACATCCTGGAAGGGCGCATGATCGCCTTCCTGTCCATCGACAAGATCATCAAGGTGATCCGCGAGTCGGACGAGCCCAAGCCGGAGCTGATGAAGCGCTTCAAGCTCACCGAGGTGCAGGCGGAAGACATCCTGGAGATCCGCTTGCGCCAGCTGGCGCGCCTGGAAGGCATCAAGATCGAGCGCGAGCTGGCCGAGCTCAAGGAGGAGCAAGGCAAGCTGCAGGTCCTGCTGGCGGAGCGCAAGGAAATGACCAAGACCGTCATCAAGGAGATCGAGGGCGACGCCCGGCAGTACGGCGACGCCCGCCGCACCCTGATCGAGCCGGCCCAGCAGATCGCGCCGGCGGAGATCCAGGTGCCCGACGAGCCGGTGACGGTGATCCTGTCGCGCAACGGCTGGGTGCGCACGCGCCAGGGCCACGGCATAGACCCCACCAGCATCACCTACAAGACCGGCGACTTTCCCTTCGTGGTGGCGGAATCGCGCACCGTGTGGCCCCTGGTGATCGTGGACAGCAACGGCCGCGCCTATTCGGTGCGCGTGGCGGACCTGCCGGGCGGCCGCGGTGACGGCGTGCCCATCACCACCATGATCGAGCTGCAGGACGGCGCGCGCGTGGCCGCGGCCGTCTCCGACGCCCCCGAGGCCCAATACCTGTTCGCCAACTCGGGCGGCTACGGCTTCGTCACCACTCTCGGCGAGCTGGTGACGCGCCAGCGGGCCGGCAAGGCCTTCATGACCCTGGAGAAGGGCGAGACCGTGCTGCGCCCGGCCAGGATCACGGGCGCCACGGTCGCCGCCGTGTCCGAGGGCGGGCGGCTGCTGCTGTTTGGGCTGGACGAGATGAAGACCATGGCGCGCGGCCGGGGCGTCATCATCATGGGCCTGGACAAGGGCGAATCCCTGGCGGGCGTGGCGGTGGGCAGCGGCGAACGGGTGCTGGTGGAAGGCGTGGGCCGCGGCGGCCGCACCCAGCCGTGCGAAGTGAAGGGCAGGGACCTGGAGAAGTACCGCCTGCACCGGGCGCGCAAGGGCTGCCAGCTGCCGGTGAAGATGAAACCGAGCTTCGTCCTGCTGTAGGTCGGGCTTCAGCCCGACCTACGGCCTTCGCTCCCCCGCACGCGCGCGGCGCGTATAAGATAATGCGTGCAGCACGGCAGGCGGAGGAAGCGGCACCCGATGGACACCCAGGACTACCGGAAACTTTTCCAGGAGGCGCCCGTCGCCTGCCTCGTGACCGACGGCGAAGGCCGCATCCATGAAGCGAACGAGGAGGCGGCAAGGCTGCTGGGTGTGCCGTGCCAGGCCCTGGCCGGCAGCTTCTTCGCCAGATTCATGGCGGTCGGCGATCACCGGGCTATACGGCGCACCGCCGAGCGCCTGATGCGCCCGGACGGGGAGCAGCGGGAAAAGTGGGTGGCCATCCTGCAGCCCCGGGGGCGGGCGCCGTTTCCCGCGATGATCACCGTCGCCCCCAGCGCCGGCGCTGCCGGCCCCCGGCTGTGCTGGCTGATGTGCGATATCGCCACCTGCACCAAGGCACCGGCGGTCCCCTACACGCTTCCCGGCCAGCCGGAAATCCCGGTGCAACTGCAGCGCATCGCCGCTCAAGCCCAAGCCGCTGCCCTCAGCACCGAAATTTTCCAGCACAAGCGCACTGCGGAAGCCCTGCGCCAGGCGCAGCAGCTCACCCAGGAGATCATCGACGGGGCGGCGATAGGCATCATCGCCTACGATACCGAGCTGCGCTACGTCCTGTGGAACCGCTTCATGGAAGAACTCACGGGCATGCCCGCCGAGCGGGTGCTCGGCAGATCCGCACCCGAGCTGTTCCATGACATCCGCAAATTCGGCCTGGACCGGCTGCTGCAGCGAGCCCTGCAGGGCGAGGTGGTCAGCGCGCCGGACGTGCATTTCGAGATTGCCCAGACGGGCCGGAAACACTGGGTCTCGGTGCGCTACGCGCCCCAGCGCGACTGCGACGGCGCGATCGTCGGCGTCATCGCCATGGTCAGCGACGTCACCGCGCGCAAGAAGGCGGAGATGGCGCTGCACAACAGCCTGCAGCGCTACCGCTCGCTCACGGACATGGTGCCCGTGGGCATCTTCCTGACCGACGCCCACGGCGCCGGCAAGTACGTGAACGAGCTCGCCTGCCGGATCATCGGCATGACGCCGAAAGAAGTGATGGAGGGAGGCTGGAAGGAAAGGATCCATCCCGACGACCGGGAGCGCGTGCTCGCCGCCTGGCAGCAGGCGCTCGACAAAGCCGAAGTCCTGGAGTCCGAACACCGCTTCCTGCGCCCGGACGGAACCATTACCTGGGTCCTGGTGCGCGTGGTGCCTGAACTACAGGACGACGGCTCGATCAGGGGATTCCTGGGCACCATCACCGACATCACCGAGCACAAGCGCAACGAGGAGGCGCTGCGGCAAAGCGAGCAGCGCTACCGGTACCTGGTGGAGCATGCCCGCGACATCATCTTCGAAACCGATGCGCGCGGCAACTTCACCTATGTCAACGGCGACGTCGTGCGCCACATCCTGGGATACGAGGCGGACGAGGTCACGGGAATGAATTGCCTGGCCCTGGTGAGGCCGGATTTTCGCGACACCGTAGCGCAGTTTTACCGCACCCAGTTTCTCGAGCGAATCGAAAACACCTATCTGGAGTTTCCTGCCCTTGCCAAGAATGGCCGCCAGGTCTGGTTCGGCCAGCATGCGCAAATGGTGATGGAAGGAGACTGGCTGGTGGGCTTCCGGGCCATCTGCCGCGACATCACCGAGCAGAAGCAGGCCGAGACGGAATTGCAAAAAACCTCGGACCGCCTGCGCCGGCTGGCAGCGCACCTGGAGTCGGTGCGCGAAGAGGAAAACCGCAGAATCGCCGCCGAGGTGCACGACTCCCTGGGCGGCAATCTCAACATGATCAAGCTCGGCCTGGCATCGTACATCGAGAAGCTGACAACGGACGATCCGGCGCGCGAGCGGCTCGATTCCGTGCTGGCGTTGTGCGACGACGCCATCCATATCGCCCGCGGCATCACCGCCAGCCTGCGGCCGCGCATGCTGGACACGCTGGGCCTGGCGGCGACCATCCGCTGGTACGCCGGCGAGTTCATGCGCATGACCGGCCTGCGCTGCGAGGTGCGGGTGCCGGAATACATCCGCCTGGCGCCGGAGCGCACCACCGCCGTGTTCCGCATCGTCCAGGAAGCCCTGACCAACGTGGCGCGCCACGCCGCTGCCACTGTGGTAGCCATCGATGTGGTCAAGAGCCAGACCCATCTGGCCGTGACCATCGCCGACGACGGGCGGGGGATAGGCAGCGCGGATGTGGACAAGCAGGATTCCTACGGCATACTCAGCATGAACGAGCGCAGCCAGTATCTCGGCGGCCACCTGGTGATCAAGGGAACGCCCGGCCAGGGTACGACGGTGGCGCTGCGCGTGCCGTTCGAGAACTGAGGAAAACCGGCCATGAAAAGAATCCTCATCGTCGATGACCATGCCGTGGTGCGCGAGGGATTGAAGCGCTTCCTGGATGAGACGCCCGATCTGCGCATTGCCGGCGAAGCCGGCTCCATGGGCGAGGCCCTGGCCATGGTGCGGGACCAGGAATGGGACCTGGTGCTGCTCGACATCGTGCTGCCCGATCAGAACGGCCTGGAAGGCGTGAAGCGCATCAAGCGCGTCAAGCCCGATCTGCCGGTGCTGGTCTTCAGCAACTTCACCGAGAACGAGTTCGCCCTGACCAGCCTGGAGGCGGGGGCGGCCGGGTTCGTCGGCAAGGACAGCTCGCCGGAACAACTGCGCACGG
Organism: Pseudomonadota bacterium; assembly: GCA_049320945.1. Classification (GTDB taxonomy): domain Bacteria; phylum Pseudomonadota; class Gammaproteobacteria; order Burkholderiales; family Rhodocyclaceae; genus DYIB01. The sequence goes on from JBMOQT010000375.1 coordinate 5,546, forward strand.
CGATCCGCACCGCCATCAGCGGCAGGAGATACGTCGGACCGGTGCTGGCCGAGCGCCTGCTGACAGGAGTAGCGCCGCAGCAGCCCCGGCGCCTGCCCCACGAGCAGCTGTCGGCGCGGGAAATGGAAATCCTGCTGCGCATCAGCAAAGGCCAGTCCCTGACCGACATCGGCAAGCAGCTGCATCTGAGCGTAAAGACCATCAGCACCTACCGCTCGCGCATCCTGCAGAAAATGGGCATGGAAACCAATGCCGAACTGACCCGCTACGTGGTCTTGCACAAGCTCGACCAGTAGGCGGGCGTCCAGACAACGTGTAAGAAGTTTCCTACACGCTGCCCGCTTTCTTCCGACACCATCTTGGAACAATCCGATAGCGCCCGGCGCTCCGATGGCGCAACATTCATGCTCCACGCATTGCCCGCAAGCGGTCTTTCCCCGGGCGTGCAATACAAGGAGAAGAATGTTGAGATACCAAATGGTCAGGGTCCTGGATGAGGAAAGCCTCGTGGATCGGGAATTGTGCCTGCACAGCTACAAGACCGCGGACGGCCGCAAGCTGGAGCCGGGGATCTATGTGGTCGTGTGGCCCGCCCAGGAGGAATCACCGGCTTACGACGCCAATGCCAGGTATGTCGGACCGTTCATAGTCACGCAAGACGTCGAACCGCTGGTGCAGCGCACCGTCGAGGAATACATCGAGGAGCGGCGGGCGGCCTTGCGCCAGCGCGACACCGACACCAAGAAGAAACGAAGCGCGAAAAGCGTGCACTGAATCCCCGTTCCCCGGCTTCTCCCGGGGGCAGCAGTTCCACTCAGCAACGCAAGGAGGTCGTCATGGCAGTAGCGACGGAAAGACTCAATGACATTTACAAGGCCAACATGGAAGCGGCCCAGCAGTTTGCGATGTGCACCCTGGAGGGGGCGGCGCGGGCATTCAAGCTGCAGTCGGAAACGGCGGCGGAGCTGTACATGGCAAGCACGCGCCAGTTGATCGAGTTCTGGCAGGGCGAAGCGTCGAAGCCGCTGGCGAACTGGCCGCAGCTGTTCGAAAAGCAGGTGGAGCGGACCGTCGAGGTCACCCGCGCCCTGGTCAATTCGGCGGCGGAGTATCAGAACGACATGGCCGAAATGATGCGCGAGCAGGTGCCGGCCCTCAATCGCAATCTCATCGAGAGCGTCGAGCAGTTCAAGAATCTCGCCGTGGCGCGTGCCGCGGAGACGGTCAGCAAGCGCGTGGCCGAGCCTACGGAAAAAGCGAAAAAGGCTGCATAGCCCCCCTGGGCAACGGCGTTTCGCATACCTCGTGGTGCGAAACGCCGTATTTTTTCCGACTAATAACTACATCGGCAGTTACACCAAAGGAGACAGTCATGGCGGCCGCGAGCGGCGAAATCGTGTACGTGCGGAATGGGCATTTTTTGATCGATTCCACTTGGCGAATTTGTCGCTATTCGACCCGGGACCAGCGTCCCCTCCAAACCGGGTTCTATCTCGCCTTACGCCCCGGGACGTCCCGCGTGTATGACCGGCGCACCCGCTATTACGGCCCCTTCACCAGCCGGCTGCTGGCGGAGAAGATGGCCGCCGCCGCCAGCTATCTGGGCTTGCTGGCGCCCTGGCGTGGCAGCGTCCGGGGCGTGTCAGCGGCCGCAGAAGGCAGCCGGCAGCGCTTCGACACGGGCCGGCCGTTGCCACAGGCGGGCGACGATCTGGGCGGTGAGCGAGCTGTCGCCGCTTGTCCAGAAGCGCTCCTCGCCGCAGCGCTCGGACTGCAGCAGCAACTGCCCTTGAGCCAGCACGCGCGCCAGTTGCCGTGACACCGCAGCCCCGGTGTCGATGACGGCCACTTCCGGGCCGGCGATGTCGCGGATCAGGTCGGCGACAAAGGGGTAATGGGTGCAGCCCAGCACCAGGGTGTCGGCACCCTCCCCCAGCAGCGGCCGCACGTAGCGCTCCACGAGGGCGCGGGTGGCGACACTGGACCAGTCGCCCTGCTCCACCCGCTCGACCAGCCCGGGGCACGGCTGCATGACGACCCGGGCGCGGGCGCCGAAGCGTTCCACGAGGCTGGCGAAGCGGTCGCTGGAAAGGGTTCCGGTGGTGGCCAGCACGCCGATCACGCCGCTGCGCGTCGCTTCCACGGCGGGCTTGACGGCGGGCTCGACGCCCACCACGGGACAATCGTGGCGCGCCCGCAGCGCCGGCACCGCCGCCGCCGTGGCGGTATTGCAGGCGACCACCAGCGCCTTCACGCCCTGGGCGCGCAGGAACTCGCCGATGGCCAGCGCCCGCCCCTCGACGAACTCGGGCGGCTTGCAGCCGTAGGGCGCATGGCCCGAGTCGGCCACGTAGATCAGGTCCTCCCGCGGCAGCGCGGCGCGGATCTGGCGCAGCACCGACAAGCCGCCCACCCCCGAATCGAACACGCCGATGGGCGCGCCGGCAGCGCTCAAGCGTGCGCCTCCTGGGCGCCGGCTTGCGCGGCGTAGCGGCTGCGCGCCACCAGGCTATACACCGTCGGCACCACGAACAGGGTGAGGAAAGTCCCCAGCAGCAGGCCGCCGACGATCACCCAGCCGATCTGCTGGCGCGATTCCGCCCCGGCCCCGCTGGCCAGTGCCAGAGGGATGGCGCCCAGCACCATGGCGCCGGTGGTCATGAGGATGGGGCGCAGGCGCAGACCCGCCGCCTCGATCAGCGCCGCGCGCAGCTCGCGGCCCTGTTCGCGCAATTGGTTGGTGAACTCCACGATCAGGATGCCGTGCTTGGTGATGAGGCCGATCAGCGTCACCAGCCCGATCTGGCTATAGACGTTGAGCGTGTTGCCGGTGAGGAGCAGGGCCAACAGCGCACCGGTCATGGACAGGGGCACCGTCAGCATGATGACGAAGGGATCGCGGAAGCTCTCGAACTGGGCCGACAGCACCAGGTAGATGAAGGCCAGCGCCAGGACGAAGGTAAGCGCCAGGCTGGCGGTCGAGGTCCTGAACTCCCGCGACTGGCCGGAGTAGTCGGTGGCGAAACCCGGGGGCAGCACGCGCTGGGCGACGCCATCGAGGAAGGCGAGCGCCTCGCCCATGGCATAGCCGGGCGCCAGATTCGCCTGGATGATGACGGCGCGCCGCTGGGCGAAATGGTTGAGCTCGCGCGGGCTCACCGTCTCGTCCACCCGCACCAGGTTGGACAGGGGGATCATGCGTTCGTCGCGGCCGCGCACATAGATCTGGCTGATGTCGTGGGGCGTGGCGCGATGTTCGTCCACCGTCTGCACGATGACGTCATACTGCTCGTTGTCGCGCTTGAAGCGGGTGACCTGGCGCCCGCCCAGCATGGTCTCCAGGGTGCGCCCCACGGCCTCGATCTGCACGCCCATGTCGGCCGCCTTGGCCCGGTCCACCAGCACCGACAGTTCGGGCTTGTTGAGCTTGAGATCGGTGTCCACGTTGATGAAGCCCGGGTTCCTGGCCATGGCATCGAGGATCTGCTCGGTCACCCGCTGCAGTTCCTGATAGGAGGCCGAGGTGAGAACGACGAAGTTGATCGGCCGCTCGCGCGGGCTCTGTCCCAGGGAGGGCGGCGTCACCGGGAAGGCCATGACGCCGGGGATGGCGAAGAAGGGCGGCTGCAGCTCCTTGGCGATGGCCAGCGACGAGCGGCTGCGCTGGTTCCAGTCCTTCAGCCCGACGAAGGAGATGCCCTGGGACACGGTGGGATTGCCCGCCACCACGAAGTAGCGCTCCACGTCCTTCGTGTCGGCGTAGATCTTCTCCAGCTGCTGGGCGTACTTGCTCATGTAGTCCAGGGTCGCCCCCTCCGGTCCCTGGAACACGCCCAGGATGACGCCCCGGTCCTCCACCGGCGCCAACTCGGACTTGAGCGACTTCAACAGCACGAAACTCCCTCCGGCCACCAGGGCGAACACCGTCATGACGACCCAGCGGTGGCGCAGCGCCGCCGCCAGCGCCCGCCGGTAGCCGCTGGTGACGCGCTCGATCAGGTGCTCGCTCCACACATACATGCGGTTGTGCCGGGCGTGATGCTTGAGCAGCAGCGAGCACATCATGGGCGACAGGGTCAGGGCGACGAAGCCCGACACCAGCACCGCTCCCGCCAGGGTCAGCGCGAACTCGATGAACAGCCGGCCGGTGCGCCCGGTCATGAAGGCCACCGGCGCATATACTGCCGCCAGGGTGAGGGTCATGGCCACCACGGCGAAGGCGATTTCCCGCGAGCCTTGAATCGCCGCCTGGCGCCGGGGCATGCCGGACTCCACGTGGCGGTAGATGTTCTCCAGCACCACGATGGCGTCATCCACCACCAGGCCGATGGCCAGCACCAGGGCCAGCAACGTCAGGGTGTTGATGGAAAAGCCCATCACGTACATGAGGGTGAAGGCGCCGATCAGCGACACGGGGATGGTCACCAGCGGGATGATCGTGGCCCGCGGCGAGCGCAGGAACAGGAAGATCACCAGCGCCACCAGCAGCACCGCTTCGCCGATGGTGGTGAACACCGCCTTGATGGAGCGGTCGATGAACACCGAGGAGTCGTAGGCCACGTTCACCGTCATGCCCTCGGGCAGCTCGGGGATGATGCGCGGCAGCTCGGCGCGCAGCGCCCTGGACAGATCCAGGGGATTGGCCGTGGCCTGCTTGACCACGCCCAGGGACACGGCGTTCTTGCCGTTGAAGCGCACTGCCGAGCGCTCCTGGGCGGCGCCGATCTCCACCCGCCCCACGTCGGCGATGCGCACCGGGTAGCCCTTCACGTGGCGCACCACCACGTCGGCGAATTCCTCGGGCGTGTTGAGGTCGGTGCGCGACACCACGGAGAATTCCCGCTCGCGGCTCTCGATGCGCCCGGCCGGCACTTCCACGTTCTGGCGGCGCAGCGCCTCCTCCACGTCCTGGGTGGTGAGGCCGTACGCGGCAAGCCGGTCCGGATCCAGCCAGATGCGCATGGCGAACTTGCGCTCGCCAAACACGCGCACGTCGGCGGCGCCCGGCAGGGTCTGCAGGCGCGGCTTGACGATGCGGCTGGCGACGTCGGTCACTTCCAGGGGCGAGTGCCGGTCGCTGGAGAAGGCGAGCCAGATGATGGGGTTGGCGTCGGCCTCCACCTTGGCGATGACCGGCTCGTCGATGGCATCGGGCAGGCGGTTGCGCACCCGCGCCACCCGGTCGCGCACGTCGGCGGCGGCGGAATCGGGATTGCGCTCCAGCTTGAAGCGCACCGTGATCTGGCTGCTCTCTGAGCGGGAGATGGACGACAGCACGTCCACCCCCTCGATACCGGCCAGGGAATCCTCCAGCGGCTTGGTGATCTGGGACTCGACGATCTCCGCCGAGGCGCCGCGGTAGGTGGTCTGCACCGTCACCACCGGCTCGTCGATCTTGGGGTATTCGCGCACCGACAGGCGCTTGTAGGACACCAGGCCCAGCAGTATCACCACCAGGCTCATCACCGTGGCGAACACGGGACGGCGGATGCAGATCTCCGGCAGTTTCACGACGCCTGTCCCGCCTGGGCCGCCGGCGCGGTGCCGCCCGGCCCCATGGTGCGCACCGCCACGCCTTCGCGCAGCTTGAGCTGGCCGGCGGTGACCACTTCATCGCCCGGCTGCAGCCCCTCGACGATTTCCACCGCGGTGCCGCGGCGCTGCCCTATGCGCACCTTGACCCGCTGCGCCTTGCCCTCCACCACCCGGAACACGAAATTGTCGTTGCCCGCCGGCACCAGCGCCTGCTCGGGCACCGCCAGGGCCTGGCGCTCGGCGCCGAAGGCGAGCTGCACGCGCACGAACATGCCCGGGCGCAGCTTCAGGTCCGGGTTGGCCAGGCGCGCGCGCAACAGCACGGCGCGCCCCGAGGTATCGAGCATGGGATCGATGGCGTCCACCGTGCCCTTGAACACGGCCCCTTTCAGGGCATCGCTGGTCACCTCCACGGCCTGCCCCTTGTGCAGCCGGGTGAGCAGGGTCTCGGGCAGGCGGAAGTCCACCTTGAGGGTGGCGATGTCTTCGAGATTGACCAGGTCCTGGCCCTCTTTCACATAGTCGCCCACGGCGACATTGCGGATGCCGACGATGCCGGCGAAGGGCGCCCGGATCTGGGTCTTCTGGTATTTCGCCTGGGCCAGGGCCACGGCTGCTTCCAGCACTTTCAGGTTGGCCGCCGCCTCGTCCCGGGCGCGGGCGCTGACGAAACGCTTCTCGAACAGCTCCTCGGTGCGCTGGAAATTCGCCCGGGCCAGGGCCAGGTTGGCCTGGGCCTGCTGCAGCTCCGCCTGCTGGGTGGAAGCGTCCAGGGCCACCAGCACCGCCCCCTTGCTCACCGTGGTGCCGTCGCGGAAATGGATGGCGGCGATGCGCCCGGCGATCTCCGGGCGCAGCACCACCGATTCGTTGGATTTCAGCGTACCGACGGCGCTCACTTCATCGCTGAAGGCCGCCGGCAGCGCCTTCACGGTCTCCACGCCGACGGGGAAGCCGCCGGGGGCGCCCGGGGCGGCAGGGGCGGCACCGCCGCCGGCCGCCGGTGCCGGCGCCGCTGTGCGATGGGCGAAGTAGGCATAGGCGCCGAGCGCCACCAGTCCGGCGAAGGCAGGGATGAGAATCCAGTACTGTTTTTTCGTGGGCATGAAAGAGTACGCTGCCTGGAGAGAGCCGTTGATGTTAATGACCGGCAGGTCAGCAGAAGCGATTCGATTCTAACGGAACAACCGAATTCCGACAGCGCGGCGCCGCCAATGTTGCATGCGCCAAAAGAAAACAGGGCGGGATCACCCGCCCTCCATGCCGTCCTCCGGCGTCACAGCACCACTGTCTGCGGCTGCCCCTCACCGCGCCGCTCGATGCGCCCTATGGTCCATACCTGCTCGCCCGCGTCCTTGAGCAGGGCCGCGGCGCGCGCCTCGTGCTCGGCGGCGACCACCACCACCATGCCGATGCCGCAGTTGAACACCCGGTGCATTTCCGCCTCGTCCACGCCGCCCTCCCGCTGCAGCCAGTCGAACAGCCTGGGCCGCGGCCAGGCGCTCTTGTCCAGCACGGCGCCCAGGTCCGGGGCCAGGATGCGCGGCACGTTCTCCAGCAGGCCGCCGCCGGTGATGTGGGCCAGGCCCTTGACCGGCAGGGTGTCCATGAGGGCGAGCAGCGGCTTCACGTAGATGCGGGTGGGCGCCATGAGGGCGTCGGCCAGGGACCGCCCGTCCAGATCCGCTGCCAGGTCGGGCCGGGCGCGCTCAAGGATCTTGCGCACCAGGGAGTAGCCATTGGAATGGGCGCCGCTGGAGGCCAGCCCCAGCACCACGTCGCCGGGACGGATGGTGGAGCCGTCGATGATCCTGGACTTTTCCACGGCGCCGACGGCGAAGCCCGCCAGGTCGTACTCGCCTTCCGGGTACATGCCGGGCATCTCGGCCGTCTCGCCGCCGATCAGGGCGCAGCCGGCCAGCTCGCAGCCCCGGGCGATGCCCTGGATCACCGCGGCGGCGGTGTCCACGTCCAGCTTGCCGCAGGCGAAGTAATCGAGGAAGAACAGGGGCTCGGCGCCCTGCACCAGGATGTCGTTCACGCTCATGGCCACCAGGTCTATGCCCACGGTGTCGTGACGCTGCAACTGGAAGGCCAGCTTGAGCTTGGTGCCCACGCCGTCGGTGCCGGATACCAGCACCGGCTCCCGGTACTTCCTGGAGATCTCGAACAGGGCGCCGAAGCCGCCGATGCCGCCCAGCACCTCGGGGCGCAGGGTCCTCCTGGCGAAGGGCTTGATGCGGTCGACCAGGGCGTCGCCGGCGTCGATATCGACCCCGGCATCGCGGTAAGTGAGGGAGTTGGAGGCCAAGTTGTCTTCTCGCGTGGTGAAGGCTAAAGTAGCGGGCTTTGCCCGCCGCCCTTCAAGAAGGCGAATTTTACCCGCGAATTGGACCTTATGCTCCCCGCCCGCGCCGATCGCCTGCAAGCTCTCGCCTGGATCGGCCTGGGACTGGCGATCCTGTGGCTGCTGTATCTGCTGTCGCCCATCCTGGCACCCTTCCTGCTCGCAGCCATCCTCGCCTACATCTGCAATCCGGCGGTGGAGAAGCTGGAGGGCTGGCGCGTGCCGCGCAGCGCAGGCGTGCTGACGGTCATGCTCCTGGTGGCGGCGCTGCTGATCCTGCTGCTGCTGATCCTGGTGCCCCTGGTGCAGAAGCAGGCGGCGCAGCTTCTGGACCGGCTGCCGGGCATCATCGCCCTGCTCAACGACAAGGTGGCGCCATGGCTGCAGACGCGCTTCGGGGTGGAAGTGCATTTCGACCTGGCGACGCTGCGCCAGCTGTTGTCCGAGAACTGGGATAGCGCCCAGGGCGTGGCCGCCCGGGTGCTGCAATCGGTGAAGATCGGCGGCCTGGCCCTGGTGGGGCTGATCGCCAACCTCCTGCTGACGCCGGTGGTGATGTTCTATCTGCTGCGCGACTGGAAGCTGGTGCTGGCGCGCCTGGACAATGTCATTCCGCGCCCCTGGCACGGCCGCGCCAGCGCCCTGCTGGGGGAAGTGGATGCGGTGCTGGCGGAGTTTCTGCGCGGCCAGTTGTCGGTGATGCTGCTGCTGGCCCTGTACTACAGCGTCGGCCTGTGGCTCGCCGGCGTGCCTTTTGCCCTGCCCGTGGGCATCGTCACCGGCCTGCTGGTGTTCATTCCCTATGTGGGCTACGCCGCGGGCTTCATCCTCGCCCTGATGGTGGCGGTGCTGCAATTCCAGGGCTGGGGACCGGTCATCGGCGTACTGGTGGTCTATGGGCTGGGCCAGGCGCTGGAGAGTTTCGTCCTGACGCCCTGGCTGGTGGGCGAGCGCATCGGCCTGCATCCCCTGGCGGTGATCTTCGCCCTCATGGCCTTCGGCCAGTTGTTCGGCTTCTTCGGCGTGCTCCTGGCCCTGCCCGCCAGCGCCGCGCTCCTGGTGGCATTGCGCGAGGTACGCGCCCTCTACCTGAAGAGCAGCTTCTACCGGGGCACCTGACGGCCATGGCGTTCAAGCAGCTGACGCTGGACATCCGCCCCGAGCAGCAGCCCGGCTTCGACAACTTCGTCCCGGGCAGTAACGGCGAGCTGCTGGCGCGCCTGCGCGCCCTCGCCGAGCCCGGCAGCTTCGATCTGGTCTATCTGTGGGGTCCGCCCGGCAGCGGCCGCAGCCACCTGCTGGCTGCGACGGCGCGGGCGGCGCGCCGGCCCGTCACCCTGGTGCTGGGCGCCGAGGCGGGCGAAGAGCCGGGTGTCGCCCCGGGGGGGCTGCTGATCGTCGATGACGTGGACCGGCTGTCGCCCGCGGCCCAGATCGCCCTGTTCCGCACCTTCAACAGCGCCCGCCTGATCGGGTTGGCGCTGCTCATGAGCGGCCCGGCACCGCCCCTGCAGCTGGCCTTGCGCGAGGATTTGCGCACGCGCGTCGGCAGCGCCCTGATCTACGAAGTGAAGCCGCTGACGGATGAAGACAAGGCCGCCACCCTGCGCCAGCATGCCCGCGGCCGCGGCATGCGGGTGGAAGACGATGTCATCCATTATCTGCTGCGCCACGCGCCCCGCGACCTGCCCACGCTGATGGCGATCCTGGACGCCCTGGACCGCGCCTCCCTGGAGCAGAAGCGCCCGGTCACCCTGCCGCTGCTGCGGGAAGTACTGAATCCGGCCAGGGCTCACACGGATGAACACAGAGAGTAATTCCCCAATGGACCTCGTACTCTTCGACCTCGACAACACCCTGCTCGCCGGCGACTCCGACTTCGAGTGGGCCCAGTTCCTCATCGGCAAAGGCGTGCTCGACCGGGAGGTCTATGAAGCCCGCAACCAGGAGTTCTACGAGCAGTACAAGGCCGGCACCCTGGACATCGAGGCCTTTCTCGACTTCCAGTTGAAGCCCCTGTCGCGCCACTCGCGGCAGGAGCTGGACGCCTGGCACCGGGAGTTCATGGCCACGCGCATCCGCCCCATCATGGGCGAACAGGCGCGGGCGCTGGTGCGCCGCCACCTGGACGCGGGCGCCGTCGCCGCCATCGTCACGGCCACCAACAGCTTCATCACCGGACCCATCGCCCGCGAATTCGGCGTACCCTATCTGGTGGCCACCATCCCCGCCCAGGAGGACGGCCGCTTCACCGGCAAGCCGCGCGGCGTGCCCGCCTTCCGGGAGGGCAAGATCACGCGGGTGGAAGCCTGGCTGGAGGAAATGGGCCTGTACTGGGGCAGCTTTGCCCGTTCGTGGTTCTACAGCGACTCCCTCAACGATCTGCCCTTGCTGGCGCGGGTGACCAACCCGGTGGCGGTGGACCCCGACGCCACCCTGGCCGGCCACGCCCAGGCCCGCGGCTGGCCCATCATCTCGCTACGCTAAGCCACTGTTTCCTACTCCTTTTCGGTTATCATTGCGCCCTTTCGCCCGAGCACCCCAGGCATGATCCGCAAGCTGCTGCGCCGCGTCTTCAACCGTCCTGCCCCCGTCCAGGGGCCGGCGCTCATTCCCGTCGAGCAGCATGGGGTGCGGCGCGAGGCGATCTCCGACGGCGCGCGCCACGTGGTGCTCAAGCTGCAGGAGCACGGGCATCAGGCCTTCGTGGTGGGCGGCGCGGTGCGCGACCTGCTGGCGGGCATCCAGCCCAAGGACTTCGATGTGGCCACCGACGCCACGCCTGAAGACGTGCGCGCCCTGTTCCGCCGCTCGCGCATCATCGGCCGGCGCTTCCGCATCGTGCACGTGATGAGCGCCGGCGAGACCATCGAGGTGTCCACCTTCCGCGCCACGAACGACGGCGAGGCGGAGACCGACGAGCACGGGCGCATCCTGCGTGACAACGTGTTCGGCACCCAGGAACAGGACGCGGCGCGACGCGACTTCACGGTCAACGCCTTGTACTACAACCCGGCCAACGAGATCATCGTGGACTACCACCACGGCGTCGCCGATCTCAAGCAGAAGACCCTGCGCATGATCGGCGACCCGAGGAAGCGCTACCGGGAAGACCCCGTGCGCATGCTGCGCGCCGTGCGCCTGGCAGCCAAGCTCAAGCTGGTGATCGATCCGGCGGCGCGCGCGCCCATTCGCGAGATGGCGGACCTGCTGGAGAACGTGCCCGCGGCGCGGCTGTTCGACGAGATGCTCAAGCTGCTGCAGTCGGGCCATGCGGTGGACTGCCTCAAGCAGTTGCGCGAGGAGGGCCTGCACCACGGCCTGCTGCCGCTGCTGGACGTGATCATGGAGCAGCCCCTGGGCGAGCGTTTCGTGTGGCTGGCCCTGGCCAACACCGACGAGCGGGTGCGCGCCGGCAAGCCGGTGTCGCCCGGCTTCCTGTTCGCCACCCTGCTGTGGCACCAGGTGCTGGCCAACTGGGAGGAACGCAAGGGCCGCGGCGAGAAACCCATCCCCGCCCTCTTCGCCGCCATGGGCGAGGTGCTCGACCTTCAGGCGGAGAAGCTCGCCATCACCCGCCGCATCGCCGCCGACATCAAGGAGATCTGGGCGCTGCAGCCGCGCTTCGAGGCGCGCGCCGGCAAGCGGCCGCTGCGCCTGCTGGAGCAGCCGCGGCTGCGCGCGGGCCTGGACTTCCTGGTGCTGCGCGCCGAGAGCGGCGAGCTGTCCCCGGAAGTGGCCGACTGGTGGCGCCGCTTTGTCAATGCCGAGCCGGAGGAGCGCCAGGCCATGCTGCTGCCGGAGAAGCCGGCGCGGCGCCGCCGCAGGCGCAAGGCCGAGGGCGCAGGGCAGGCGCAGCCGCCGGCCGGGCAATGAGCGCATCGCCGAGCCGCCTCAAGATGCGCTCATACCCCGATCCCTCATCCCCGACCCTTCTCCCAAAGGGAGAAGGGAGGCTCGACCCTCCTCTCTCCCTCTGGGAGAGAGGTCGGGAGAGAGGGTTGGGGGGGTTGGCGCGCAGCGCCGGGGGCAACAACATATGAGCCGCATTCCGGCCTTCGTCGCCCTGGGGGCCAATCTGGGCGACGCCCTGGCCACGGTGCGGGCCGCCGCCCGGGCGCTGCACGACATCCCCGATTCCCGCGTGCTGGCCGTGTCTTCCCTCTACCGCACGGCGCCCGTGGGCGTGAAGAACCAGCCCGACTTCATCAACGCCGTGGCGCTGCTGGAAACCGACCTGGGTGCCCACGCCCTGCTGGACCGACTGTTCGCCATCGAGCGCCAGTTCGGCCGGCGCCGCGACTACCCCCAGGCGCCGCGCACCCTGGACCTGGACCTGCTGCTCTACGGCTCCCTGGTCCACGCCGACCCGCGCCTGACCCTGCCCCATCCGCGCATGCATCAGCGCGCCTTCGTGCTGGTGCCGCTGCTGGAGATCGCGCCCGAGGCCGTCATCCCCGGACTAGGGCCCGCTGCGGAGCTGGCCCGGGCCTGCGGCGACCAGAAAGTGGAAAGGCTCGGCTGATGCTGGAACAAGCCCGCTACATCGTCATCGAAGGCCCCATCGGCGCAGGCAAGACAAGCCTGGCGCGCAAGCTGGCGGCGCACCTGGGCTCGTCCCTGCTGCTGGAGCGCCCGGAGGACAATCCCTTCCTGCCCCGCTTCTACCAAGACAGCGCCCGCTACGCCCTGCCCACCCAGCTGTTCTTCCTGTTCCAGCGCAGCGACCAGTTGCGCGAGCTGCAGCAGCGCGACCTGGCCGGCGGCCGCACCGTCGCCGATTTCCTGCTGGACAAGGACGCCTTGTTTGCCGCCCTCAACCTGGGCGAGGAGGAACATCGCCTCTATCACCGCATCCATGCGCGCCTGGCGCCTCGGGCGCCGGCACCCGACCTGGTCATCTACCTCCAGGCCAAGCCCGAGACCCTGATGGAGCGGGTGCGCAAGCGCGGCCTGGACATGGAGCGCCGGATCACCGAGGCCTATCTCGCCCGCGTGGCTGACAGCTATGCCCGCTTCTTCTACCATTACGACGCGGCGCCCCTGTTCATCGTCAATGCGGACAGGCTCAACCCCATCGACGACGAACACGCCTTCCGTCTGCTCACCGAGCACCTGAAAGGCATGCGCGGCCACCGCGAGTATTTCGGCTACAACCAGTGACGAAACCGCCATGAGCTACCTGATCGACGCCAAGCCCCTCACCCTCAACGACTTCGCGCGCATGCGCAGCGAGGGCGAGAAGATCGCCGTGCTCACCTGCTATGACGCCAGCTTCGCCGCCCTGCTGGACCGCTGCGGCGTCGACATGCTGCTGGTTGGCGATTCCCTGGGCAACGTGCTGCAGGGCCAGCCGTCCACCCTGCCGGTGACCATGGAGCACATGATCTATCACACCGAGTGCACCGCCCGCGGCGCCAAGCGCGCCTTCGTGGTCGCCGACATGCCCTTCGGCTCCTACCACGAGAGCCCGGCCCAGGCCATGGGCAACGCCGCGCGCCTCATGGCCGCGGGCGCCCAGATGGTGAAAATCGAGGGCGGCGCCTACATCGCCGAGACCGTGCGCTTCCTGGTGGAGCGCGGCGTGCCCGTGTGCGCCCACATCGGCCTCACCCCCCAGGCGGTGCACCAACTGGGCGGCTACCGGGTGCAGGGCCGGACCGAGGCGGGCGCCCAGCGCCTCAAGGACGACGCCCTGGCCCTGGAGCAGGCGGGTGCCGCCTTCATGGTCATGGAGATGGTGCCGGCGGCACTGGCCGGGGAGATCACCCGGGCGCTCACGACCGTGGCCACCATCGGCATCGGCGCCGGCCCCGGATGCTCGGGCCAGGTGCTGGTGCTGCACGACATGCTGGGCGTCTACCCGGGCAAGAAGGCCCGCTTCGTCAGGAATTTCATGGAAGGGGCCAAGAGCATCGAGGACGCTGTCCGGGCCTATGTGGCGGCGGTCAAGGGCGGCGCCTTCCCGGCGCCCGAGCACTGCTACTGAAGCTCACTTCTCACGCGCCTATGGACATCCATCACACCATCGCCGGCTTGCGCAGCGCCCTGGCCCGGGCCGGGCGCATCGCCTTCGTCCCCACCATGGGCAACCTGCACGAGGGCCATGTGTCGCTGATGCGCCTGGCACGCAGCTGCGGCGACGCCGTGGTCGCCAGCATTTTCGTCAACCGCCTGCAGTTCGGCCCCAGCGAGGATTTCGCCAAGTACCCGCGCACCTTCGAGGCGGACTGCGAGAAACTGGCGGCGGCGGGGGTCGATTACCTGTTCGCGCCCGACGAGGGGGAGATGTATCCGGCGCCCCAGACTTACCACGTGGAGCCCGACCCCGCCCAGGCGGGCATCCTGGAGGGCGAGTTCCGCCCCGGCCACTTCCGCGGCGTGGCGACGGTGGTGTTGAAGCTGTTCAACATCGTCGCCCCCCGGACGGCCCTGTTCGGCAAGAAGGACTACCAGCAGCTCATGGTGATCCGCAACATGGTGCGGGAACTGGCCCTGCCCATCGACATCGTCGCCGGCGACACGGTGCGGGCCGCCGACGGGCTGGCCCTGTCCTCCCGCAACGGCTATCTCAGCGCCGCCGAGCGGGCCGAGGCGCCGCGCCTGTACCGGGTGCTGGCCGCTATAACCAAAGACATACGTGACGGCAACCGGGACTTCGCCGCCCTGGAGGGCGGCGCCATGGCGGAACTGCGCGCCCATGGCTGGAATCCCCAATATATTGCGGTGCGGAAACAATCTGATCTACAATGCCCTGCCGCTCACGATTCCAGCTTGGTGGTGCTGGGCGCAGCCTACCTCGGCGGTACGCGCCTCATCGACAATCTGGAAGTCTAGGGCATCGCGATGCGCTCAGGCCCGCGGTGCGCCAGCAGCAGCGCACACAGCTAGGGAGAGGACCTGAAACTTCTTTCGTGAGAGTGAGAACATGCAAAGGACCATGCTCAAGTCCAAGCTGCACCGCGTCACAGTGACCCATTCGGAGCTGCACTACGAGGGTTCCTGTGCCATCGACGAGGACCTGCTCGACGCAGCGGACATCAAGGAATACCAGCAGATCGACATCTACAACGTCAACAACGGCGAGCGTTTCACCACCTACGCCATCCGCGCCGAGCGGGGCAGCGGCATCATCTCGGTGAACGGCGCCGCCGCCCGCCGCGCCGCGCCCGGCGACCTGCTGATCATCGCCTCCTACGCCACCTACAACGAGGTCGAGCTGCAGAAGTTCGAGCCGGCCCTGGTCTATGTGGATGCGCGCAACCGGGTGGTCAATCAGCGCAAGAAAATTCCCGTGCAGCTGGCCTGACCCGCCGCCGATCCCCAGGAAGGCCCGCAGTGCGGGCTTTTTTTATTTCCGGATGCCACGCAGGGCGCGCACGAAAGCGACCGACGCCACCAGCAGCAGCGCCGCCGCGGCGTTGTGCAGCACCACCACCAGCAGCGGCAAGCCCAGGCTGACCGCCACGGCACCCAGAATCATTTCGATGAACAGCAGGCCCAGGATGGGCAGCGCCGGCCGCAGGGCGATGCCGCGCAGGGCGGCAACTCCCAGTACCAGGGCGGTGGCCAGGGCGAGAAGCCGGTGCAGCATGTGTAGGGCCATCCCGCCCGGATCCTGGTCCGGCAGCGGACGCCCGGCGAAATCCGCGAACAGGTCAAACACGTAGCCCCAGCTGTCCGCCGGCCACCAGGTATCGCCGCAGGCGGGCAGGCTGAGGCAGGCGCGGGCGGCAAAAGTGGCGCTGATCAGGGTCCCGAGAAAGATTTCCGCCACCAGCAGGGCCACGCCCGCCCGCGCCCAGGGCAGCAGCTTGCGGGCGTTGGGCAGGAGTAGGTCGCCGGCGCCGGAGGCGCTGGCATGGAGGCGCCAGGCCAGCGCCAGCATGGCGAAGCCGCCAAACAGGTTGGCCAGCACCACCGCCGGCACCGTGGAATTGCCGGTGAACCAGCCCAGCAGCGACAGGGCAAGCATCAGGGACAACAAGGCCATGGAGGTCCGGTGCTCGCTGCGCAGCTCCGGGCGGCGCCGGGTGAGCCCCACCAGCGCGATCACCACCAGCAGGGCCCCGGTGGCGACGAGCCGATGCAGCGCGCGCATGGGCGTCAGGTCGCCGCGGTTGGCAGTGAAGCGCGCCTCGCCCGGATGCCCGTAGCAGGCGGGCCAGTCGTCGCAGCCCAGGCCGGCGTTTTCCAGCCGCAGATAGGCGCTGACCACCACCACGGCCAGCAGCAGCAGGGTGCAGGCCGTCGCCAGGCGCACGATCAGCCGCCGCCGGCGCGCCCCGCCCTCGTCCGGCCGGGTACGCGCCACGGCCTCAGCGGGCATGGCCGGCGACCGGCACGCGCAACTCGTGGTTCAGCCACAGCACCAGGGCCAGCAGGACCATGGCGCCGCCCTGGTGCGCGGCGCCCAGGGCCACCGGCACGGCCAGCAGCAGGGTGGCAATGCCCAGGGCGATCTGCACCCCCAGCCACAGGAGGGTGAGATGGGCGGCCAGCCTGGCGCGCGGTCCGACCGCCGCGCCGCGCACCCGGTGCCAGAACCAGGGCACCAGGAAGGCCAGCAGCCAGGCGCCCAGCCGGTGGTCGAACTGCACCGTTGCCATGTTGTTGAAGAAGTTGAGATACCAGGGATCGATCAGGAAGATCTCGGGCGGCACCAGGTGGCCGTTCATCAGGGGGAAGGTGTTGTACGCCTTGCCGGCGCGTATGCCGGCGACGAAGCCGCCCGTGACCACCATGTAGAACACCAGCAGCGTCAGCCAGAAGCCGCCGCGCTGCAGCCGGCGCACGCCCTCGTCGAACAATGCGCCGCCGCGCCGGGCCAGCAGGCCCAGAGCCACCCACATCATGGCCGTGAAGATCAGGAAGGCGATGGTCAGATGGGCGGTGAGCCGGTACTGGCTCACGCGCGGATCGTCCACCAGCCCGCTCTTGACCATGTACCAGCCCATGGCGCCCTGCAGACCGCCCAGCACGAATATCCCGGCCAGCTTGAGGTTCAAGGGGCCGTCGGTCTTGCGCCGCAGCAAGAAATACAGGAAGGGCAGCAGGAAGACGAAGCCGACGGTGCGCCCCAGCACCCGATGCCAGTATTCCCACCAGAAGATGGTCTTGAACTCGTCCACCGTCATCTGGTGGTTGACCAGCCTGTACTCCGGCGTCTGCTGGTACTTCTCGAAGGTGGCTGCCCAGTCGGCCTCCGTCAGGGGCGGCACGATGCCGACGATGGGCTGCCACTCGACGATGGACAGTCCCGAGTGGGTGAGCCGCGTCACGCCGCCGACGACCAGGATGGCGAACACCATCGCAGAGCAAACGAACAGCCAGGTGGCGACCTGGCGGCGGGCCTTGTAATCCATGGCGAATCCCGAACTGCGCTTTACATCATGTTGAATGAGCAGGGCGCATTATATGCGACACGGCAAGGGAGCCGTCCTGCGGACTGCGGCAATATGTCGCATTTTCTTAACTTGGATCAAAGGAAAAGCACCGGCCAGAGCGTACTTTTTCCGAGCGCTAAATCCCCGCAATTCGCTTTGTAACTTTGTATCAATCCCGCACCGGAGGGTGCAGAAAATTTTTGGAGGCCCACATGGCTGAAGCAGTGAGCTCGGCAGTGCAAAAAGCGGCGCAGGAAGTCGAACGCGTGCCGGTCATGCAGCAGGTGCTGGACAACCCGTTCCTGTTGCTGTTCCTCGGCATCACCCTTCCCACCGTTCTCTACATCCTGTGGGGAGTGATGGAAGTGGCATCGATTCCGGTTGCCAAGTAACCCAATTCGCCCAGGGAGGAATCCAATGAGCGCAATACTTCCGCCCGCAGAGCGGATCTGGTGGAAACAGCCCATCGACAAGGTCGAGGGTTCGTGGATCGCGATCGCGCTGACGTGGTCGCTGATCATGTTCTTCATGATGATCTACTGGCACATCTACGGTAAGCAGAACCTGTCCACCGAGACGTACAAGACCACCCGCGAGATGTTCGTCGCCAAGGCCCAGGCGATGGTGGACAAGTACAAGGTGCGCGAAGAAACCGACCAGAAGATCCCGGTCGTCGCCCCGCCCGCCGGTTCCGACGTGTATGTCATCGCCCGCCTGTGGAGCTTCTGGCCGATCCTCGAGCTGGAGAAGGACAAGACCTACCGGCTGCACCTCACCTCGATGGACTACAACCACGGCTTCTCCATCCAGCCCACCAACATCAACATCCAGGTGGTGCCGGGCTACGAGCATGTGATCAAGCTCACCCCGAACCAGTCGGGCACCTTCGCCATCGTGTGCAACGAATACTGCGGCATCGGCCACCACACGATGCTGGGTCGCATCTACGTGAAGTAAAGGGGACGCAACAATGGCAACCACATATCGCATCTGCCCACGTTCCGGGCTGCATTTCGAGACGTCCGCCGAGAAGCTGATGCGCTGGAACGCCGTCGCCGGCGTGCTGGCGCTGCTCGCCGGCGGCATCACCGCCCTGCTGGTGATCCTCACCCGCTGGCCGGCGGTCAAGCTGCTGCCGGCGGATCAGTTCTACATGGTGCTGACGGCCCATGGCATCGACATGCTGATCTTCTGGATCATCTTCTTCGAGATGGCGGTGCTGTACTTCGCCTCCTCGACGCTGCTGCACTCGCGGCTGGCCACACCCAAGCTGGGCTGGGTGCAGTTCTGGCTCATGGTGGTCGGCGCCGTCATGACCAACGTCGCCATCTTCCAGGGCGAATCCAGCGTCATGATGACGTCCTACGTGCCCATGGGCGCCAAGTGGCATTTCTACCTGGGCCTGATCCTGTTCGCCGTGGGCGCGCTGATCGGCTGCTTCATCTTCCTCGGCACCCTGGTGGTGGCCAAGGCGGAGAAGACCTTTGAGGGCTCGATCCCGCTGGTGACCTTCGGGGCGCTCACCGCCGCCATCATCGCCATTTTCACCATCGCCTCCGGCGCCATCATCCTGATCCCGACCTTCCTCTGGTCGGTGGGCTACATCAAGGAGATCGACGCCCTGATGTACCGCATCATCTGGTGGGGCATGGGCCACAGCTCGCAGCAGATCAACGTGTCGGCCCACGTGGCCCTGTGGTATGCCACGGCCGCCATCGTGTTCGGCGCCAAGCCGATGAACGAGAAGGTGTCGCGCGTCGCCTACCTGCTGTACATCCTGTTCCTGCAGCTCGCCTCGGCCCACCACCTGCTCGCCGACCCGGGCGTGGGCTCCGAGTGGAAGGTGGTGAACACCTCGTACTTCATGTACTTCGCGGTGCTCGCATCCATGATCCACGGGCTGACCGTGCCGGGCGCCATCGAGGCGGCCCAGCGCGCCAAGGGCTACAACAAGGGCCTGTTCGAGTGGCTGCGCAAGGCGCCCTGGGGCAATCCCACCTTCGCCGCCATGTTCCTGTCCCTCATCGGCTTCGGCTTCCTGGGCGGCATCTCGGGCGTGATGATGGGTACCGAGCAGCTGAACATGCTCATCCACAACACCTTCTACGTGCCGGGCCACTTCCACGCCACGGTCGTGATCGGCACCACGCTGATGTTCATGGGCATCACCTACTTCCTGGTGCCCACCCTGTTCAAGCGTGAAGTGCTGTGGCCGGGGCTGGCCAAGCTGCAACCCTATCTCTTCGGCCTGTCCATGTACGTGCTGGCCCTGGTGATGATGGGTGCGGGCACCCTGGGCGTATCGCGCCGCCACTGGGATATGGCCTTCGCCGGCGCGCCCTTCACCTACGAGTGGCCGGGCGCCGCCTACCTGATGATGACCCTCACCGGCATCGCCGGCGTGGTGGCCGTCATCGGCGGCGGGCTGTGGATCCTGCAGATCGTCTTCTCCCTGCTGTTCGGCAAGAAGCTGGACGAAGGCGAGCTGCGCAGCACGCCGGTCCCGCTCACCCTGCCGCCGGTCGAGCCCAAGCACGCCGGCCACGGCGTGGCCGCCCACCACTCGGCCCCCGGCACCCTGGTGCTGGCCCTGGTCTTCCTTACGGCCTTCGTGCTGTACTACTTCGTGAACTGGAAGTACCTGTCCACCCTGTGGGGGCTGTCGTAAGCCGCGCAACAAGAAGGCACCTCCGGGAGGTACCGGTGTAGCACCGCCCGGCCGAGCAATCGGCCGGGCCGGTCCCCGGAACCCGGGAGCCTGGTTCAAAGGCGCTGCACCAGCGGCGCCTTTCAAACAAGCTCCGAACCCAAGCAGAGTCGATAACCAACATGGAAACAACCCTGCCACGCCAAACCGGCACCGTCGCGGTCCTGCGCCGCGTGTTGGGTCTGTTCAAGCTGCGCATCGGCGTCGTGATCACCTTCACGGCGCTGGCCGGCATGGCAGTCACCCCCGGGCCTGCGCTCGATGCCTGGCAATTCGCCGCCCTCACCCTCGCCGTGCTGGTCTCCTCGGCCAGCGCCGGCGCCTTCAATCAATACTACGAGCGCGACCTGGATCCCCTGATGAAGCGCACCCGCAACCGCGCCTTCGTCACCGGCGAGCTCAAGCACGGACCCTTCTGGCTGGCCGTCATCGGCCTGCTGCTGGCCGCCTCGGTGGCCGCCGCCTGGTATGCCCTGAACCCCTGGGCGGCCCTGTACACCTTCCTGGGCGCCTTTTTCTACGGCGTGGTCTACACCGTCTGGCTGAAGCGCCGCACCTGGCTCAACATCGTCATCGGCGGACTCGCCGGCAGCTGGGCGGTGCTGGCCGGGGCCGCCGCCGTGAATCCCCAGCTGGGCGCCGTGCCCCTCACCCTGGCCCTGGTGCTGTTCCTGTGGACCCCGCCCCACTTCTGGAGCCTGGCGATCGCCTGCCGCGACGACTACGCCGCCGCCAAGGTGCCCATGCTGCCCGTGGTGGTGGGGGATCAGCGCGCCGCCCGCACCATCCTCTACAGCACCGTCGCCCTGGTGGCCGCGTCGCTGCTGCCGTTGTTCTTCGGTCTCGGCGCCCTGTACCTCGCCGGTGCCGCCATCGGTGGCGGCTACTTCATCTACAAGGCCTGGCGCCTGGCCCAGGCGCCCAGCCGCAAGACGGCACTGGGCTGTTTCCATTCCTCCCTGCTGCAGCTGACGCTGGTCCTGGCGACCGCGATCGTCGACGCGCAGTTCTGACCATCATGGGCAGCAGGCGTTGGCAGGCAGGGCTCGCGGCCGTAGCCGTCGTCCTGGCGGCGGCAAGCGCACTCGCCGCCGAAGGGGATGTCGCCTCCCGCCCCCTCGCCCCGGGCGCCGCGGGGGCCGCGCCCTACCTGGACCAGAACAAGGCGCTGGAACTGTCCCGCTCGGTGATCAACCAGCCGGTGGGCGACTTCACCCTGCTGGACCGGGACGGAAAGCCGCGGCGCCTGGCCGACTATCGCGGCAAGCCTCTGCTGGTGAGCTTCATCTACACCGGCTGCTTCGAGGTCTGTCCCACCACCACCCGCAGCCTGCAGAAGGCGCTGCAGGGCACCGTGGGCGTGCTGGGCGCGAACCGCTTCAACGTGGTGAGCATCGGCTTCAACCAGCCCTTCGATTCGCCCCAGGCGATGAAATCCTTCGCGGCGCAGAACGGCATCGATTTCCCCAACTGGGAGTTCCTCAGCCCGGCGCCCGCCATCGTGGGCGATCTGGCCAGGAGCTTCGGCTTCAGCTACGTGGCCACGCCGGCGGGATTCGACCACATCATGCAGGTCACCATCGTGGATGCCGAGGGCAAGATCTATCGCCAGGTCTATGGCGACGCCTTAAGCGCCGATCAGCTGGTGGAGCCGCTGAAGGAACTGATCACCGGCGCGCCCGTGCCCCAGTCCAATGCGGTCGCCGACCTGCTCGACCGGGTGCGCATCCTGTGCTCGGTCTATGATCCCGCCAGCGGCCGATACCGGCTGGATTATTCCCTGCTGCTGGAGATCGCCGGCCTGGCCACCTTCCTGGGCTGGCTGGGCTATTACCTCTGGCGCGAGCGGCGCAATCGCCGCGCCGCGGCCCTTTGATGGCGGTCAAGGGCTCGCTGCCGTAACAGGCATATCATAAAAATCTAATACACGACCGGTCCCAGACCGGTCACGGACACCCCGACGTGAGCCTTCTGCTCTCCTTTCAACGGGGCGGCCAGGCCGCCCTGCAGCGTGCCGAGCACCTGTTCGACGCCGCCTTCGGCGCGCGCGCCAATCCTCTGCGGCACCTGGGGGCGCTCGGCTTCTATTTCCTGTGGATCGTCGCCGTGAGCGGCATCTACCTCTATGCCGTGCTCGACACCAGCATCGAGGGCATCCATTCTTCCATCACCTACTACACCAACGAACAGTGGTATCTGGGCGGACTGCTGCGCAGCCTGCATCGCTATGGCGCCGACGCCCTGGTGGTGGTGATGTTCCTGCACCTGGCACGCGAGCTCTTCTATGGCCGCTGGCACGGTGTGCGCTGGTTCTCGTGGGTCACGGGCGTGCCGGTGATCTGGCTGGTCTATGCTTCCGGCATAGGCGGCTACTGGATCGTGTGGGACCAGGTGGCCCAGTTCAGCGCCATCGCCGCCGCCGAGTGGTTCGATTGGCTGCCCCTGTTCGACGACACCGTGGCGCGCAACTTCCTCACTCCCGCTTCCATCACCGACCGCTTCTTCTCCCTGCTGGTGTTCCTGCACATCGGCATTCCGCTTCTTTTGTTGCTGGCCCTGTGGGTGCACATCCAGCGCATCGCCCGCGCCGACGTGCATCCCGCGCGGCCGCTGGCCCTGGGCACCCTGGCGATGCTGATCATTCTGTCCCTGGCAGCGCCCGTCACCTCCCAGCCGCCCGCCGACCTGGCACGCGTCCCCCAGGTGCTGGAACTGGACTGGTATTACCTGTTCGTGCATCCGCTCATGTACGCCACCTCGCCGGGCGTCCTGTGGGCCCTGGCGGGCGGGCTGACCCTGGCCCTGCTCCTGGTGCCGCTGCTGCCCCATCCCCGCTCGCAGCCCGTGGCCGTGGTGGACCCGCCCAACTGCAACGGCTGCGGCCGCTGCTTCGCCGACTGCCCTTATGCCGCTGTGGTGATGGAGGCCCACCCGGCCAAGCCCGGCCATCAGCTGGCACGGGTGATCCCCGAACTGTGCACCTCCTGCGGCATCTGCGCCGGCGCCTGCCCCTCCTCTACGCCCTTTCGCAGCGTGGAGGAACTGGTGACGGGCATCGACATGCCCCAGCTGCCCGTGGCCGTCCTGCGCCGTGAACTGGAGCAAAAACTTGAGGCCCTCACGGCGTCGCCCAAGATCATCGTGTTCGGCTGCGACTGC
>JBMOQT010000376.1:0-28578 GCA_049320945.1 Pseudomonadota bacterium
GGTCGGAAGAGAGGGTTGGCGGGAGAGGGGCTGGGGGTGAGGGCTGAGCTTTGCTGGCTGTCATCCAATTATGCAAAGCTCAGTGAGGCGCCCGGAAAACGGTTTGCGCTATGATGAAATGGTATAGCGACCCGAGGGCATATTCATGACAAGCGAAGCGACACCGCAAGATCCCCTGGAATTCCTCAAGAGCATGTGGAGCAGCATGGGATTCAGCCTGCCCGGCATGGTGACGCCCACCCTGGACATAGGCGAACTCGACAAGCGGATCGCCGATCTAAAAACCGTCGAGGGCTGGCTGAGGATGAACCTGAACATGCTGCAGATGACCATCCAGGGCCTGGAAATGCAGCGCGCCACCCTGGCCGCCGTGCAGGCCATGAGCCAGGCGGCCAAGGGGCAGGAAGAAGGCGGCGGCCAGCCCAATCCCTTCACCAACCCGGCACTGTGGCCATGGAACTTGATGCAGACCACCCAGCCCGCCGAAGCCCCTGCGCCGAACGAGCCGGCGCCGGCGCCACCCAAGAAAGAGCGATGAGGTAGGCGCACGTGCGCTCCGCTCTGTCCCGGGCTGCCCATTGGCGTGACGCGGTCGAAGACTGCCTGCGGCAGATCGGCCCCTGCGGCGACGCCAATCTCGGCTTCGTCTACTTCTCGGATCATTTCGCCGACGACGCCCAGCGCCTGCTCGACCATCTGCGCACCCGCAGCAGCGTGGCCAACTGGACCGGCTCGGTCGCTTACGGCGTATGCGGCATGGGCCAGGCCAGCGTGGACGAGCCGGCCCTGTCGCTGCTGGTGGGCCGTTTCCCCGACCACAGCTTCCACGTCTTTTCCGGCCGCGATCCGCTGCGCGCGAGCGATCATGCCCACTTTGCCCTGGTGCACGGCGACCCCCAGACCCCTGACATGTCGGAGCTGGTGGCCGACATGGCCGGCAAGGTCAGCAGCGGTTTCGTCAGCGGCGGGCTGACCAGCGGACGCGGCACTCCCTGGCAGGTGGCCAACGACCTCCTGTCGGGCGGCATTTCCGGCGTCGCTTTCTCCCACGAGGTGGGCGTGGCCAGCCGGCTCACCCAGGGCTGCTCGCCGGTCGCTGGCCCCTTCCCCATCACCCAGTGCGAGGACAACGTGGTGGCGCGCCTGGGCGGGCGGCCGGCGCTGGAGGTCTATCTCGAGGCTGCCGGCAACCCACCCCTGGGCGATCTGCGCCGCGTCGCCGCCACCCTGCTGGTGGGCCTGCAGCTGCCGGGGGACGATCCTCATGACTACCTCGTTCGCCATGTCATCGGCATTGATCCTCACAACGGCCTGCTGGCCGTGAGCGAACGGGTGGAGACGGGACAAAGCATGCTGTTGTGCCGGCGCGACGCCGACGCGGCGCGCCGGGACATGCTGCGCATGCTGGCCGGGCTGAAGCAGTCCCTGGCGGCGCCACCCCAGGGCGGCATCTATGTGTGCTGCACCGGCCGCGGCGGCGCCTTGTTCGGCAACGACAATGCGGAGATGCAGATGATCCGCGCCACCCTGGGTGAGATGCCCATCGCCGGCTTCTTCGCCGCGGGGGAAATCGCCCATGACCGCCTGTACGGCTACACAGGCGTACTGACCTTGTTCACTTAGAGCGCCAGCAGCCACAGCGGCAGGGTGAGCATCGCCAGCAGGGTGCCGCTGGAGATCAGCCAGGCCACGCCGGCGCCGTCGCCGCCCATGCGCATGGCCAGGATGTACGCGGAGCTGGCCGTGGGCAGGGCGCCGAAGATCACCGCAATGTCGAAATAGATGCCAGTCAGTCCCAGTGCCTGGGCGGTCCACCAGGCCGCCACCGGCACCGCCAGCAGCTTCACCGCCAGGAAATAGCCGCCTGCGCCGTAGCTGTCGGCGTGCCCACGCAGCTTGAGTGCCGCGCCCACGGCCAGCAGCCCCAGGGCGATGGACGCCTCCGACAGACGCCCCAGAAACTGCTGCACCACCTGGGGTGCGGTCCAGCCGGCAACGTTGAACACCAGTCCGGCCAGGGTCGCCAGGATCAGCGGATTGCGCGCCAGCTCGCGCCATACGCCCAGATTGCCGTGGCGGGCGAGTATGAATACGGAGGCCATGTTGGCGACAGGCACCAGGGGCCCGATGAGGATGCCCATGGCCGCAATGCCGGCCGCCCCGTGCAGTTTGCCCGCCACCGCCAGGCCGATGTAGGAATTGAAGCGGAAGGCGCACTGGAAGCGCGAGGCGAACACGGGCGGGCTCAGGCGGAACAAGCGCGGGGCCAGGGCGCCCAGCAGCATGCCGCAGGCCATGGCGGCCAGGCCGCTGCCGATCAGGGGCGCGGCGGCGACGAAATCGATGCGCGTGCGCACCAGGGCATTGAACAGCAGGGCGGGGAACAGAATGAAATAGACCAGCTTTTCCAGCCCGGCCCAGAAATGGTCGCCCAGATGCATCCAGCGCCGCAGGCCGAAGCCCAGCAGGATCAGGGCGAAATCGGGCAGGAGCAGTAATACCGGGTCCATGGTCGCGGCACGGGCAAAGGGCCCGATTGTAACCGGGGCGGTTGCGGCGGTGCATCAACCGCCCGCCGCCGCGCCTTACCGTCGCGTCAGATGACCCCCTGGTCCCGCAACCGGGCGATGTCCTCCGGGCTGTAGCCGGCCTCGGCCAGGATCTGCTCGCTGTGCTCCCCCGGCGCGGGTGCCGGCTGCTCGACGGCGAACTGATATTCGGACAGGCGGTAGGGCGGCGCGAACTGGGGCAGGCCGTCGCCTTCCACCACCATGCCCCGGGCGCGCAGCTGCTCGTTGTCCATGGCTTGGGCCAGGTCCAGTACCGGCGTCACGCAGCAATCGGCGGCGCGGAACTTCTCGCTCCAATAGGACTGGGGCTGGCCGGCGAAGATGCGCGCCAGTTCCTCGCGCCCCCGCCGCCCGGCGTCGCCCGTGGCCAGATGCAGGGGCACCAGGTCCGGCCGCTCCAGCACGGCGCACAGCTTCTCCCAGAACTTGCGCTCCAGGGCCCCCACCGCCATGTAGCGGCCATCGGAGGTGGCATAGACGCCGTAGCAGGGCACGCCGCCCGACAGCAGGTCGGCACCCCGCGGCACCGGTCTGCCCTGGCCCAGCAGGCCGACCAGGGGGAAGATGGCGTGGGCAAACACGGCGTCGGTCATGGCCACATCCACGTAGCGGCCGCGGCCGTGGGCGCGGGCATCGGCCAGGGCGGCCAGCATGCCCACCAGGGGCACCAGCGCCCCGCCCAGCAGATCGCCGATCTGGAAGTTGGGCAGCACGGGCGGGCCGCCGGCACTACCGATCTGGTCCAGCACGCCGGCAAAGCCGATGTAGTTGATGTCATGGCCGGCCCTGTCCCGGTAGGGGCCGGTCTGGCCATAGCCGGTGATGGCGCAATAGACGATGCGCGGGTTCAGCGCCGCCACCGCCTGGTAGCCTATGCCCAGCTTGTCCACCACGCCGGGGCGGAATCCCTCGACGATGATGTCGGCGTCGCGCGCCAGGCGCAGAAACACCTCGCGCCCTTCCGGCTGCTTGAGGTCCAGGCGCAAACCGCGCTTGTTGCGATTCACCAAGCGGAAGAAGATGCTGCCGTCGGCCCCCGACCCGGGACCCATGTCGCGCGCGTAGTCGCCCGCCGCCGGGTCTTCGATCTTGACCACGTTGGCGCCCAGGTCGGCCAAGTGCAGGGTGGCCACGGGCCCGGGCAGCAGGCGCGTGAGGTCCAGCACTTTCACCCCGGCCAGGGGTTTCGGTCGCGTCATTGGTACTTGCGCAAGTCCTCGATGACCTTGCCGTCGTTGGGCAGGCTGCCGGGGGCGCAGAACTCCACTTCGCCGCGCAGCTTGGTAAAGGAACGGATGCTGGCGACGATGGCTTCCGCCAGGCCCGCGCCGGCGCTGTCTACTTCGCACTTGAGCGTCATGCGGTCCTCGCCGCCGGGGTTCTCCACCACCAGCCGGGCGCGGCGGATCTGCCCATGCTGCCTGACCACTTCCGCGATCTGCTGCGGATGGACGAACATGCCCTTTACCTTGGCGGTCTGGTCGGCCCGCCCCATCCAGCCCTTGATGCGGATATTGGTGCGCCCGCAGGGGCTGGTGCCGGGCAACACCGCCGACAGGTCGCCGGTGCCGAAGCGGATCAGGGGGTAGTCGGGATTGAAGGTGGTGACCACCACCTCGCCCACCTCGCCCTCGGCGACGGGATCACCCGTTCCCGGACGCACGATCTCCACCACCACTTCCTCGTCCACCACCATGCCGTCCAGGGCATCGGTCTCGTAGGCGATGAGCCCGATGTCGGCCGTGGCATAACACTGGCGCGTCTTGATGCCGCGCCCCTCGAGCCAGGTGCGCAGGCTGGGCGGCAGGGCTTCGCCCGACACCAGGGCCTTGCGCAGGGACGACACGTCGGTCCCCAGTTCGTCGGCCTTGTCCAGGATGATCTTGAGGAAGGAGGGCGTGCCGCCGTAGCCGTGGGGCCGCACGTCGGCGATGACGCTCACCTGCATCTCGGTCTGGCCCACGCCGGCGGGAAACACGGCGCAGCCCAACCGGCGCGCGCCACCGTCGATCATGAAACCGCCTGGGCTCATGTGGTAGGCCAGGGTGTTGTGGATGACCTCGCCCCTGCGGAAGCCGGCCGCGAACAGGGCGCGGGCCATGCGCCACCAGTCGATGCCATAGCCTTCGGGATCGTAGATCGGGCCGGGCGAAGCGAAGATGCGCGCCAGCTCTCCGGTAGGCGTGCCGTTGAGACCGCCGAAGGGCCGCGGCGATTTCTGCAGCTCGATGAGCTGGTTCTTGCGCACCACGGGCAGCTGGGCCAGGGCCCGGCGCGAATCAATGTCCCGGGGTTCCACCCCCGCCAGGGTCTGGGCGAAGTAGGCCGAGCGCTCCCTGGCGTAAGCGATCTGCCGCGACAACTTCGCCATCAGATCCCGCTCCCGCTCGGCGGGATCGCGGGTTTCAAGCGAATCGAAGTATTCCATGATTGGGGAATCCCTTTGGGCTGCAGCTGGGAAATGGGTTCGGGCGGCGCGCCCGGGCGCAGGGTCAGGCCAACCAGCGCTTGCGGCGACGGTAATGCTTCACCTCGCGGAAGCTCTTGCGCCCGGCGGACGACAGGCCCAGGTAAAACTCCTTGACGTCCTCATTGGCCGACAGCTCGGCGGCGGCGCCTTCCATCACCACGCGCCCGTTCTCCAGGATGTAGCCGAAGTCGGCATAGCGCAGCGCCACCATGGTGTTCTGCTCGGCCAGCAGGAAGCTCACTTTCTCGCGCTGATTGAGGTCGCGTACGATCTCGAAGATCTCCTCGACGATCTGGGGCGCCAGGCCCATGGAAGGTTCGTCCAGCAGGATCATTTCGGGCCGGGCCATGAGGGCGCGGCCGATGGCGGTCATCTGCTGCTCGCCGCCGGAGGTATAGCCGGACTGGGAGTTGCGGCGCTGCTTCAAGCGCGGGAAGTAGTTATAGACCATCTCCAGGTCGCGCTTGATGTCGGCGCGCGAGGCACGGCGCGTGTAGGCGCCCGTGAGCAGGTTCTCCTCGACGGTGAGATGCTGGAAGCAATGGCGCCCCTCCATCACCTGGATGACGCCTTTCTTGACCAGCTCGGAGGGCGTGAGCTGGTCCACGCGCGCGCCCTTGAACTCGATGTTGCCCTTGGTCACGTCGCCCCGCTCCGCCTTGAGCAGGTTGGAGATGGCCTTGAGGGTGGTGGTCTTGCCGGCGCCGTTGGCGCCCAGCAGGGCGACGATCTTCCCCTGCTCCACCTGGAGCGACACGCCCTTGAGCACCAGGATCACGTGGTCGTAGATGACCTCGATGTTGTTCACATTGAGGTAGGGCGCGGCGGTTGCGGTCTGTGTCTGCATATGGAATCGCTATCTGTCTTTGGCGCTCCCCCCCGGAAGAGGGGTCCCCACCCGCCCTCCGCAGAGGGCAGGCAGGAACGAGGGGACGGGAGCCGGGGCTCAGCTTTCCTTCGAGCAATCGCGCGGTGTGATGCCTTTCTCCTTGGCATACTTGGCGGCCGATTCCTCGATCATCGGGCGCACGATGGACTGGTCGGCGTCGATCCAGTCGGTGATGACGTTCCACTTGGAGCCGTCCCACTGCTGGAACTTCACCTTGCCCGAGCCCTCGTGGTTCTCGCAAGTCACTTTCAGGTCGGGCATGAAACCTTCCGCGCCCAAGGCCTTGAGGCGCTTGTTGTCGATATTCAGGTGCTCCAGGGCCCAGCGCATCTGCTCGCCGGTGATGACCTTGCCTTTGCCGAACTTCTCCTGGGCCAGGCGGATGGCCTCGACGGTGACGATGCCATGCACCACGCCCCGGTTGTAATACACGCTGCCGACCCGGGACTTGTCTTCCATGTTGCCCTTGTTCTTGCCGTAGACGTGCTTCTGGATATCCTTGATCACCGGGTAGTTGGTGCCTGCCACGTTGAAACCGGCGGCGATATAGCCCTTGGCGGCGGCGCCCGCGGGAATCGTGTCCTCCTCGGCGCCGGACCACCACACGCCGACGATCTTCTCGCGCGGGAAGCCCACCTTGGCCGCCGCCTTGAGCGCCGTCGGGTTCATCACGCCCCAGCCGCGCAGGATCACCCAGTCGGGCTTGATCTGGCGCACCTGCAGCCACTGGGACTGCTGCTCGTTGCCCGGATGGGCGACCGGGATGTGGGTCACCTCGAAGCCGTACTTCTTCGCCTGGGCGTCCAGCACCGGGATGGTTTCCTTGCCGTAGGCCGAGTCGTGATAGATGTTCACGATCTTCTTGCCCTTGAGCTTGTCCATCCCGCCTTCCTTCATGCCGATGAACTTGATCTTGGCGGTGTTCTGGGACCAGTAGTTGGTGATCAGCGGGAACACCCAGGGGAAGACGCGCCCGTCGCTGGCGTCGGTGCGGCCGTAGCCGATGGACACGATGGGAATCTTGTCCTGGGGCGCCTTGTCCAGTACCGAATAGGTGATGCCGGTGGACAGGGGCTGGAACACCGTGTTGCCGGTCTCGCCCTTCTTCTTCAGGCGCTCATAGCACTCCACGCCGCGGGCGTTGTTGTACTCGGTCTCGCATTCCTCCCACACCAGCTTGACGCCGTTGATGCCGCCGTCGCGCTCGTTGATCAAGGTCATGTAATCGATCCAGCCGCCGTAGATTCCCGAGCCGCCCGCCGCGTAGGGGCCAACCCGGTAGCTCGGCAGGCCGATGAACTGTTCGCCGGCGGCGTAGCTGTTCAGGGCACCGAGAGCGCCGGCCAGCGCCAGGCCGATCAGGGCTGTCTTGCGTAGTTTCATCGTTTGTCTCCTCATGGTTGTGCCTCCAATAAAAGCCAACTTGGTGCGTGGCTCTCCCATTCTAGTGGGGGAACGGCCACAGCCGCAGTTTCTCCTTGCCGATCTGCCACAGCCGCGCCAGGCCGTGGGGCTCGACGATCAGGAAAAAGATGATCAGCCCGCCGAACACGATGAGCTGCAGGTTCGAGGTGATGCCGGCGGGCAGCGTATCCCCGAACACGGCGGGGACGAAGTTGTCCAGGAAGATGGGCAGCAGCACGATGAAGGCGGCGCCCAGGAAGGAGCCCAGGATCGTTCCCACCCCGCCGATGATGATCATGAACAGGATGCGGAACGACAGGTCCAGGTTGAAGCCTTCCGGTTCGACCGTACCCAGATAGGTGTAGGCGTAAAGGGCGCCGGCCACGCCGCAGTAGAAAGAGCTCACTGCGAACGCCATGAGCTTGGTGTGCATGGGCCGGATGCCGATCACCTCGGCGGCCACGTCCATGTCCCGTATGGCCATCCAGGAGCGGCCGATGGTGCAGCGCGCCATGTTCTTGGCGGCCAAGGCCAGGACGGTGACGATCACCAGGGTGAGCATGTACTTGGCCTGGGGCGTGTCGAAGGCATAGCCCAGCATCTCCACCTGCTGCACCGTGATCACGCCCGATGAGCTGTAATTGGAGAACCAGCCGAACTTGGTCAGGGCCCAGACGATGAAGAACTGGGCGGCCAGGGTCGCCACCGCGAGGTAGAAGCCCTTGATGCGCAGGCTGGGCAGGCCGAAGACGATGCCCACCAGGGCGGCGCACAGGCCGCCGAGGATGAAGGCGACCAGAATCGGCATGCCCGGCACGCGCAGCACGAAGTTGTAGGCGGCAAAGGCGCCCACCGCCATGAAGGCCGCCGAGCCCAGGGACAACTGCCCGGCGTAGCCGGTGAGGATGTTCAGACCGATGGCCGCCAGGGCGAAGATCAGGGTAGGAATGAGTATGGCCTGGAGCCAGTATTCGTCGGCGACCAGGGGCAGCATGAGATAAAAGAAAGCGACGACGATGCCGATCGCGACGCGGTCCTGCAGGATCGGGAAGATGCGCTGGTCTTCCTTGTAACTGGCCTTGAACTGGCCTGCCTCACGGTAAAGCATTACTTTGTCTCCAATCCGTCACACGCGGTCGATGTGCCGTTCCCCGAACAGGCCCTCCGGCCGCACCAGCAGGAACAACAGGGCCATCACGTAGGGGAACCAGGATTCGATACCGCCGCCCACGTAAGGGCCGATATAGACCTCGCCCAGCTTCTCCGCGGCACCGATGATCAGGCCGCCGACAATGGCCCCCGGCACCGACTCGAAGCCGCCTATGATCAGCACCGGCAGGGCCTTCAGGGCGACGAAGGTCAGGGCGAACTGCACGCCGTTGCGCGCGCCCCACATGAGACCGGCGACCAGGGCGACGAAGCCGGCCACGCCCCACACGATGCGCCAGATGTTCTGCAGCGGGATGCCGATGGCGAGCGCCGCCTGGTGGTCGTCGGCCACGGCGCGCAGCGCCCGGCCGGTGCGGGTCTTGTTGAAGAACACCGCCAGCACCGTCACCAGCAGGGCCGACACACCGGCGGCAAACAGGTCGAACTTGCTGATGCCCATGCCCCATTTGTCCATGACCCAGTCGATGGGCTCATCGACGATGCCCAGCTCCAGGCCGCGCACGTTGGCGCCCCAGATGCCCTGGGCCAGTCCTTCGACGAAGAAGGTGAGGCCGATGGTGGCCATGAACAGGGTGATCTGGGGCTGGTTGACCAGCGGGCGCAGCACCACTTTCTCGGTCACCACCGCCAGCAGCACCATGGCGCCGAAGGTGACGATCAGGGCGAGCCAGAAGGGCGCCCCCAGTTCCAGGACGCCGACGAAGGTCAGGGCGGCAAAGAACACCATGGCGCCCTGGGCGAAGTTGAACACGCCGGAGGCCTTGTAGATCAGCACGAAGCCCAGGGCCACCAGGGAGTACATGATGCCGCTGAGCAGCCCGCCGATCAGAACTTCGAAGAAGAACTGCATAACGTCTCCATCCACCTATACGTTTGTAGCCCGACCTCCCCCGTCAATGGGAGGTACCCAGGTAAGCGGCGATCACCTCGGGATTGCTGCGCACCTCGTCGGGGGTGCCGTCGCCGATCTTCCTGCCGTAGTCGAGCACCACCACCCGGTCGGAAATGTCCATCACCACGCCCATGTCGTGCTCGATGAGCACGATGGTGGTGCCGAACTGGTCGTTCACGTCGAGGATGAAGCGGCACATGTCCTGCTTTTCCTCCACGTTCATGCCCGCCATGGGTTCGTCCAGGAGCAGGATCTTGGGCTCGGCGGCGAGTGCCCGGCCCAGCTCCACCCGCTTCTGCAGGCCATAGGGCAGCCGCCCCACCGGCGTCTTGCGGATGTGCTCGATCTCGAGGAAATCGATGATCTCCTCCACCTTGCGCCGGTGCTCCAGCTCCTCCCGCTGGGCCGGGCCCCAGTAGAGGGCCTGCAGCAGGAAGTTGCTCTTCATCTTCAGGTTGCGTCCGGTCATCAGGTTGTCCAGCACCGTCATGCCCTTGAACAGGGCGATGTTCTGGAAGGTGCGGGCGATGCCGGCGGCGGCCGCTTCGTGGGTGTTCATGTCGTGCATCTTGCGCCCCCGGAAGGTGATGGTGCCTTCCTGGGGGTGATAGACGCCGTTGATGACGTTGAGCATGGAGCTCTTGCCGGCGCCGTTGGGACCGATGATGGCGCGGATCTCGTGCTCCCGGATAT
Source organism: Pseudomonadota bacterium (assembly GCA_049320945.1). Classification (GTDB taxonomy): domain Bacteria; phylum Pseudomonadota; class Gammaproteobacteria; order Burkholderiales; family Rhodocyclaceae; genus DYIB01. The sequence goes on from JBMOQT010000376.1 coordinate 10,089, forward strand.
CGAATGAGATGTTGCTCAGCGCCTTGACGCCGCCGAAGGACAGGGAGATGTTCTCCAGGTTGAGGATCACGTCCCCGATTCTTCTTCCGGTCATAGCAGTGCCCTCGTGAGCCGCGGTGGCCACATCTTGAGGCAAAGTCTCCCGCTTGAGAAGGTTGCCGATTTGTACTCCGCCCATGATTTCGCTCCTTCAGGCCGCCTTGCGCACGGGGGGGAAGGTCTTGACGTCGCGGATCTGCAGATCCGCCGCCACCTTGCCGGTGCGGCCGTCCTCGAACTTCACCTGTGTCTCGATGAACTGGGACTTCCTGCCCGCGTACAGGGCATCGATCAGCACCGCGTATTTTTCCGCGATGAAGCCGCGGCGCACCTTGCGCGTGCGGGTGAGCTCGTCGTCGTCCGGATCCAGCTCCTTGTGCAGGATGAGGAAGCGGTGCACCTGGGAATCGGCCACCATGGGGTCGCGGGCCAGCTCGGCATTGGCCTTCTCCACGCACTCCTGGATGAGCTCATACACCTCGGGCTTCTGGGCCAGGTCGGTATAGCCGGCGTAGGGGATGCCGCGCCGCTCCGCCCAGTTGCCCACGGCGCCCATGTCGATGTTGATGAAGGCGCACACCTGGTCGCGCCCGTTGCCGAAGGCCACCGCCTCCTTGATGTAGGGGAAGAACTTGAGCTTGTTCTCGATGTAGTTGGGGGCGAACATGGCGCCGTTGGCGAGCTTGCCCACGTCCTTGGCGCGGTCGATGATCTTGAGGTGGCCGTCCTCGTCGAAGAAGCCGGCGTCGCCCGTGTGGAAGTAGCCCTGCTCGTCGATCACCTCGGCCGTCGCGTCGGGGCGCTTGTAGTACTCCTTGAGCAGCACTGAGCCGCGCACCAGCACCTCGCCGTTGTCGGCGATCTTCACCTCGACCCCCGGCGCGGGCGGCCCCACGGTGTCGAACTTGATTTGACCATCGGGCTGCAGGCACACGGCGGCGCAGGTCTCGGTGGAGCCGTAGAGCTGCTTCAGATTGATGCCGATGGAGCGGTAGAAGCGGAACAGGTCGGGGCCGATGGCGGCGCCCGCGGTATAGGCCACGCGAATGCGGCTCATGCCCAGCACGTTGCGCAGGGGGCCGTACACGAGGAGGTTGCCCAGGGCGTAGAGCAGCCGGTCGATGAAGCCCACCGGCTTGCCGTCGAGGATCTCGGCACCGCAGCGGCGCGCCACCTCCATGAAGTAGTGGAACATCCTGCGCTTGATGAAGCCCGCGTCCTCCATGCGGATCATCACCTGGGTGAGCAGGTTCTCGAACACCCGCGGCGGCGCGAAGTAATAGGTGGGGCCGATCTCCCTCATGTCGGTCATGACCGTGTCCCCCGACTCGGGACAATTGATGGTCATGCCGCCCACCAGCGCCTGGGCGTAGGAGAACAAATGGTCCCCCACCCAGGCCATGGGCAGGTAGGACAGGATCTCGTCGCCCACCCCCAGCTTGTCGAACTCGCAGCCGCTGCGCGCCGCGGTGATGAAGGCGGCGTGGGTCTGGCACACGCCTTTGGGCTTGCCGGTAGTGCCCGACGTATAGAGCATGATGGCCACGTCGTCGGGGCGGCCCTGGGCGACTTCCCGGTCGAAGAAGTCGGGGTGGTTCTTGTGGTGGCTGCGCCCCATTTCCTGCACTTCGTCCACCGCGTGGAGGAAGGGCTGGGTGTAGTGGCGCAGGCCACGCGGATCGTCGTACAGGATGTGGGCGAGCTCGGGGCAGCGGTCCTTGATCTCCAGGAGTTTGTCCACCTGCTCCTGGTCTTCGACGATGGCGAACTTGATGCCCGCGTCCTGGAGCACGAATACCATCTCCTGGGCGACGGCGTCCTGGTACATGGGTACGGGCACGCCGCCCAGGACCTGGGCGGCGCACATGGCCCAGTACAGGCGCGGGCGGTTGTCGCCGATGATGGCCAGGTTGTCGCCGCGCCTGAAGCCCAGCGCCGCCAGGCCGCAGGCCAGCGCCCGCACCTCGTCGGCCACCTGGGACCAGGTCCAGGTCTGCCAGATCCCCATGTCCTTCTCGCGGATGGCAGGCCGATCGGGGCGCACCTGCGCGTGGTGCAGCAGGAGCCGCGGAAAGGTGTCCAATGCCGACTGCTTCGTTTCCGACATTGTTTGTCTCCTCGTGCCATGACGGGCCGCAGGGCGGACCGCCTGTTGTTCGTCGCCCGGCTTTCATTCTAGGCCGGGCCGTAGCGTTATCGGGGAGAGGGGACATCGAGCCGGTCCCTACCGGGATGCGCGCTCCTGTCTTCCTCCTCCGGGGTGTGCTTATGTCAGCACAACAACCATGCCGCGCGAGGCGTTATCATTATTAGTTCTGCCGGCAGTGCATTCTTATATTTCCATTGTGCACTGCAATGCGGATGGTCGCCGCACCGGGCGGCGCCGAGTGCCGACCCTGTGCGTGCTTGTAGCGTAGGGAAGCATAGTGGAGTTCAACGCCGGAAGCTGTCATCCGGCGGACAATCAGAGCGCTTATCTCATGGCATCTATCGGAGACTGGCTCCGTACCACCCTGTGGGCGCGAGCCCTGACGCCGGAGCAGGTCAAGCGGGTCGAAGCCGAAACCATCGTACGCTGCCATCCCCCCGGCAGCTACGTGTGCCGCAAGGGCGAGCCGGTGGAGTACTGGTACGGGGTGATGGAGGGCCTGCTGAAAATGCACGCCGAGTCACCGGAGGGCAAGGCGGTCACCTTCACCGGCATGCCCACCGGCGGCTGGTTCGGCGAGGGGTCGCTGCTCAAGAACGAGCCGCGCCGCTACGACGTGGTGGCCCTGCGCGACAGCCGCGTGGCGTGCATGCCGCGCGCCACCTTCGAATGGCTGCTGGACAACAGCATCGGCTTCAACCGCTTCCTGCTGCACCAGCTCAACGAGCGCCTGGGGCACTTCATCGCCATCGTCGAATACGACCGCCTGCTGGGACCGGACGAGCGGGTGGCGCGCTGCCTCGCCAACCTGTTCAACCCCTATCTCAGCCCCGGGCTGGAGCGGGAGCTGCAGCTGTCCCAGGAGGAGATCGGCTTCCTGTCGGGCCTGTCGCGCCAGCGCGCCAACCAGGCCCTGCAGGTGCTGGAGAAGGCCGGCATCCTGCGGGTGGAATACGGCCGCATCACCATCCTGGACCTGGAGGCGCTGCGGCGGTTTACCTCGGTGGGCTGACCTACATATTCCGCCGGTACTGCCCGCCCACCTCGAACAAGGCCTCGGTGATCTGGCCCAGCGAACAGTAGCGCACCGCGTCCATCAGCACCTCGAACACGTTGCGGTTGTCGATCACCGCCTGCTTGAGCTTGCCCAGCCACACGGGCGCCTGGTCCCGGTGGCGCGCCTGGAACTCGCGCAGGCGCTTGAGCTGGGACTGCTTCTCCTCCTCCGTCGAGCGCGCCAGCTCGATCTTCTCGGGAATGGCGTCGCCGTGGGGATTGCGGAAGGTGTTGACGCCGATGATGGGCAGGCTGCCGTCGTGCTTCTTGTGCTCGTAGTAGAGGGACTCCTCCTGGATCTTGCCCCGCTGGTAGCCCGTCTCCATGGCGCCAAGCACGCCGCCGCGGGAGGAGATGGCCTCGAACTCCTTGAGCACCGCCTCCTCCACCAGATCGGTGAGCTCGTCGATGATGAAGGCGCCCTGGTTGGGATTCTCGTTCTTGGCCAGGCCCCACTCCCGGTTGATGATGAGCTGGATGGCCATGGCGCGGCGCACCGATTCCTCCGTGGGCGTGGTGATGGCCTCGTCGTAGGCGTTGGTGTGCAGGGAATTGCAGTTGTCGTAGATGGCGATGAGCGCCTGCAGCGTGGTGCGGATGTCGTTGAACGCCATCTCCTGGGCGTGCAAGCTGCGGCCCGAGGTCTGCACGTGGTACTTGAGCTTCTGGCTGCGCTCGTTGGCGCCGTAGCGGTTCTTCATGGCCACCGCCCAGATGCGCCGCGCCACGCGCCCGATCACCGAGTACTCCGGGTCCATGCCGTTGGAGAAGAAGAACGACAGGTTGGGGGCGAAGTCGTCGATGTGCATGCCGCGGGCCAGGTAAGACTCCACGTAGGTGAAGCCGTTGGCCAGGGTGAAGGCGAGCTGGGAGATGGGATTCGCTCCGGCCTCGGCGATGTGGTAGCCGGAGATGGACACGGAGTAGAAGTTGCGCACGTTGTGGTGCACGAAGTACTCCTGGATGTCGCCCATCATCTTGAGCGCGAACTCGGTGGAGAAGATGCAGGTGTTCTGGCCCTGGTCCTCCTTGAGGATGTCGGCCTGCACCGTGCCGCGCACCGTGGACAGCACCCAGGCGCGGATCTTGTCCGCCTCGTCCTCGGTGGGCTCGCGCCCGTTGTCCTCCCGGAACTTGTCCAGCTGCTGGTCGATGGCGGTGTTGAGGAACATGGCCAGGATGGTGGGTGCCGGGCCGTTGATGGTCATGGACACGGAGGTCTGCGGGTCGCACAGGTTGAAGCCCGAGTACAGCACCTCCATGTCGTCCAGGGTGGCGATGGACACGCCCGAGTTGCCGATCTTGCCGTAGATGTCGGGGCGCTCGGCCGGGTCGCAGCCGTACAGGGTCACCGAGTCGAAGGCGGTGGACAGGCGCTTGGCGGGCATGCCCTCGGACACCTTCTTGAAGCGGCGGTTGGTGCGGAAGGGGTCGCCCTCGCCGGCGAACATGCGCGTGGGGTCCTCGTTCTCGCGCTTGAAGGCGAACACGCCGGCGGTGAACGGGAAGGAGCCGGGTACATTCTCCCTCATGAGGAAGCGCAGGATCTCGCCCTCGTCCTCGTACCTGGGCAGCACCACCTTGCGGATCTTGGTGCCCGAGAGGGTGGTGTGGATGAGGCCGGTGCGGATCTCCTTGTCGCGGATCTTCACCACGTACTCGTCGCCCGAGTAGGCCTTGACCATGTCGGGCCACTGCTCCAGCAGCTTCTTCGCCCTGGGGTCGAGCTGGCCGTCCTTCCAGGCGATGACTTCGTCGAAGTCGGCGGCGTTCTTGCCGCAGCCCTCGAGCATCGCCTTGGCGGCGCGCAGCTGCTGGCGCTCGCGCGCCAGGCGGCTTTGTTCCTGGGTGTGCTTGTGATAGGCGCGCACCACTTCGGCGATTTCGGCGAGATAGCGGGCGCGCGCCGGGGGCACGATGACGTTCTTGCCCGAGGAGTGCTTGCCGGGCACGGGGGGCAGGCGGCTCTCGCCCGCCTTGAGGCCCTTGGCCACCAGCTTGGGCAGGATCGCCTGGTACAGGGCGGTGACGCCGTCGTCGTTGAAGCGGGCGGCGATGGTGCCGAACACCGGCATCTCGTCCACCGGCGTCTTGAACAGCTCGCGGTTCCTCTGGTACTGCTTGCGCACGTCGCGCAGGGCGTCCTCGGCGCCCTTGCGGTCGAACTTGTTGATGGCGACGAAGTCGGCGAAGTCCAGCATGTCGATCTTCTCCAGCTGGGAGGCGGCGCCGAACTCGGGGGTCATGACGTAGAGGGACAGGTCCACGTGGGGCACGATGGCCGCGTCGCCCTGGCCTATCCCTGAGGTCTCGGCGATGATGAGATCGAAGCCGGCCAGCTTGCAGGCGGCGATGGCTTCCGGCAGGGCCCTGGAAATCTCGCTGCCGGTGTCGCGGGTGGCGAGCGAGCGCATGTAGATGTGGGGATGGCCGATGGCGTTCATGCGAATGCGGTCGCCCAGCAGCGCGCCCCCGGTGCGCTTGCGCGAGGGGTCCACGGCGACCACGGCGATCTTCAGGCGGTCTTGCTGGTCCAGGCGGATGCGGCGGATCAGCTCGTCGGTGAGCGAGCTCTTGCCCGAGCCGCCGGTGCCGGTGATGCCCAGCACGGGAATGGCAATGCCGGCGGCGCGGGCCAGGATGTCCTGGCGCAGGCCGTCGGCACAGGCGCCGTTTTCCAGGGCGGTGATGAGGCGCGCCAAGGCCCGGCGCGCTTGCCAGAAATCGTCCGCCGCCAGGGCCGGCAGCTCGGGCACCCACGCCTGCACCGGGTCCGTGTCGCAGCGCGCCAGCATGTCGTTGATCATGCCCTGCAGGCCCATGACCTGGCCGTCCTCGGGGGAGTAGATGCGCGCCACGCCGTAGTCGTGCAGCTCGCGCATCTCGGCGGGCACGATCACCCCGCCGCCGCCGCCGAACACCTTGATGTCGCCGCCGCCCCGCTGGCGCAGCAGATCCACCATGTATTTGAAGTACTCCACGTGGCCGCCCTGGTAGGAGGACACGGCGATGCCCTGCACGTCCTCCTGGAGCGCCGCCGTGACGATGTCCTCCACGGCGCGGTTGTGGCCCAGGTGGATCACCTCGGCGCCGCTCGCCTGCAGGATGCGGCGCATGATGTTGATGGAGGCGTCGTGGCCGTCGAACAGGGAGGCGGCCGTGACAAAGCGGATCTTGTGCTTGGGCTTGTAGACGGTGAGCTTGTGGCTGACGCTGAGATCGGTCATTTCCCTCTCCCGGGAGTGTGTTGGGGCTGGCGCGAATCTACCTTACGTTAACGTAAACGTCAACCTCGCGCGCTCCGATTAAGTTGTTGTTGCAACAAAGAAAACCTTTCCGCTGAGCGGGCTCAGCGGGCCCACATGCCGGTGGACACGTAACGCTCGCCGCCGTCCGGCAGCACCGTGACCACGGTCTCCAGCCGGCGCCGCGCCGCCAGATGGCAGGCGCCATGGACGAAGGCTCCGGAGGACGGGCCGACAAACAGGCCCTCCCGGGCCAGGCGCCGGCACATGGCCACCGCGTCCTCCAGGCTCACGGTGAGCCGTTCGTCGATGAGCTTCTCATCCAGGATAGCAGGAACGATGTCCTCGGGCGTCCCCAGGGGCTTGAGTCCCTCGATGCCCGGGAAGGTCTCGGGGATGACGGCCAGGATCACCAGGTCGCGCCGCAGCTCCCGCAGCCGGCGTCCCATGCCCGTGAGGGTGCCGCCGGTGCCCACGCCCAGCACCAGGGCGTCGGGCAGGCGCGGCGTGAAGGCGGCCAGTTGGGTGAGCAGCTCCCCCGCCGTGTCCTCGTAGTGGGCGCGCCAGTTGTCGGGATTGGAATACTGGTCGCAGTACCAGTAGCGCTCGGGGTGGGCCTCGGCCAGGCGCCGCGCCTCGCGCAGGGCATGATCGTAGCCCTCGACCGGATCGGTGAGGATCAGCTCGGCGCCGTAGGCGCGGATGCGCTCCAGGCGCTCGGCGCTGGCGTTGCCCGGCACCACCAGGGTGACCGGCACGCCCAGGGCGGCCCCCAGCATGGCGTAGGAAATGCCGGCGTTGCCCGAGGAGGAATCGAGCAGCCGCCGCCCGCCGGCCAGCCGCCCGGCCGCCAGGCCCCGGTGCAGCATGCGCGCCACCGGCCGGTCCTTGATGGAGCCGCCCGGGTTCACACTCTCCAGCTTGGCGACCAGGCGGGTATGGGGGGCCACTTCCCGGATGGCCTGGACCTCCACCAGGGGCGTGCGGCCGATGGCGGTTCGCAGGTCGGGCTTCAGCCCGACTTGAGGCGCATCCGGGTTCGCCATGGCATCACGCCGCCCGCGCCGCGCAGAACGCCTCGTAATCCACGTAGCCGGGGAAGGCGGCGCGGTCGCCGCAGTAGCGGCAGCGCGGATCACGCTCCAGGGCGTACTCGGAGAAGCGCGCCGGCAGGGCGTCATAGTGCAGCAGGCGGCCGATGAGGGGCTGGCCGATGCCGAGCAGCAGCTTCACCGCCTCGGTCGCCTGGAGCAGGCCGATCACCCCCGGCAGCACCCCCAGCACCCCGGCCTCGGCGCAGGAGGGCGCCAGCTCCGGCGGCGGCGGCTCGGGATAGAGGCAGCGGTAGCAGGGGCCGCGCCCCCAGGGGCTGTCGGGCCAGAACACGGTGACCTGGCCCTCGAAGCGATAGACCGACCCATGCACGCAGGGCAGGTTCAGGCGCACGCAGGCGTCATTCACCAGGTAGCGGGTGGGGAAGTTGTCGGAGCCGTCCACCACCAGGTCGAAGCGCGACAGGATGTCCTCCACGTTGTCGCTCGTCAGGCGCGTCTCGAAGGTTTCCACCCGCACCGCCGGGTTCAGCGCCTCGATGCTCTGGCGCGCCGACACCACCTTGCTCAGGCCCACGCGCTGGTCGCTGTGCAGGATCTGGCGCTGCAGGTTGCTGCGGTCCACCACGTCATGGTCCACCACCCCCAGGGTGCCGACCCCGGCAGCGGCGAGATAGAGGGCGGCGGGCGAGCCCAGGCCGCCGGCCCCCACCAGCAGCACGCGGCTGTCCATGAGGCGCAGCTGCCCCGCCTCGCCCACTTCGGGCATGAGCAGATGGCGCGAATAGCGTTCGCGCGCGTGGGCGTCCAGGCGCCGCGGCACCTCGAAGGGCAGGCCTTCGTTCTTCCAGCGGTTGAAGCCGCCCGCCACGGAAGCCACGCGCCGGTAGCCCAGGTGCTGCAACTCCTCGGCGGCGAACAGGGAACGCACGCCGCTGCCGCACAGGGTCAGCACCGGCTGCTCGAAATCCGGCACCGCCTCCTCGATGCGCAGCTCCAGGTAGCCGCGCGACAGGCGCAGGGCCCCCACCGGGCTGCCCTGGGCGACCTCGTCCGGCTCGCGCACATCCACCAGCACCGCACCCTGTGCCATGTGGCGCAAAGCCTCGGCCGGCGTCACCTCGGGCACGCGCGCCTTGAGCTCGGCCAGGCGCCGCTCGCGGGCCTTCACCGCCCCGCCCGCCACCGCGGGGATGATGGCCAGCACTTCGCCGTCGCGCAGCTCCGTGTCCAGGCCCTGCAGCGTGCGCACGTTGCGCTCGCCCAGGTAGAGATTGACGAAGGGACGCAGCGTGCCGTCGTCGGCCAGCACCCGGCCGGCGATACCCTGGTGGCGGCGCTCCAGCTCGCGCAGGGCTTCGCTCACGGTGGCCGCCTCCACGGCCACCTGGTCGGCGCCCTGGGTATAGCTGCGCAAGGGCGTGGGGATGCGAATGATGACGTGGCTCATGATGTCACCTCCTCCTCGCGGAAGCGCCTCTCGCGGTCGAGGGTCCACGAGCGCGCCTCCGTGACGCCCGTCGGGCCGACCGCCAGGATCAGGTAGGACCAGCCGGGCCAGGCGTATTCCCGGTCCGTCTCCGAGGGGCGGGCGGGATGGTCGGGATGGGTGTGCCACACCCCCACCAGTTCCAGGCCGGCGGCGGCGGCCTCGTTCTCCGCCGCCAGGTAGTCGAGGGGGTCCAGCTCGTAGCGGTCGCGCGCCCGCCCGGTGTTGATGTTGCGCCCCCGGCGCACGCGCAGCACGCGCGCCCCGCCGTCGCGGCGGCCCAGCAGCAAGCCGCAGCCTTCCTCCGGGTAGCTCTCGCGCGCCCAGGCCTCCAGCTCCCGGCGGCAGTCCACGGGCAGGTGCAGCATCGCGCCCCTCCTCGGCGGGAGACGAAGATGCTGTTTAGAGTAAGGTTTCGCTTACTGGTTTCTGGGGTCTATCGGACGCGCTCGAACACCCGCGCCGAGCCGTCGGCGGCAAAGGCCACCACGTCGTAGGGGTCGCGCCGGTTGCCCACCTCCATGCCCGGCGAGCCGGCCGGCATGCCGGGCACCGCCAGCCCTTTAACCTTCGGCTTCTCGGCCAGCAGGCGCTTGACGGAGCGGGCGGGCACGTGGCCTTCGAGGATATAGCCGCCCACCTCGGCCGTGTGGCAGGAACCAAGCTTCTCGGGCACGCCCAGGCGCCGCTTGAGGCTGCTCATGTCCCGGTTCTCGATCACCTTCACGGCAAATCCGCTGTCGCGCATGTGGTCGGCCCAGGCGCCGCAGCAGCCGCAATTGGGGTCCTTGTGCACCACCACCTCCGGCAGGGACGCCCGCTGGGCAAATGCGGCCGGGCCCAGGGACAGGGTTGCGGCGGCGATGAGGAATTGCCTTCTGTGCATCTCGTTTCCTTCTCTACGTAAATTCAGGCGTTGATTCAACGTCAAAGGGCAGCGGCAACAATAACCCGATCCGCCGTTTCAACCTTTGTCTTCGGTCAAAAACGCTTCCGCGTCATGCTTCTTCCAGGCTCCGGGAAATCGCCAGGATCGGCTTCAGCCCCGAGCCGAAGCGGGCGATGGTGTCGCGGTGCGCCTTCAGCTCGCCGTAGGGCAAGTAGCGGATGCCCAGTTCGGCCACGCGCGAAAATGCTGGCCGCGCCAGCTGCTGGCGCACGTCGCGTTCGCGGTCGTCGGGCGCCACCAGCAGCAGCCGGCCGTTGAAACCGCCGTCGCCGCCCAGCGCGAGATCAAGCATGCGCACGATTCCCGAATAAATGCTGGTGGAATGCTCCACTTCGAAGGCGGCCGCCGCGCCGCCATCCGTCTCGAACCAGATCACGTCGATGAGGCGCACCGCCTCGACCCCCGGCGCGGCGGCGAGCGCCGCCGGCAATTCCTCCAGGCAGCCGTCGCCCAGCCGCCCCGGGCCGTAAGCGCGGCCCCGATCGTTGGCCGCCACCCATACCCGGTAGCCCAGGGCCAGCCCCAGGTCGCGCAGCCAACCTTGCACCTCGGTATGGGTCTCGTCGCATTCGCGCTCGGCGGCGAGCATTTTGCGCAGCGCCGCCGCTTCCTCGCGCACCCGCGCCAGGTCGGCCTCCCAGGCGGCGCGCGCGGCCGCGTCCGGCTCCCGCGGCGGCGCCGGGTAGCGCCCCGAACCCAGGTCGAACAGCAGGCCGCCGATGGCGCCCAGATCGTTGGACAACAGGTCGCGATGGCGGCCATTCAGGGCGAGGATGCCCTCGCGCATGGCCAGGTAGTGGTCCCAGCGCCCCAGCTTGACACCCGCCCCGGTAAGGGCGTTGTAGCCGTTCACGATGGCAGTGTTGAAGGGCGGCACCAGGGTGGGATGAATGAAGTACAACAGGTTGGCCGCCGCCGGTCCCAGCCCCTTGATGCGGCGCTCGTCGAGGGCGCGGATCGCCGCCACCACCTGTCCCTCGTCATCGCAGCAGTTGCAGGCGTGCAGCAGACGGCCGAAGGCGAGTTGGTTGTCCCGGTTCTCGTAGATGTCGGGGATGCGCAGCTTGGGCTTCCACAGGAATGCATGGTCGGCGCCGCGAAAAATCTGGCGCTGCTCGGCGATGGAGCCGACCACGGTTTCCAGGGACGAGCCGCGGTAGGCGTTGCCGAAGCGGTCCTCCTCGATCTCCCGCACCACCTGGCCGATGCCGCGGCGGATGGAGCGGAAGTTCTTGAGGCGTTCCTCCCAGAGAAACCAGGAGGAGTAGGTGCTGTGCCGGTCCTGCTTCCAGCGCGAAATCAGGGTGCGTATCGGTTCGCTCATGGCCTTGCCGGCATCTTGTGCTCGAAGCTCGCCTCGACCGGCTTGGCCGCGCCCGGGAGCGTAACCGACACGTCGATGCGATAAGGCCCTTCCCCCTTCATGACGAAGTAGTTGCCGTAAGTCATGGTGCCGTCGATGCGCATGGGCTCCAGTTTCTTGCGCTTGCCGGCCGTGTTCAGTTCGCGCACCGTCGCCGCCACGCGCGCGTCCTCGATGTATTTGCCGCTGGCCGCGTCCTTGAGGGTGACAGTCAGGTGGTAACTGTCCCTCCCCCTGGGCGGGCCGCCGTGCATGGCGCCTTCCGTATGCTGCCGCGGATGCTTGGCCGCCGCCTTGGCCGGCGCCAGTCCGTAGTACACGTCGATGCCGCCGGCGCCGTGGATATCGCCGACGCGCTTGTGCATCTGGACCTCGGCTGCCGCGGCGATGCCCGCGGCGAGCAATGCCGCACCCAGACCCACCCCTCCTGCCACTTTCAGCCACATAAAACCTCCTTACATGTCCTTGAAGCGTCCGTACCCGGTTTCCGCGCCGTCCAGATCTAGAAAATGCAGCACGCCCACTTTCCAGTCTAGCCCGGACAGCAGTTTCCGGCACGCCATGATCCACAGCTCCCGACCTTTGTTTTCATCCAAGCCGCCGCCTGAAGCGCAGCACGCTCAGTTCCAGCAGCACCGCGGCGATGACGCTCAGGGCTACGGCCTGGGGCCATAAGACCTCGAGGCCGATCCCCTTGAGAAAGATGCCGAGGATCACGTCCATATAGTGGCGCAAGGGGCTTAGTTGCGCGACATACTGCAGCGCCACGGGCATGCTCTCCACCGGCACCAGGGTGCCGGAGAGAAACATCACCGGGAACAGCACGAAGAAGGCGATCAGCAGCGCCTGCTGCAGGGTCTGGGCGAAAGTGGCGACAAGAATACCGATGCCCATGCTGCTCACCAGGTAGAGGGCGGAAAACGAGAAGAACAACACCAGGCTGCCGCGGAAGGGCAAGCCGAATCCCGCCGCCACGGCCAGGCTCGGCACAAGCGCGAGCAGCCCCACCACCAGTGTCGGCAGCATTTTGGCAACAAGCAATTCGGCGCTGGTGATGGGCGTCACCATGATCTGCTCGATGGTGCCCGACTCCTTCTCCCGGACGATGCTGGCCGCGGCCGTGATCACGCCCACCATCAGGCTGGCGGTGGCGATCATGGACAGCACCATGAAGTAGACGTAGCGCAGCTCCGAGTTGTACCAGATGCGCGGGCGGTACTCGATGGGCGCGGCGCGCGGCGAGGCCGGCGGCAGCTGCTCCAGGGCAAACTCCTGGATGATGCGCTGGGCATAGCCCTGGGCGACGCTGGCGGTATTGGCGTTCGATCCGTCCAGCAGCAGTTGCACCGACGTGGGCGTGCCGGCGGCGAGCTGGCGCGAAAAATCCGCGGGGATGATCACGGCCGCCAACGCCTCGCCCCGGTCGAGCAGCGCCGCCAGCTCGGACTCACGGGTGGTCCCGTGCTTGATGTCGAAGTAGCCCGAACTGCGCAGGCGCTCGGCCAGTTGCCGGCTGGCGGCCGAGCGATCGAGATCGACCCAGGCCGTGGGCAGATTGCGCACATCGAACGACAGGGCGGAGGCGCACATGACCACCTCCGCCGTGTAGAGATAGACGACCAGAAACAGCATGACCTTGTCGCGCAGGAACTGGGTCAGCTCCTTGCGTATCACAGCCCCCATGCGACCGCGCGCGACCATCAGGCCACCTTTTTGCGAAAACGCAGGGTGGCGGCAATGAACACCACGGCGGTGTAGCCCAGCAGCAAGGTGAACTGGGGCCACAGCACGGCCAGGCCCACATCCTTCATCACGATGCCGCGGGAAATCTCCACGAAATAGCGCGCCGGGAAGAGATAGGTGTACATCTGCGCCATCTCCGGCATGGTGAAGATCGGGAACAGGAAGCCCGAGAACAGGAACGACGGCATCAGGGTGAGGATGAGGGCGAGCAGCATCGCCACCAGCTGGCTGCGCGTCACGGTGGAGATGAGCAGCCCCAGCCCCACGGTGCACAATACATAGAGGGTCGTGGCGGCGAGAAACAGGGGCAGGCTGCCAAGGAAGGGGATGTGGAACCCCCACAACCCGGCCGCCAGGATCATGAGCATCTCGACGAAGGCGATCGCGGCGTAGGGAATCATCTTGCCGGCGATGAACTGGTAGGGCCGGATGGGCGAGACGAAGATCTGCTGCACCGACCCGGCTTCCTTCTCGCGCACCACGGCGAGCGCCGTAAGCAGCGGCGGGAATGCCATCAGGATCACGCCGAACAGGCCGGGCACGATGTAGTTCACGCTCTTCAGCGGCGCGTTGAACCACACCCGCGTCTCCACCCTGATGGGCAGAACGTGGGGGCCGGCCGTGGCCATGCCGCCGGCCGGATGGCGGGCAGCGAAATCCTGGACGATGGCGGCCGCGTAACCGGCCACCACCATGGCCGTGGCGGAAAACGACCCATCCGCCAGGGTCTGCACGGGGACGCTGTCGCCGCGCGCCAGGCGGGCGGAGAAATCCGCCGGAATGACCAGCACCAGCCGCGCTTTGCCGCGATCGAGCAGCGGGCCGATCTCCTTCTCGTCGCGTATGTCATGGGCGCGGCGGAAATAGCCCGAGTGCAGGAAGGCATCGACCAGCGCGCGGCTCGTCGGGCTCTTGTCCAGATCGTAGACGGCCAGCGCAGCGTCCTTCACGTCCAGCGACAGGGCGGAGCCGAACAAGTACAGCATCACCAGCGGCAGGGCGATGGCGACCCAGATGGTAATCGGGTCGCGGCGGATCTCCCGCACTTCCTTCCACATCACCGTGCCGATCAGGCTTCGCATTTCCCGCTCCCTATTGCGCCACGATGAGTTTTACCCAGTCGGAGTGCAGGTTCTCTTCCCGCACCACCGCAAGGCCCGCGGCCTTGACGCTTTCCACGGTAGTGCGGTTGATGTGGGGACCCATGAGACGGCTCATCAGCGGGTCCATGACATCGAACAGCCAACCGAGCAGGCCTTGCGGCCGGACGTGTTCGATGAGCAGGAGGCGCCCGCCGGGCCTGAGCACGCGCCGCGCCTCCCGGAAGCCGCGCACCGGATCGGGTACGCAGCAAAATACACCCGTGGCCACGACGGCGTCGAAGCTGGCGTCCCGAAACGGCAGATCCTCCGCGTCGGCAACCAGGAAAGGCACCGGCTGGGCGAGCGCCCGCGCCTTGTGCCGCGCCTGGGCCAGCATATTCCAACTGATGTCCGAGGCGAGCACCCAGGCGCCCGGCGGATAATGGGGCAGGTTGCGGCCGGTGCCTGTTCCCAGTTCCAGCACATCTCCGCGGACGCCTTCGAAGAGACGGGCGCGGTTCTGGGCGAAGCCAAACATGTGCTCCATGGTTTGGCTCATATGGTCGTAGCGGGAAGCGTGGCGGTCCCATTGCCGGATGAGCTTTCGGGTGAGCCTTGGGAAACTGGGCATGGCTGCTCCGTTCAGGCACTTGCGCGCCGCAGGTTTTGCGACTTCTGGCGGCGGGCCTGCTCCATCTCTATGAAGGTGATGAACACGTCTTCGATGGAGAGCGCCACGCGCTGTGCCCGGCGCACCCGGTGGCCCGCGGCCTGCAACTGCCCGACGACGAGGGGCCGCGCCGCCTCGGCGTCGTCCACGAGCAGATGCAGGCGGTCGCCGAACAGGGAGGCCTGCATGCCTTCGGCGCCCTGAAACAGCGCCAGCGCCCGGATCGGCTGGTCGCATTCCAGTTCGAGCATTTCCCCCGCGCGCATGCCGGCACGCAGCGCCTCGGGCGAGCCCAGGGCGATCAGGCGTCCGTTGTACAGCAGTCCCAGGGTATGGCAGTGTTCCGCCTCGTCCATGTAATGGGTGGTCACGAACACCGTCACGCCCCGCTCCGACAGGGTATAGATCAGATCCCAGAAACGCCGCCGCGACAGCGGGTCGACGCCGGCGGTGGGCTCATCCAGGAACAGCACCTCCGGTTCGTGCAACACCGCGCAGGCGAGCGCCAGGCGCTGCTTCACCCCGCCCGAGAGGGAGCGCGTCATTGCCGCCTCCTGTCCCCGCAGCCCCGCCAGTTCCAGGGCCCAGTCGCGCCGCTGCGCCCTCATCATGGGGTGAACGCCGTAGGCGCCGGCGAAGAAGTCGATGTTTTCCGCCACCGTCATGTCGCCGTACAGGGAAAAGCGCTGGGACATGTAGCCGACGCGCGACTTGATCGCCTGCTGCGCGCTGCCCACGGCGTATCCGGCTACCGTCGCCCGCCCCGAAGTGGGCGCGAGCAGCCCGCACAGCACGCGGATGGTGGTGGTCTTGCCCGAGCCGTTGGGGCCGAGAAAACCGAAGATCTCGCCGCGCCTCACGGCGAAGCTGACGCCATCCACGGCGGTGAAGGAACCGAAGCGCACGGTGAGATCGAGCGCCTCCACGGCGATGTCGGCGGCGCCCGGCGGCGGCGCGGAAAGGGACGCGGAGAGCGGCGCGCCGGCGAGCGCCGGCTCGGCGGGCGCCAGCCGCGTCACGAACACGTCCTCCAGGCTGGCGCGCACCGGTCGCACATCATCCACCGGGATCCCCGCCTGTGCCAGCGCCGCGCGCAGCGCGTCGGGGCCCGTATCCCCCTGGGCAAGATGCACGTGGAGCCGCTCGCCGAACAGGTAGGGCCGCGCCTGGGGCAGGGCGCGCTGCAGCGCGGCCAGCGCCCGGCGCGCCGGCTGCGCCGTCACTTCCAGCATGATCCCGGGCATGTCGTCGCGCAGCCGGCCGGGGGCGTCGCACGCCACCAGCCGCCCCTCGTGCAGCAGCGCGACGCGCGCGCAGCGTTCCGCTTCATCCATGTAGGGGGTGGATACGACGATGGTGGTGCCCTCCGCCAGGGCCTGGTACAGGATGTTCCAGAACTCGCGCCGCGATACCGGATCGACTCCGGTGGTGGGCTCGTCCAGCAGCAGCAGCTCGGGCTGGTGCACCAGGGCGCAGCACAGGGCGAGCTTCTTCTGCATACCCCCCGACAGGTCGCGCGCCAGCCGCTGGCGGTGGGGCTGCAGGCGGGCGAAATCGAGCAGCCTGCTCTTCCGCTCGCGCGAGGCCGCGTCGGCGACGCGATGCAGACGGGCGAAGAAGTCCAGGTTCTCCTCCACCGTGAGCCGCCCGTACAGGCTGAACGTCTGCGACATGTAGCCGATGCGCGCGGTAACCGCCGCGGCCTCGCGCACCGTATCGTGCCCCAGCACGGTGGCGCGGCCCTCGCTCGGGTCGAGGATGGCCGCCAGCATCTGCAGCGCCGTGGTCTTGCCCGCGCCATCGGAACCGAGCAGGCCGAACACCTCGCCGCGCGCCACCGCCAGGGTCAAGCCGGCCAGCGCCGTCCGCCGACCGAACCGCTTGACCAGCCCCTGGGCTTCGATGACGGTCGGGTTTGCCATGGTCATCTCGGCCAGGGCGCCTCGGGCTGCCAGCGGATCAGCGCGTCGGCCGGCATGCCCGGCTTGAGCAGGCCCTGGGGGTTGCGGATCTCCAGCTTCACGCTGTAGACCAGGGTGACGCGCTCATCGGGCATGTGCACGTCCTTGGGGGTGAATTCAGCCTTCTTGGCCACCTCGGTCACCACCGCGTCGAACGGCCGGCCGGGGAAGGAATCGACGAACACGCGCGCGGCGTCCCCCAGCTTCACCTTGCCGATGTCACGCTCGGGCAGATAGACGCGGAGATACGGGCGCGTCAGGTCCACCAGCACCGCCAGCGGCCGCCCGGGAAAGACCAGTTCGCCGGCCTGGGCGGCCTTGGTCACCACCGTGCCATCGATGGGCGCCACGATGCGCGTGTCGGCGAGCACCGTGCGCACTTCTTCGCGCGCCGCGCGGGCGGCCGCCGCCTCCTGGCGCATCGCCTGCAGCAGCGCCGGCGTCTTCTGGGCGATGCCGTCGCGCGCCGCGCGCGCGCCTGCCACGTCGGCCTGGGATGCGGCGAGCACGGTGCGCGCCTCCTTGAGCTCGCCCTCGACCAGGCGCAGCGCGTTCTCGGACAGGCTGAACTGCCGCGGCGAGATGAAGCCCTTCGCGAGCAGTTCCTGGTCGCGCCGGTAATCGTGGGCCGCCTTCTCGGCGTGATGCTCCAGGACCTCGATGCGCGTCCGCGCCTGCTTCAGCCGTTCCTGCGCCGCCTCAAGGCGGGCGTTGGCTTCGGCCAGCTGGGCCTGGGCCTCCTCTTCGCGCATCTTCACCTGGGCTTCGGCGGCGGCCGCCCGGGCGCTGGCCTGGGCCAGGCGCGGTTCGATGTCCTCGGCGGTGATCGAGGCGATGAGCGCTCCTTCCTTCAGCGCGTCCCCTTCGGAGATGGGAAAGAGGCTGATCCTGCCGGTGACCTTGCTGCTGACGGTGACCTCGGTGCCCTCGATGCGCCCGTGTCCTTCCAGAATGCCTTCGGGCAGCGTGGGCGCAAACAGCCACGGCCGCAGGAACCACGCGGCGCCCGCCAGCCCGAGCAGGAGCGCCGTACCGATCAGCAGGATTTTGATTTTCATGATTCCTTGTCCCTGACGATGATGTCCGGCCACCATTGCTCCGGCCCGCACTTGGCCTCCACCATCTGCCGCAGCGTCGCCTCCTCGGCAAGGAAAGCATCTACGGCCACGGGATCGAACTGGCTGCCCGCCAGACGCGCGATCTCCGCTTTGGCCGCATCGAAGGACAGGCCCTTGCGGTAGGGCCGGTCGGAGGTCATGGCGTCCAGGGTGTCGATGACGGCGAACAGGCGCGCGCCGAAGGGAATCGCCTCCCCCGCCAGGCCGCGCGGGTAGCCGCCGCCGTCGTAGCGCTCCTCGTGGCAGCGCACGATGTCGGCCGCCTCGGCCATGCCCGGCAGGGCGGCGACGATGGCGTAGCCCTTGTCCACGTGGGTCTGCATCACCGCCCATTCCGCCGCGTCCAGCGGCCCCTCCTTCAGCAGCACGCGGTCGGGCACGCCGATCTTGCCGATGTCGTGCAGCACGCTGCCCCAGTAGATCTGGCGCAGGCGCCCGGGATCGGCAATGAAGCGGCGCGCCAGCACCTGGGTGTGGCAGGCCACCCGCTGGGAATGCAGGCCCGTCTCGTGCTCGCGCGCGTCCAGGGCCGCGGCCAGGGCTTCGAGGAAGGGGGCATAGGGCTCGATGTCCA
>JBMOQT010000377.1:0-1536 GCA_049320945.1 Pseudomonadota bacterium
GCGTACTTCTCGCTCCAGCGCCACTCCTGCTGCACCTCGGCCGACCAGGTGTAGGAGTAGAACAGGCTCGGGATGTCGCAGCGCGCGCCCGGGTAACGGTTCCAGTACCAGGTGCCGCCGACGCCGCCGGCCGCATCGAACCCCTGGATGCTCAGCCCCAGTTCGCGCAGGCGGTGGACCATGTAGAGGCCGCCGAACCCGGCGCCGACGACGACCGCGTCCACCTCCGCCACGATGGGCGCCCTGACTTGGCTCACGCACTCACCCCCCGGTCCTTTTTGTCATTCTCTGTCATGTCTGTGGCTCGGACACCGCGAAGAACCGCCTCCACAAGCTCGGATACGAAATCCTGCATCTTGGCCATCATCACTCCGCGGAGCCGTGCAGGCGTCGTCCGGATGTGGTTGGTCACCGCCCCCACGACCATGTCCATCATCAGGCCGGGATTTGTTGCTGGCGTGATCTCCCCACGCGCAATGGCACGCCGCACAATGGCGCGGCCGTGTCGGATTGTCTCGTCCGAATAGGGACGCAGAAAATCCAGCATCTCCGGGTGTCGCGCGGAGTCTAAGCTAATTCGCGCATGGGCCTCGCTGTACGGGCCGGTGAGCGTGCGGGCGATCATTCGGGCCAGCTCTTCCAAGTCCCCGCGGATATTTCCGGTGTCGATGCTGGAGACGGTCAGCCACCGCGCTTGCAGCGTATGCCTCAGAAGTTCACCGCGCGTCGGCCAGCGCCTGTAGAGCGACGCCTTCCCCACGCAGGCTTTGCGCGCAACTGATTCGAAGTTGAACCCCGACCAGCCCGCCTCCGCGTACTGAGCCATGGCCGCATCGAACACACGCGATTCGATCGACGGATCGCGCGGGCGACCTCGCGCAGCGATCGAAGTGGCGACATCGGTCATTCCTCACTTTTAGCCTTGCGTGGTGACAAAGTGTAGGTCTTTCTGACGATCACCGTCCGAAACTCGAAGGAGGTCACGTCGGAGCAACCATGGTCAGCCTCCCGATCGAAGAGCGCCTGGCGTTCCAGGGCTCCGTGCTGCGCCTGCTTGCCGAGCGCAGTACGGAAGCCAACGTGCGCCGCGTCATGGAGACCGACGCCGGCTACGATCCCGACGTCTGGAAGGCGCTGGCGGAGATCGGCGCCGTCGGCCTGCTCGTCGACCCGGAGTACGGCGGCGCGGGCGCAGGCCCCCTGGAACTCGAGCTGGTGATGGAAGCGGTCGGCGCCGCCCTCCTCTGCTCCCCTCTGCTCTCCAGCGGCGTGCTGGCGGCGGGCTTGCTTCAGGCGCTTGGGGATGCGGAGGCCAATGCGCGCCTGCTGCCCGGGATCGCTGACGGCTCACGCATCGCTACCGCCGCCTTGACCGGCTCCGCCGGAACCTGGACGCCGGACGGCGTCGCTGTGCGGGCGCGCGCCGACGGCGAGGCCTGGGGTCTGGAGGGTCAAGCGAGCTTCGTCACCCACGGCCAAATCGCCGACGTGCTGCTGGTCGCCGCAGTGGAGGCTGACGGGATCTCGGTGTTCGAG
>JBMOQT010000378.1:0-1519 GCA_049320945.1 Pseudomonadota bacterium
ATGAGGGCCGAGCTCTTGAGCCGGTCGAACCCGGCCAGGATGTCGCGGCGAATCCCCGAATAAAGCGGCCTCGGGTCGAAAAACGATTCGCTCTGCACCGCCACCAGATGGGGAAGACCGCCTCCCGTGCGCGGCGGCAGGCGCACGAAGGGCGAGGCCGGCGCCGGCCGCCGGCGCTCCGCCAGGGCATAAGCCCAGAGGCTCGCGAGCAAGCCCAGCGCGGCGACGTCCTTCTCGGCCCGGAAGCTCACGGGCGGGCAGTGCCGGGCACCCAGCGCCAGCAGCAGCGGCGCAACCGATGACACGAGGCTTGTCCCAGACCGACAGGCGCATGGCCTGCACCCGGTAGAACTCCGGGTTCTGAAATGCGGCGAGGCGAATGAGGCGGTTGGCGAGCGGTTGCGGCAGTTGCGCCTTCTCGAAATAGACGAGGTTCGCCAGCGTCACCGTCACCACTTCCGGCATCGGGCCGCGCAGCCTTCGGGCGGCGGGCGCCGGCTTTTGCCAGGGTTGCGCCAGGTCTTCGTCATCGATGAACGTCACGTCAAGCGGATGCACGCCGCCAGTGGCCCGCAGGATGACGGATTCAATCTCGTGCGCCGGCATCGGCTGGATGGAGGCCAGGAAGGCCCATTGGTCGGGATAGGGGCGCAGATCGTCATCGACGAATACGCTGCAACCGCGCTCCCGTGGCTTCTTCTGCAAGGGCAAGGCGATCAGGTTGCCGAAGCCGCCCTTGGGCAATGTGTCCTGGTTGGGGAACAGCCGGTCGTAGGACGCCAGCTTCAACTGCCGGGTGCGGGCGCAGGTGTGGCTGATAATGGCTGTCCCCAGCCGCCTGGCGTCTCGGGCCGAAACAGCGGTGGCGAAGAATATCCAGGCGTGCGCACCGTTGCCGGAACGGGAGATCTCGAGAGCCGCCGGCACCCCCGGTTCGCGGCAGGATCGGACAAAGGTTCGGGTGTCCTCCTTCCAGTCGGCGTCGTCGAAATCGACCACGAGAAAATGGCAGGTGTCGTCAGCCAGCAGCGGGTAGACGCCCACCGTGTGCTCGCCAGTAAGGTGGTCGTAGATCACCGAATCCGACAAGGGGATCAACATGCGGTTGCCGCAGTCCGCGCACTTGATGCGCGGCTTCTCGCAGACACCGGTGCGCCATTCGTTCGCGCAGGCCGGCGCATGGCCCGACTTGCCACTTGTTTTGTTTTGCTCTCCCAGCGTACCGGGTAGGCATCAGTGCGTCCCTGAAACAGGCGCCGAAACAGCGCCACTTTCTCGCTGGTTGAAAGCCTCGAGGGTTCAGGCGCTGCGGAAGGCGCGGACTCTTCCGGCGGCAACCGCCATTCGATGCCGTGAGACTCCAGCAGTGCGATGAGGCGCGTTCTCCGTCCGGAGTTCTGCCAACTCATCTGGGGTTGAATCAGCCTTCCGTGCCGAAGTCATAGCTGCATCTGCTACTGGCGTTCCTTCCATTTGGCAAACTTGGAGGGACGCAGCCCGCAGCGTGCCAGCACCTCTT
>JBMOQT010000379.1:0-1514 GCA_049320945.1 Pseudomonadota bacterium
GGAGTTCCGGGTGCAGAACGTGATCCGCCTGGAGCAGAACTACCGCTCCCACGGCAACATCCTCGATGCCGCCAATGCCATCATCAAGCACAACGTGTCGCGCCTGGGCAAGAACCTGTGGACCGACGCCGGCGCCGGCGAGCCGATCCGCGTGTTCGAGGCCTACAGCGACGGCGACGAGGCGCGCTGGATCGTGGAGGAAGTGAAGGCCCTGTCCCTGGACGGCATGGCACGGCGGGAGATCGCCCTGCTCTACCGCTCCAACGCCCAGTCGCGGGTGCTGGAGCATGCCCTGTTTTCTGCCGGCATTCCCTACCGGGTCTACGGCGGACTGCGCTTCTTCGAGCGCCAGGAGGTCAAGCACGCCCTGGCCTATCTGCGCCTGATCGCCAATCCGGACGACGACACCGCCTTCCTGCGCGTGGTGAACTTCCCGGCGCGCGGCATCGGTGCGCGCTCCCTGGAGCAACTGCAGGACGCGGCGCGCGCCCGCGCGAGCAGTCTCTACGGCGCCGTGCCCCACCTGGCCGGCAAGGCGGGCGCCGCCGTGGGCCAGTTCGTGCAGCTGCTGGGGCGGCTCAAGGAGGCTGCCGCGGGCTTGGCACTGCCCGAGATCGTGGAGGCCGTGCTCGATTCTTCCGGGCTGCGCGCCCACTACCAGGCGGAGAAGGAGGGCCAGGACCGGCTCGCCAACCTGGACGAGCTGATCAATGCCGCGGCCAACTTCGTTGCCGAAGAGGCAGACGCCTCCCTCGCCTCCTTCCTGGCCCACGCCTCCCTGGAGGCGGGCGAGCACCAGGCGGGCGAGGGCGACGACGCCCTGCAGCTCATGACCGTCCACGCCGCCAAGGGCCTGGAGTTCGACGTGGTGTTCGTGAGCGGCCTGGAGGAAGGGCTGTTCCCCCACGAGCAGTCGATCCTCGAGGACAAGGGCCTGGAAGAGGAGCGCCGCCTCATGTACGTGGCGGTGACGCGGGCGCGCAAACGGTTGTATCTGTCCTACGCCCAGACGCGCATGCTGCACGGGCAGTCGCGCTACAACCTGCCGTCGCGCTTCCTGGAGGAGATCCCCGAAGGGCTGCTGAAATGGCTTACGCCCAAGGCGGGCGGCCGGGTGTGGGGCGCGCCCCAGGCCGAGTATGCCGCCGCAGCAGTCGGCTACGACGGCGCGCGCCGGCCGGCGAGCCGGGACGCTCAGGCAACGGGCGGCTTGCGCATCGGTCAAACCGTGACCCACCCCAGGTTCGGCCAGGGTGTCATCGTCAGTGCCGAGGGCGCCGGCTCGGATGCCCGGGTGCAGGTGAATTTCGGCCGCGAGGGCGTGAAGTGGCTGGCGCTCTCGGTGGCCAAGCTGACCCCAGTCTAGAGCTTTGCATTAATTGGATGACAACCAGCAAAGCTCAACCCTCACCCCCAGCCCCTCTCCCGCCAACCCTCTCTCCCGGCCTCTCTCCCGGAGGGAGAGAGGAGGGTCGAGCCTCCCTTCCCCCTCCGGGGGAAGGGTCGGGGATGGG
>JBMOQT010000380.1:0-27880 GCA_049320945.1 Pseudomonadota bacterium
CCGCCTGCAGTTCGTGCATGGCGTGGGGACGGGACTTCCAGCCCAGGCGCTGCATGCCCGCCGCGATGGCGCCGGAGGACACCAGCACCACTTCCTTGCCCCCGGCGCGCAGCCGGGCGATCTGCCGCGCCCACTCGGCCAGGGCGTCTTCCGCCAGCCCCGCGCCGTTGTTGGTCACCAGGGCGCTGCCGACCTTCACCACGAGGCGGCGTGCGTTACGAATCAGGGTTCTCATCGAGCGAATCATCAACAAAAGCTGGTCCCTGTTTTTCCAGGTAATCCATTATTGCCCAAGTCAGCTCGCGGCACCCCGCGCCGTTGATGGCCGAGATGGCGAAGTGCCGTTCGACCGGCCCGTAGCCCCGGAGCACGCGCTCGATGCGCGCCTGTCTTTCGTCCTCGGGGACCAGGTCGATCTTGTTCATCACCAGCCAGCGCGGTTTGGCGTACAGCGCCGGATCGTACTTGCGCAGTTCGTCCAGGACGGCGCGGGCGTCCCGCACCGGGTCCGCTTCCGGATCGAAGGGGGCGATGTCCACGATGTGCAGCAGCAGGCGGGTGCGCTGCAGGTGGCGCAGGAACTGGTGCCCCAGGCCCGCGCCTTCGGCCGCGCCCTCGATCAGCCCGGGGATGTCGGCAATCACGAAGCTGCGGTTGGTGTCCACGCGCACCACGCCCAGATTGGGGTGGAGGGTGGTGAAGGGGTAGTCGGCCACCTTGGGCCGGGCGGCGGACACGGCGCGGATGAAAGTCGATTTCCCGGCATTGGGCATGCCCAGCAGCCCCACGTCGGCAAGGACCTTCAATTCCAGCTTCAGCTCCCGCCGCTCGCCGGCCTCGCCGGGGGTGGACTGGCGCGGGGCGCGGTTGGTGCTCGACTTGAAATGCAGGTTCCCCAGGCCACCGCTGCCGCCCTTGGCCAGGAGCGCCTTCTTGGCGTCCGCATCCAGATCGGCGATCACTTCGCCGGTTTCCAGGTCGCTGATGACCGTGCCCACGGGCACGCGCAGGACCAGGTCTTCGCCGCCCTTGCCGTAGCAGTCCGAACCGCTGCCGTTCTCCCCGTGCTGGGCGCGGAAGATCCTGGTGTAGCGGTAATCGATGAGGGTGTTGAGGTTGCGGTCGGCCACGGCGTAGATGCTTCCGCCGCGCCCGCCGTCGCCGCCGTCCGGTCCCCCCCTGGGCACGTATTTCTCGCGCCGGAAGCTGACGGCGCCGTTGCCGCCGTTGCCGGCGATGACCTCGATTTTCGCTTCGTCGAAGAACTTCATGGGAGTGGCCGGAAACAAAAAAGCCCTGCCGCGACGGCAGGGCTTCTGGTCGCGGCGTGCGTCGTTCAGGCGGCCGGGACGATGCTCACCGTCTTGCGGCGCCCGGCGCCCTTGATGGTGAATTCCACGGTACCTGTGACCTTGGCGAACAGGGTGTGATCGCGGCCGACGCCGACGTTCTCGCCCGGGTGGAACTGGGTGCCGCGCTGACGCACGATGATGCTGCCGGCATTGACCAGCTGGCCGCCGAAACGCTTGATGCCCAGCCGCTTTGCCTGGGAGTCGCGGCCGTTGCGGGAACTGCCGCCTGCCTTTTTGTGTGCCATGTGTTGTGCTCCTGATCAGCCCGAAATGCCGTCGATGCGCACTTCGGTGTAATTCTGCCGATGGCCCTGGTGCTTCTGATAATGCTTGCGCCGGCGCATCTTGAAGATCTTCACCTTCTCGCCGCGGCCCTGGGCGACGACGGTGGCCTGGACCGAGGCGCCGGCCACGACAGGGTTGCCGAGCTTCACGGCATCGCCATCGCCAACCATCAGAACTTGGTCGAAGTTCACTTGCGCGCCCACGTCTGCCGGTATCTGTTCTATTTTCAATTTTTCGCCGGGGGCAACCTTGTACTGCTTGCCGCCGGTTTTTATGACCGCATACATGATGGCTCAACTCCACGGGTTTTCTACGGAATCGCGCATTATATACAGCGGCTTAGGCCCAGTCAAACGCCGCTTCGCTTTGTTGACGGTGGGCGGCGCGGCGCCTACCATCGCGATTTTTCCGCCGGAAATCCTCTTGTCCCTCAATTCCCTATACGCGCCCATTGCCGAGGACATGCAGGCGGTAGACCGCGTGATACGCCAGCGCCTGCATTCCGAAGTGGTGCTGATCCGCCAGGTGGCGGAGTACATCATCGGCGGCGGCGGCAAGCGGTTGCGCCCCGCCCTGGTGCTGTTTACCGCCGGCGCCCTCGGTTACCGGGGGACCGCCCATCATGAGCTGGCGGCGGTGGTGGAGTTCATCCACACGGCGACCCTGCTCCATGACGACGTGGTGGACGAGTCGGACCTGAGGCGCGGCCACAAGACGGCCAACGAAGTGTTCGGCAATGCGGCGGCGGTGCTGGTGGGCGACTTCCTCTACTCGCGGGCCTTCCAGATGATGGTGACGGTGGACGACATGCGCGTCATGCGGGTGCTGGCCGACGCGACCAACGTCATCGCGGAAGGAGAGGTGCTGCAGTTGCTCAACTGCCATGACGCCAGCGTGGACCTGGAGGGCTACCTTCAGGTCATCCGCTACAAGACCGCCAAGCTGTTCCAGGCGGCAGCCCGCCTGGGTGCCATCCTGGGCCGCGCCGAACCGGAAGTGGAGGAGGCCCTGGCGGGATTCGGCATGCATCTGGGCACGGCCTTCCAGCTGATCGACGACGTGCTGGACTACTCCGGCGAAGAGGGCGCGACGGGGAAGCACCTGGGGGACGACCTGGCCGAAGGCAAACCGACCCTGCCCCTGATCCACGCCATGAAGCACGGCAGCGCCGAGCAGGCGCAGGCGGTGCGCCGGGCGATCGAGCAGGGCGGCCGGGACGATTTTCCGGCGGTGCTCGATGCCATCCATGCCACCGGGGCCCTGGAATACACCCGCGAGCGGGCCGCCGACGAGGCGCGGCTGGCATTGGCCGGACTGGCGCCGTTGCCGCCTTCTGCGTACAAGGATTCTTTGGTACAATTATGCGAATTTGCAGTCGCGCGCGATTATTAGCGCGGCTTTCCGCGAAGTTTCAGCATGTGGGGCCCGCCCCCCTTGATCTGAGGACGATCGCTGCGGGGTGTAGCTCAGCCTGGTAGAGTACTGCGTTCGGGACGCAGGAGTCGGAGGTTCGAATCCTCTCACCCCGACCAATTCATCACTCAGGGCCGACCTGGCGTCGGCCCTGAGTCTGTTCACCGTTGAATCGCGGAGAACGGCGTGTCCAGACTTATCCTCCTCCTGTTGCTCGGGCTGATCGTCTTTCTCCTGTTCAAGGCCCTGCGCGGCGGCTCGCGCGTGCGCCGGCAGCCCCAGAAGAAAATCGAGAATATGGTGGCGTGCGCCGTATGCGGCGTGCGTATTCCGGAGAGCGAAAGCCTCTCTCGCGGCGATTCCCATTATTGCTGCGAGGAGCATCTGAAGCAGTCCGGCCGCTGATTCCCTTCCGCGCCCGCTGTATGGCCGCCTCCTCCCCAAGCCTCGCCTCCCCGAGCGGTTCCGCGCGGCGCGATTCCGTGTGGGTATCGTTCGGCTACTTCAGCCTCTATCGGCTGATCGTGGCGACGGTCTTCTTCCTCTCCATTCTGCTGCTGGGGCGCGCCATCAACCTGGGTTCCGAGCATCCGGTCCTGTTCGCCTGGGTCGGGCTGGTCTATTGGCTGCTGGCCATTTTCTTCTATGCGGGCTATCGCAAGCTCCGGCTTGATCTCAACATGCAGCTGACGCTCCAGGTGGCGTGTGACATCACGGCGCTCACCCTGATGATGCATGCCAGCGGCGGGCCGAAGAGCGGGCTCGCCATCATGCTGCTGATCGTCCTGGCGGGGGCGGGCCTGGTGGGGCAGGGCCGGCTGGTGGTGCTCTACGCCGCCCTGGCCTCCGTCGCTGTCCTGGCCGAACAGGCCTATCGCAACCTCGCCGCCGATGGTGATCTCAGCGATTTTTTCCAGAGCGGCATCATCAGCGCCGGCTTTTTCGCCACTGCCATCTCGGCACGCCTGCTGGCCCAGCGCATTATCTACAACGAGGAACTGGCGCGCAGCCGCGGCGTCGATCTGATGAACCAGCTCGCCATCAACCAGCGGGTGATCCGGGACATGCAGGACGGCGTCCTGGTGGCGGCTCGCGACGGCAGAGTGCGCCAATTCAACCCGCAGGTGGAGGCCCTGCTGGGCGTCCAGGCGCCGTCCCTGCCCGATGTGGGGGCCTTCTCGGCGGCCCTGGCCGAACGCCACAGGCGGGTGGTCACCCTGGGCCGGGAGGAAGTGTTTCTGTTGCGCGCGCCCGGATCGGGCAGGACTCTGCGGGCGCGCCTGGTCCCGACGCGGCAGGAGGGGGATGTCCTCATCTATCTCGAGGATCTCGAACGAGTGCATAAGCAGGCGCAACAGTTCAAGCTCGCCGCCCTGGGACGACTGACGGCCAACATGGCCCACGAGATCCGCAACCCCCTGTCCGCCATCAGCCACGCGGCGGAACTGCTGCGGGAGGAGCGCCGGGCGGACATGCAGGCGCGCCTGGCGCGCATCATCATCGACAATTCCCAGCGGCTCGAGCGCCTGGTCAAGGACGTGCTGGAACTGGGGCGCCGCGTCAAGGCGGAACCGGAAGTGATCAAGCTGAAGCCGTTCCTGGAGACGTTCGCCGAGGAGTTCGCCGCCCAGGAGGGAATCGACCGGGCCATGTGCGCTATAGATGCGCCTGCGGATGCCGTAATCTGGTTCGACCGGGTCCATCTTAACCAGGTGTTGTGGAATCTGGTCACGAATGCACTGCGTTATTGCACCCGGCAGACGGGCAGCATCCGTTTGTCGGTGGACACATCCCGCGAGGCCAGGGGGACCGAGCTGCACGTGGCCGACGACGGCCCAGGCGTGCCGCCCGAGTCGCGCGGGCAGGTGTTCGAGCCCTTCTTCACCACCCACAGCAAGGGGACCGGGCTCGGACTGTATATCGCCCGCGAGCTGTGCGAGGCGAATCAGGCGGTGCTGGAGTTGCTGGAAAACGGACCGGGAGCGCATTTCCGGGTGGCCGGCAGGAGCGAGGGATGGGACGACAAGACAGAAGAGGCAGCGGCGTTATAGGAAAGGTGCTCGTCGTAGACGACGAGGCCGACATCCGCGAGTTGCTCGACATGACGCTGGCGCGGATGGGGCTGGACACTGACTGCGCCGGCACCCTGGCCGAGGCGCGGCGCATGCTTGCCGAAAACCAGTACCAGTTGTGCCTGACCGACATGCGGCTGCCCGACGGCCAGGGACTGGAGCTGGTGCGCTACATCGGCGAGCACTGCCGGGATCTGCCCGTGGCCGTGATTACGGCTTACGGCAGCATGGAGAACGCGGTGTCGGCGCTCAAGGCGGGTGCCTTCGATTATCTGTCCAAGCCCGTGTCCCTGGAGCAGCTGCGGGCGCTGGTCAAGTCCGTTCTGGATCTGCCGCGGTCGGCACCCGCCGCCGGCCAGCCGGGCGAGCGTCACCTGCTCGGCGAGTCGGCGGCGATCCAGCAGGTGCGGGCGCTGATCGAAAAGCTGGCACGCAGCCAGGCGCCGGTGTACATCTCGGGGGAGTCGGGCAGCGGCAAGGAGACCGCTGCGCGCCTGATCCACGAGCACAGCGCCCGGCGCAACCATCCCTTCGTCGCCGTCAACTGTGGCGCCATCCCCGAGAACCTGATGGAAAGCGAGTTCTTCGGCTACAAGAAAGGCGCCTTCACCGGCGCCGACGCCGACAGGGACGGCTTCTTCCAGGCGGCCAACGGCGGCACGCTGTTGCTGGACGAAGTGGCCGACTTGCCCCTGTCCATGCAAGTGAAGCTGCTGCGCGCCATCCAGGAAAAACGCGTGCGCAAAGTGGGAGCCACCAGCGAGGACGCGGTGGATGTCCGGATCATCAGCGCCACCCACCAGAGCTTGCGGGGGCTGGTGGAGGCGGGGCGGTTCCGCCAGGACTTGTTCTACCGCCTGAACGTCATAGAACTGAAGATGCCGGCCCTGCGCGAATGCCGCGATGACATTCCGCTGCTTGCGAGCCACATATTGGCGAAGCTGGCCGCGGCAAACGGCCAGCCCGTGCCGCGGCTTGCGCCTGCGGCGGTCACGGCCCTGTGCGACTATCCCTTTCCCGGCAACGTCCGGGAGCTGGAAAACGTGCTGGAGCGCGCCCTTGCCCTGAGCAGCGGCACCGAAATCGCGGCCGACGATCTGCAGCTCGTGCCGCCGGCCAGCGCCGCCGAGGAGCAGACGAGCGCCGAGATCAGGTCGCTCCAGGATTACCTGGACAAGGTGGAGAAGCAGGCCATTCTCGACGCGCTGCAAAAGACCCGCTTCAACCGCACCGCCGCCGCCAAACTCCTGGGCGTCACCTTTCGCTCCCTGCGCTATCGCATGGAGCGGCTGGGCATGAAGGAGTAGATCCATGGGGGCGCCGGCGCAGCGTCTCGGCGACGAGCTCGATGCCGCATTCTGGCTCCCGGGCGCGCGCCGCGTACCCTCGCCCAACTGGGACGAGCGCCCGGCGGGCGAACGGGTGTCGCTCATCGTCATCCACGCCATCAGCCTTCCCCCTGGCGAGTTCGGCGGGCCGGGCATCGAGGCCTTGTTCACCAACCGCCTGGATCCCGCCGGCCATCCCTATTACGCCCAGGTCCATCATCTGCGCGTGTCGGCGCATTTCCTGATCCGCCGCGACGGCGAGGTGGTCCAGTTCGTCGCCTGCGACAAGCGCGCGTGGCATGCCGGCGTGTCGTCATGGCGCGGGCGCCCGCGCTGCAACGACTTCTCGGTGGGAATCGAGCTCGAGGGCTGCGACGACCGTCCCTTCGACCCCATCCAGTATCCGATCCTGGCCCACCTGGTGCGCGTCGTGCGGCGCGCCTACCCGCAGGCCGAGATCGCGGGCCACTGCGAGGTGGCGCCCGGGCGCAAGACCGATCCGGGCCCCTGCTTCGACTGGGCGCTGCTGCGCCGTCTCCTCGCGGTCGGCAACGGGTAAGACCGCTGTCATCACCATCTTCCTTCGGGACATCCGTTCGGCCGCTTCTTGGCGGGTATGCATGCCACGGTGCCGCTCTTTTTGCGCCAAAAATTGCGAAAGATCTTGCAATTCAAAAGTCAAGCCACTAGAATTAGTCGCATGAAGTTGGCGGGGCACTAGATTTAGTGGCCCATTGGGAAGCCCAGTAACGGCGGGCGTTTCGAGAGAGCAGGGTAGGCAGAGCGTATAGAAGTCGGCAGCGGTCATCGGTAGCGACAGGAGAGATGCGGGAGACCGATCAATGCAGTGTGCGACAAGCGTAGTGCCCAAACCGCGACCTCCTCGATTCAGTTTTCTTCCCCTCTCGTTCCCCACCCTTTCCCTTTCCTCCCCGTCCAGCGAATTCCCTCCTCGGCGCCCCGCGGTTTCCGTTCCCCGCTTCTTCTGCGCCGTGTTCCGCGGGCATAGTCCGAATTTCAGTTCTTTCCTTCGTCCCCTGCTGTGGGCTGGCGGCGGGAACGGCGAGATGTCATCCACGCGGGAAGTGGCCAAGCGGCGTACCCGGCCGCAACCCCAGCCGCACCCCCAAGAGATCGTTCGATGAGCGCTGGATGCGTTTCGGAAGAGAGGAAGGTGTTATGCGGCGCAGGCGGTTGGCCTGCGCAAGGAATTCATGATTCCGGCGTCGCCGGAGTCTTGAATAGTCCGGGCTGTTCCGACGGGCTGTGTGTGTTGTCCATTTCCTGTTACTTCTATCTTAGGAGGTTTGATTATGGCTACTGCTAAGAAACCCGCCGCCAAGGCGAAGAAGCCCGCTGCCAAACCGGCGGCGAAGAAGCCCGCTGCCAAGAAGGCGCCCGCGAAGAAGCCCGCGGCCAAGAAAGCGCCGGCCAAGAAACCCGCGGCCAAGAAGCCGGCTGCCAAGAAGAACCCCGGCGCGAAGAAGCCTGCAGCCAAGAAGGCGCCGGCGAAGAAAGCTGCTGCCGCGAAGAAGCCTGCGGCGAAGAAGCCTGCAGCGAAGAAAGCGCCGGCGGCGAAGAAGGCTACCGCTGCGAAGAAGCCTGCAGCCAAGAAGGCCCCGGCGAAGAAGGTTGCTGCGGCGAAGAAGCCTGCGGCGAAGAAGCCTGCCGCCAAGAAGGCGCCGGCGAAGCAAGTCGCGGCGAAGAAACCTGCCGCCAAGAAGCCTGCCGCCAAGAAGGCGGCCAAGAAGCCGGCGGCCAAGAAGGCCGAAACCAAGCCTGCCCCTGCCCCAGCACCGGCACCGGCCGCTCCCGCTGCAGCCCCTTCGACCGCGGCTGCACCCGGCCTGAAGTCGTCGCTGAATCCCGCGGCGGCTTGGCCCTTCCCGACTGGCTCGCGTCCTTCCTGAGCCGGCGAGAAGCAGGCGGCGGGCGAAAACATTCGCTCGCCGCTGCGATAATCCTTGACTGCTTGCCCGGCTGCAAAGTCGGGCAAGCGCTCTTTCTCAAGCGTCATATCTTTGAGCGCTGCGCAGCATTCAAGGCCTGTCTGATTGACAAACACCATAATATTCAATAGAATGCGTGGCCATGCGTTGCAGCAGTCGGTCTCGACTGCGTGCTGTGGAGCCTGCAGCAGCGACGCGCTTTACCAATCTTTGAACTTTCTGCCTGGCAAGTTTCCAGGGACAGTGACGATCTTCAACGGTCGTTGATGGGTCCCGGCGGACCTCGGTCTGCCATCCTTCTCCTCTCGAGTTCACGGCGCACACCTGCGGTGTCTGCGCGGGTGCCGCCGGGGGAGCGCGCTTGCCGGCAGGACAAGGAAAGGAGCAAGCATGACAGGCGCACATCCAGTCAAGAAGCTGTTCGTCGAGACGGCTTCTCTCGTTGTTCACTTTGCCCACGGCGGGCTTCTGGTTGCCGGCGTAATCGCGACCCTCTTTCTGGCTTCCCGTTTTCCCGCGCTGATGGGAGGCGCCGGCGGCAGCGCCAATCTCGTCAACGTGGCAGCGGCAGTGCAACCGGCCGCGGCTGCCGAAGAGCAAGAACCGCAGAACGTCAGCCTTGCACCGGAATTACGACCGGTGGTGGACTATCTGTCGCGGCGATACCGGGTGGCATCCCAGGCCATCGAGTCCGTGGCGACGGCTGCCCAGGCGGTTGGCAGGCGCGTCGGCATCGATCCCCTGCTGATTCTCGCGGTGATGGCCGTGGAGTCGGGATTCAATCCCATCGCGGAAAGCCCCATGGGTGCCCAGGGACTCATGCAGGTCATTCCCCGTTACCACCAGGACAAGCTTGAACAGTCGGGCGGCGATTCCCTGCTCGACCCCCTGGTGAACATCCACGTGGGTGCCCAGGTCCTCAAGGAATACATCCGGCGCAACGGGTCTCTGGAGGCGGGCCTCGATCAGTACGGCGGGGTGGTCGCCAACACCGACGTGCAGTATTCGGCGCGCGTGTTGGCGGAAAAGCAGCGGCTCGAGGCGATCGCGAAGCGCGCCCGCGCTTCGGCTTCTGCCCGGACCTAGCGCTGCCCGAGGAAGCGGGCGATGCGCTCGACTCCTTCCTCCAGTTTTTCCCGCGACACCGTGTAGGCGAAGCGCAAATGGCGTTCCGGCTGATTCGCCCCGAAATCCACCCCGGGCGTCACGGCTACACCCGCCTGCTCGATTAGCTGCCACGCCAGCTTGAAGCTGTCGGGCGCCAAGGCGCTGCTGTCGGCGTAAAGATAGAAGGCGCCCGCCGGGGCGGCGCGCACGCGCAGACCCAGGCGCTCGATGGCGGGCAGCAGGAAGTCGCGACGCGCCTGGAATTCCCGCCGCCGGCCTTCCAGTATCTCTATGGTTTCCGGCTTGAAGGCCGCCAGCGCGCCGTATTGGGCCGGAGACGGGGGCGAGATGAACAGGTTGGCCGCCAGCTTCTCCGCCTCTCGCACGTAGGCCTTGGGCAATACCAGCCAGCCCAGGCGCCAGCCAGTCATGTTGAAGTACTTGGAAAAGCTGTTCACCACGAACACCTCCTCCGAGACGCCCAGGGCGGTCTGCGCTTCGCAGCCATAGGTGAGGCCGTGATAGATCTCATCGACGATGAAGTGCCCGCCCAGGCGGGCGACCGTGGCCGCCAGCGCCGCCAGTTCGCGGCCGTCGAGCATGGTGCCCGTCGGGTTGGACGGCGAGCCGACCAGCAGGGCGCGGGTGCGCGCCGTCCATGCCTGTTCCACCTGGGCTGCGGTGGGCTGGTAGTTGTTCTCCGGGCCGACAGCCAGGGGCTGCGGCCTGCCTTCGAAGGTGCGCACGAAGTGGCGGTTGCAGGGGTAGCCCGGATCGGGCAGGAGCACCCGGTCCTCCGGGTCGATCAGCAGCCCGAGGGCCAGGATCAGCGCGCCGGAGGCGCCGGCGGTGACCGCGATGCGCTCCGGTTCCACCGCCACGCCGTAGCGCTCCTGGTAGAAACGGGCGATGGCTTCGCGCAGGGGAGGAATGCCCAGTGACGGGGTATAGTGGATGTCCCCTTTGCGAATGAACTCGGTGGCGGCGGCGATGACGGGCTCCGGCGTCGGAAAATCCGGTTCGCCGACTTCCATATGAACCACCCGCTGGCCCTGGGCCTCCAGCTGGCGCGCGCGGGTGTAGAGTTCCATCACGTGAAAAGGGGCGATGTCCGCCATGCGGGCGGCGATATGCGGCAAGTCCTGGGGTGGAGCGGTCATGGCGCTGCTGGCTCGAAGACGGATGGGCAAGTTTAAACCACGCTGGCGCCGGCCGTTGGACTGGCGCCATCCCAGTCCGACAAGACACGGTGCCAGCCGTTTCTTGCGGCGTAGGCTAACCTGCAAAGCAGGTTAAGGCCGCGTAGCGGCCGGCCGTAGCCAAAAGGAAACGAGCGCCGATGCGGCGCTCGTCTGGAGGGCGTCAGCTTCTTTCTGACGCCGGTAGGCTGGTGATCAATCGACCAGGGACAGGCGGAACAACTCGGTCTTGAGCAGCAACTGCCGCGGCATGCGGTCCTTGAGCTTCTCGAACCATTCCGCATGCAGGGCCAGCTCTTCCTTCCAGGCGTCCGTGTCCACGCGGGTGAGGGCCTCGAACTCCTCCTTCCTGATGCTCAGCCCGGTCCAGTCGATGTCGCCGAAGCGCGGCATCCAGCCCAGGGCCGTCTCCTTGGCGCCCACCCGGCCCTTGACCCGGTCCACGATCCACTTCAGCACCCGCATGTTCTCGCCGAAGCCCGGCCACATGAAGTTGCCGTTGTCGTCCATGCGGAACCAGTTCACGCAGAAGATGCGCGGCGGGTTATCCACCACATGGCCCATGCGCAGCCAGTGATTGAAGTAGTCGCCCATGTGGTAGCCGCAGAAGGGCAGCATGGCGAAGGGGTCGCGCCGCACCACGCCCTGCTGGCCGGCGGCGGCGGCGGTGGTTTCCGAGCCGAGGGTGGCGGCCATGTAGACGCCGAAATTCCAGTTGAAGGCTTCGTAGACCAGGGGTACGGTGGTGGAGCGGCGCCCGCCGAAGATGAAGGCGGAAATGGGCACGCCCGCCGGGTCCTCCCAGTTGGGATCGATGGATGGGCACTGGCGCGCCGGCGCCGTGAAGCGGGCATTGGGGTGGGCGGCCTTGCGCCCGCAGTCGGGCGTCCAGGGCTGGCCGGTCCAGTCGGTGAGCCGGGCGGGCGGCTCCTTGGTCATGCCTTCCCACCATACGTCGCCGTCCTCGGTGAGGGCGACGTTGGTGAAGATGACGTTCTCCCTGAGAGTCGCCATGGCGTTGTAGTTGGTCTTCTCGGATGTGCCGGGAGCGACGCCGAAGTAGCCGGCTTCGGGGTTGATGGCATAGAAGCGGCCGTCCTTGCCCGGCTTGATCCAGGCGATGTCATCGCCCACCGTGGTGACCTTCCAGCCGTCGAAGGACTTGGGCGGGATGAGCATGGCGAAGTTGGTCTTGCCGCAGGCGGAGGGAAAGGCCGCCGCCACGTAGGACTTCTCGCCACTGGGCGATTCGACCCCCAGGATCAGCATGTGCTCGGCGAGCCAGCCCTCGTCGCGCGCCATGGTGGAGGCGATGCGCAGGGCGAAGCACTTCTTGCCCAGCAGGGCATTGCCGCCGTAGCCGGAGCCGAAGGACCAGATCTCGCGCGTCTCGGGGAAATGGACGATGTACTTGTGCTCCCTGTTGCAGGGCCAGCGCACATCCTGCTGGCCGGGGGCAAGGGGATGGCCCACCGAGTGCAGGCAGGGCACGAAGTCGCCGTCTTCGCCCAGCACGTCATACACCGCGCGCCCCATGCGGGTCATGATCTTCATGTTGACCACCACGTAGGGGGAATCGGAGATCTCGACGCCGATGTGGGCAATGGGCGAGCCCAGCGGGCCCATGGAGAAGGGCACCACATACATGGTGCGCCCGCGCATGCAGCCGGCGAACAGCCCGGTCAGGGTCTGCTTCATCTTGGCCGGGTCTTCCCAGTTGTTGTTGGGGCCGGCGTCTTCCTTGTTCTTGGAGCAGATGAAGGTGCGGTCCTCCACCCGCGCCACGTCCGAGGGGTCCGACCAGGCGAGATAGCTGTTCTTGCGCTTCTCCGGGTTGAGCTTGATCAGGCTGCCGGCGGCCACCATCTCGCCGCACAGGCGGTCGTATTCCTCGTCGGAGCCGTCGCACCAATGGATGCGGTCCGGCTGGCACAGGGCGGCCACTTCGGCAACCCAGGCCTTGAGCCGGGCGTGACGCACGAAGGATGGAGCAGCGAGGGCGGGGGGCTCGGTGAATCGTTGATTCATGGTGCTAAGGTCTCCAAGGCGAAGTGCAAAATCCAAAGCCGGTGCCCCGTTCGATGTTGTGCATGGGACGGATGACCGGAAAAGCCGCGGAGGTGGCGAAGGGTGGCTCGCCGCGAGCGGCGTAGCGTGGTTATGTGATCTGCTGTGTCGATCTTGTAAAGGCGCTATTATGCCACACTGGACGCCCCGGCGAAACCGCCCGGGCGCGTCTCCGGAGAGCTAAGATATTGGTGTGACAAGAAAAATACGGATAGGCCGCGCTCGTGCATGGTCTGCCCGGCATTCGCCGCGCAGCGCGCGCCGAGCGCGATACCGCTACGCCTCACCCCTTGAACCTCCCCCCGACGAGCGATGGCCGTGATCCGGCCCGGCGGCCCGCTTATCCGCCGCAGCAACGATTGAGGATACGACCAACATGGATGAAAACTTTCGCAACGCCGCCCTCGAATACCACCGTCGTCCCCAGCCGGGGAAGATATCCGTCACCCCCACCAAGCAGCTGGTGAACCAGCGCGACCTGGCACTGGCCTATTCGCCCGGCGTTGCCGCCGCCTGCGAGGAGATCGTCGCCAACCCCGCCGAGGCGCGCAACCTCACGTCGCGGGGCAACCTGGTGGCAGTGATCACCAACGGCACGGCGGTGCTGGGCCTGGGCAACATCGGGCCCCTGGCCGGCAAGCCGGTGATGGAGGGCAAGGGCGTGCTGTTCAAGAAGTTCGCCGGCGTCGACGTGTTCGACATCGAGATCGCCGAGAACGACCCGGACAAGCTGATCGACATCATCGCCGCCCTGGAGCCGACTTTCGGCGGCATCAACCTGGAAGACATCAAGGCGCCCGAGTGCTTTTACATCGAGCGCAAGCTGCGCGACCGCATGAGGATCCCGGTGTTCCACGATGACCAGCACGGCACCGCGATCATTTCCACTGCCGCGGTCCTGAACGGCCTGCGCGTGGTGGGCAAGCGCATCGAGGATGTGAAGCTCGTGTGCTCTGGCGCCGGTGCCGCCGCCATCGCCTGCGTGGACCTGATGGTGGCCCTGGGCCTGAAGCGCAGCAACGTGTGGATGACCGATAGCAAGGGGGTATTGAGCACCCGGCGCGAGGGGCTGGATCCGAGCAAGGCCCGCTACGCCCAGGATACGGACGCCAAGACCCTGGCCGACATCATCGTCGGCGCCGACATCTTCCTCGGGCTGTCCACCGCCGGCGTGCTGCTGCCGGAGATGGTCAAGACCATGGCCGAGCGCCCCCTCATCCTGGCGCTGGCCAATCCGGTGCCGGAGATCCTGCCGGAGGTGGCGAAGGCGGTACGGCCCGACTGCGTCATCGCCACGGGCCGCTCCGACTACCCCAACCAGGTGAACAACGTCCTGTGCTTCCCCTTCATCTTCCGCGGCGCCCTGGACGTGGGCGCGACCAGCATCACCCAGGAGATGGAGCTGGCCGCGGTGCATGCCATCGCCGATCTCGCCCATGCCGAGCAGTCGGACGTGGTGGCGGCCGCCTATGGCGGGTCGGAGGTGCGCTTCGGGCCGGAATACCTCATTCCCAAGCCCTTCGATCCGCGCCTGATCGTCAGGATTGCGCCGGCCGTGGCCAAAGCGGCCATGGCCTCGGGGGTGGCCACCCGGCCCATCGAAGACTTCGACGCCTACCGCGACCAGCTGCAGCAGTTCGTGTACCACTCGGGACTGCTCATGAAGCCGGTGTTCGCCGCGGCCAAGAAGAATCCCCAGCGCATCGTCTTTGCGGAAGGGGAGGACGAGCGCGTGCTGCGCGCCGTGCAGGTGGTGGTGGACGAGGCGCTGGCCAAGCCCATCCTGATCGGCCGCCCGGAAGTGGTGGAGCACCGCATCGAGCGCTACGGCCTGCGCATTCGTCCGGGCGTGGACTTCGAACTGTGCAACCCCCAGCAGGATCCCCGCTACAAGGAATACTGGCAGACCTATCACCAGCTCACGGAGCGCAAGGGCGTGTCGCCCCAGTACGCCCAGATCGAGATGCGCCGACGCCATACCCTCATCGGCGCCATGATGATCCACCGCGGCGAGGCGGACGGCATGCTGTGCGGCACTTTCGGCACCCACGCCCTGCATCTCAAGTACGTGGACCAGGTGATCGGCCGGCAGAAGGGCGTGTCCGCCTACTACGCCATGAACGGCCTGATGCTGCCCAAGCAGACCGTGTTCATCTGCGACACCTATGTGAACTACGACCCCTCGGCCGAGCAGATCGCCGAGATGACGCTCCTGGCGGCCGAGGAAATGCGGCGCTTCGGCCTCACCCCCAAGGTGGCGCTGCTGTCCCACTCCAGCTTCGGCAGCTATGACACGCCCAGCGCGCGCAAGATGCAGCAGGCGCGCGACCTGCTGTGGGAGCGCGCGCCGGAGCTGGAAGTGGAGGGCGAGATGCATGGGGACGCCGCCCTGTCCGAGGCGGTGCGCAGCCAGGTGTTCCCCAACTCGCGCCTGAAGGGCGAGGCCAACCTCCTGGTCATGCCGACCCTGGATGCGGCCAACATCGCCTTCAACCTGCTCAAGCAGGCGGCGGGCGACGGCGTCACCATCGGGCCGATCCTGCTGGGCGCGGCGGCGCCGGTCCATATCCTCACGCCCACCGCCACGGTGCGACGCATCGTCAACCTGACGGCGCTAACCGTGGTGGATGCCGGCATCGCCCGTTGAGCCCATGACGGCGCCGGCCGTGCGGCCCGCAGGCAAGGCCGCCCTGGTGCTGACCGGGGGCGGCGCCCGCGCCGCCTACCAGGTGGGCGTGCTGAACGCCATCAAGGAACTGCTGCCGGTGGCGCGCACCAACCCCTTCCCGATCCTGTGCGGGACCTCGGCCGGCGCCGTCAATGCCGCCACCCTCGCGGTTTACGCCGAGAACTTCGGCCTCGGCGTGCGCTTCCTGCATGAGGTGTGGTCCAACTTCCACACCCACCAGGTCTATCGCTCCGACCCCCTGGGCATTCTGGGCAGCGGCGCACGCTGGTTGTCGGCGCTGATGTTCGGCTGGCTGGCCACCCAGAACCCGCGCTCCCTGCTGGACAGCAGGCCCCTGCGCCGCCTGCTGGAGACGAGCCTCGACATGTCCCGGATCGACCGGGCCATCGAGTCGGGCGCGCTCTATGCCCTGTCGATCACCGCCTCGGGCTATTCCACGGGCGAAAGCGTGAGCTTCTTCCAGGCGGCGGCCGACGCCCAGACCTGGAAGCGCACCCATCGCACCGGCGTGCGGGCCCGCATCACCGTGGACCATCTCCTGGCCTCGAGCGCCATCCCCTGCATCGTCCCCGCGGTGAAAATCCATCGGGAGTATTTCGGCGACGGCTCCATGCGCCAGCTGGCGCCGGTGTCGCCGGCCATCCACCTGGGTGCGGAGCGCATCCTCGTGGTCGGGGCCGGCCGCATGGGCCAGGAACGGGAGCGCCAGCGGGGAGAAGACTATCCGTCCCTGGCCCAGATCGCCGGCCATGCCCTGTCGAGCATCTTCCTGGACAGCCTCTCGGTGGATCTTGAGCGCCTGCAGCGCATCAACAATACCGTCAGCCTCATTCCGCCGGAGGTGCGCGAGCGCAACAACCTGCCGCTGCGACCCATCGAGACCCTGGTGATCTCTCCCAGCCAGCGCCTGGACTACATCGCCGCCCGGCATGTCAAAAGCCTGCCCTGGGCAGTGCGCTCGCTGCTGGGGGGAGTGGGCGCCACGCGCAAGACCGGCTCGGCCCTGGCGAGCTATCTGCTGTTCGAGCAACCCTTCGTCCGCGCCTTGATTGAGCTGGGCTACACGGACACCATGGCCAAGCGCGAGGAAGTAATGGGTTTCCTCGGCATCGGGCAGGAGACGGAACAGCGGGCGGCGGCACCGGTGACCTGACATCGGCGACCGGATATTTTCTTGCCGCGATTCGCCTTTAAGAGCCCCTTTTATCCCGTTATTTTCCTTGCAATTCTTGATGGCGTGTTGCTACACTTGGGTAAACTCGCGGATGCTGTCGCGGAGGCTAAAAGAATGAGGCTTGGGGTTTTATTTTTCCTGTGCGCGGCAGTGGTCCTGGCCGGGCTCGATGCGGCGCCGGCCCATGCCGCAGGCAGTGGCAAGAAGTATTCCAAACGTGTAACGGTGACCTACCCCTCCACCAAGCGCAAGGCGGTGAAGCCGGTGAAAGTGCGCCGGGCGCCCGTGGAAGACTCCGACCATTTACTGCTCAAGTCGGCGGCGGTGCTGGTGCAGGACCAGTCTACCGGCGCAGTCCTGTTCGAAAAGAATGCCCAGGCCGTGGTGCCCATCGCCTCCATCACCAAGCTCATGACCGCCATGGTCGTGCTCGACGCGCAGTTGAGCCTGTCCGAGCCCCTCACCGTGACCGACGAGGATGTGGACCGGCTGCGCGGCAGCAGTTCGCGCCTGCGCGTGGGCACCGAGCTGTCCCGGGAAGACATGCTGCGGCTGGCCCTCATGTCCTCGGAGAACCGGGCCGCCTCGGCCCTGGCGCGCCATTATCCGGGCGGGCGGGAGGCTTTCGTCGAGGCCATGAACCGCAAGGCCGAAGCCATCGGCCTCACGGACACCCACTTCCGCGATTCCACCGGACTGTCGGCCGCCAATGTGTCCAGTGCCCGGGACCTGGTGAAGATGGTGGCGGCGGCATCCAAGTATCCCCTGATCCGTGAGATGTCCACCACGCCCGAGTACGAGGTGGAAGTGAACGGCCGCCGGATGGCCTTCCGCAACACCAACACGCTGGTGCGCAACTCGTCCTGGGAAATCGGCGTATCCAAGACGGGCTTCATCAACGAGTCGGGCAAATGCCTGGTGATGCAGGCCTGGCTTGCCAACAAACCCATGATTATCGTTCTGCTCGATTCGGTAGGACGGCTGACGCGCATCGGCGACGCCCAGCGCATCCGCAAGTGGATCGAGAGCGCCGCCCTGAACCGCCAGAACGACAGCTGACCCATGGGCGGCGGAATCATTCGCTTCTACGATTTCTCGCCGCCGGAATCAGGCCTCCTCGAAGATGTGCTCACCGGGCTGGCGCGCAGCCCGAAGGAACTCCCCGCCAAGTATTTCTATGACGAACAGGGCAGTGTCCTGTTCGACGCCATCTGCGAGCTGCCCGAGTACTACCTGACCCGGGCCGAGCTGCAGCTGATGGAGCGCCACGGCGCTGACATCGCCGCGTTCATCGGCCCGGCCGCGGAGCTGGTGGAGTTCGGCAGCGGCTCGGGGCGCAAGACCCGCATCCTGCTCGAAGCGGCGCGGCCGCTGCTATACACGCCCGTGGACATTGCCCGCGCCCAGCTGGAAAGCGCCTCGCGCGAGCTGGCCGGGCTGTTTCCCTGGCTCAATATCGCCGCCATCTGTGCCGACTTCGCCAGGCCCCTGGTGCTGCCCGAGTGGAAGGGTCTGGCTACGCGCCGGCGCGCGGTTTATTTCCCCGGTTCCACCATAGGCAATTTTACCCGCGAGGAAACGGCGGCCTTTCTGCGGGGGGTGCATCGCCTGGTGGGCGCCGGCGGGGCCGCCGTGATCGGTGTCGACCTCAAGAAAGACCCGGCCTTGCTGTATGCCGCCTACAACGATGCCCAGGGCGTCACCGCCCGCTTCAACCTCAACATCCTCGCCCATATCAATCGCCGCCTGGGATCCGATTTCAATCTGCGCGGCTTCGAGCACGTGGCGTTCTACGACGAGGCCCAAGGCCGCATCGAGATGCACCTGCGCTCCCTGGGCCGGCAGGAGGTGGGCGTGGCCGACAGGCGCTTCGTGTTCGCCGAGGATGAACTGATGCGCACGGAGATTTCCTGCAAGTACGCGGTGGAGGAGTTCCAGGCCCTGGCCCGGGGGGCGGGCCTGCGTCCGGCACGGGTCTGGTTCGACGACGGGCGGCTGTTCAGCGTGCACGGGCTGGTCGCCGAATAGCCGCGTAGCTATTTCTTCACGTAACCGATGGCGTGGGAGATTTCGTCGGCGACGCTCTTCACCAGGGGCGCCCAGTCGGGGTTGTAACGGTCGGCGGGCGCCGAGATCGATAGGCCGGCGACCAGCTCGCCCGAGTCGTCCCGCACCGGGGCGGCGATGCAGCGCAAGCCCAGCTCGATTTCCTCGTTGTCGAAGGCTACACCGTGGCGGCGCACGCGCTCCAGTTCCTTCTCCAGTGCCGGCAAGGTAATCAG
This sequence comes from Pseudomonadota bacterium, assembly GCA_049320945.1. GTDB lineage: Bacteria > Pseudomonadota > Gammaproteobacteria > Burkholderiales > Rhodocyclaceae > DYIB01. The sequence goes on from JBMOQT010000380.1 coordinate 18,918, forward strand.
GGAGGTGGGCGTGAAGCCCGGCAGGCCGGTGCGCTTGGCATAGTCGCGCACCTTGTCCGGGCCGTCCTCCACCAGGAACAGCTTGCCCACGGCGGTGACATGCAGCGGCGCGCGGGCACCCACCAGGTGCACCACGCGCACCGAGGAGCGCCCGCTGGAAGTGCGCTCCACATAAATGATTTCGTCGTCGTGGCGCACCCCCAGGTTCACACTCTCGCCGATCCGGGCGTGCAGCTTCTCCATGAAGGGCAGGGCGGCCTCGCGAATATTGATGCGCGACTTGACGATGTTGCCCAGTTCCAGCAGACGTATGCCCAGCCGGTAGGCGCCCGGCTCGGTGCGCTCGACGAAGCCGCTGGCGGCCATGGCGGCGAGGATGCGGTGGGCGGTGGACGGATGCAGGCCGGCTTCGCCGGCCAGCAGCTTGAGACTGACGGGATCGTGATAATGGGCCAGGACCTCGAGCAGCTTCATCATGCGCTCGATGACCTGGATGGAATTCTTGCTTTCCTGCTGGGCGGCCAACTTCGGCTTTCGTAGAATCGAAAGGCGCAATACTATATCAGATCGTGAAATCGCCGCCTCGGTGGGGGCGCGCCAAACAAGGGGAGGAGCGGCATGCGCGTTGGCCTGTTTGTGACCTGTCTGGTGGACCTGATGCGCCCGCGCATCGGTTTTGCCGCCCTCAGGCTTCTGGAGCACGCAGGCTGCGAAGTGGTGGTGCCTCTGAGCCAGACCTGCTGCGGCCAGCCCGCCTACAACTCGGGGGACAGGAGCGCCGCCCGTGCCCTGGCGGAGAAGGTGTTGCGCGAGTTCGAGGGCGTGGACTACCTGGTGGCGCCTTCGGGGTCTTGCGCCGGCATGATTCGCACCCACTACCCCGACCTGTTCGCCGGGGACGGCGAGCTCGCCGCCCGCGCCGCCTCCCTGTGCGCCCGCACCTACGAGCTGACGGATTTCCTGGTCAATGTCGCGCGCCTGGAGCGCATTCCCGGCGACTTCCGCGGCACCGTGACTTACCACGATTCCTGCTCCGGGCTGCGCGAGCTGGGCGTGAAGGAACAGCCGCGGCAGCTGCTGGCGCGCATGCCCGGCGTGCGCCTGGAAGAGATGCAGGCAGCGGAGGAGTGCTGCGGCTTCGGCGGGACTTTCGCGGTGAAGTTCGGCGACATCTCGGCGCGGCTGGCGGATAAGAAATGCGCCCACGTCCAGGCCACCGGCGCGGACGCGGTGGTGCTGGGCGACCTGGGTTGCATGCTCAACATCGAGGGCCGACTGCGGCGCATGGGGGACGACAAGACGCGGGTGCTGCACGTCGCCGAAGTGCTGGCGGGCGAAGCTGGCTGAAGAAGAGAAGCGCCATGGAAGTCAGATCGATGCACTTCAAGGCGCGGGCCGGCGCCGCCGTGCGTGATACGGGCCTGCAGGCCAAGCTGGCCTCGGCCAAGGGCTTGTTCGTGGAAGGCCGGCGCCGCGGCATACAGGACATCGACTTCGAAGCGACGCGCCGGGCGGGCGAGGCGATCCGCAACCGCGTGCTGCAGGACCTGGATCTGTGGCTGGAGCGCTTCGAGCAGGAAGCGACGAAGCGGGGCGCCACCGTGCTGTGGGCGCGGGATGGCGCCGAGGTGTGCCGGCTGGTGGTGGACATCGCCCGGCGCCACGGCGTGAAGAAGGCCATCAAGTCCAAGTCCATGCTGTCCGAGGAGGCAGGCCTCAACCAGGCGCTGGAGGCGGCGGGGGTGCAGCCGGTGGAGACCGACCTGGGGGAGTACATCCTGCAGATCAACGGCAACGAGCCGCCCGCCCATATCATCGCGCCGGTGATCCACAAGACCAAGGAAGAGGTGGCGGAGCTGTTCGAGCGCGTGCATCACCGGCCGCGCAAGCGCGAAATCAGCGAGATGACGCGCGAGGCGCGCGAGATGCTGCGCGGCCACTTCCTGACGGCGGACATGGGCATTTCCGGCGCCAACTTCCTGGTGGCGGAGACGGGCTCGGTGGCCCTGGTCACCAACGAGGGCAACGGCCGCATGGTGACCACCCTGCCGCGGGTGCATGTGGCGATCGCGGGCATCGAGAAGGTGATTCCGACCCTGGAAGACCTGGCCACCCTGATGCGCCTGCTGCCGCGCTCCGCCACCGGCCAGGCGATCTCCAACTATTTCTCGCTCCTCACCGGCACCCGCGCCGCCGGCGAGGCGGACGGACCCGAGCACATGTACTACGTGCTGGTGGACAACGGCCGCGCCAACCTGGTGGGTGGTGAATTCCAGGACATGCTGCGCTGCATCCGCTGCGGCGCCTGCATGAACCACTGCCCGGTGTACCAGACCGTGGGCGGCCACGCTTACGGCTGGGTGTACTTCGGCCCCATGGGCTCGGTGCTCACGCCCCTGTATGTGGGCCTGGAGAACGCGCTGGACCTGCCCCATGCGGCCACCCTGTGCAACCAGTGCGGCGTCGTCTGCCCGGTGCGCATCCCGCTGCCGGAGCTGCTGCGCAAGCTGCGGGAAAAGCAGATGGAGCAGGGTTTGCGCCCCCGGCGCGAGCGACTCGCCCTCAAGCTGTGGGCCTGGACGGCGCAGCGGCCGGCGCTGTATGGCCTGGCGGTGCGCCTGGGCGCGCGCTACCTCAAGTGGCTGGCGGACGGACAGGACCGCATCCGCGTACTGGGCCTGGCGCCGGCCTGGACCGAGCAGCGCGACCTGCCAGCGCCCGAGGGCAAGACCTTCCGCGAGCTCTATGGGGCGCGCCAGGACGGAGGACGATGACATGAGCAAGACGACCGATGCCCGCGCCGACATCCTGGGCCGCATCCGCGCAGGGCTGCGGCGCACGCCCGACACGGAAGCGGCGGCGCGGGCCGGCATGGCGGACTACCTGGCGCGCCGGCCCCAGGGGCCGCGGCCCGACATCGCTGAAGACCTGGTGCAGCGCTTCATGGCGCGTTCGGCGGCGCTGGCGAGCACGGTGGAGCAGGTGGCGGCGCTGGCGGACGTGCCGGCCGCCTGCGCCCGCTACCTGGACGCCCGGCAATTGCCGCGGCAGGCGGTGGTCTGGCCCGAGCTCGCCGGGCTCGATTGGGCCGGCGTGGCGGTGCAGCCCCGGGCTGCGCGCGGCGACGATCTCGTGGGCATCACCGGCGTCTTTTGCGCCGTGGCCGAGACCGGAACGCTGGTCTTGTGCAGCAGCGGCGCGACGCCTGCCACAGTGAGCCTGCTGCCGGAAACCCACATCGCCGTGGTGCCCGCCTCGCGCGTGCTGGCGGGCATGGAGGAGGCGTGGCAGCGCATTCGCGCCGGGTTCGGCGAAGACGTGCTGCCGCGGGCGGTGAACTTCGTCTCCGGTCCCTCGCGCACCGGCGACATCGAGCAGACCATCGTCCTCGGCGCCCACGGGCCGTATCGCGTGCACATCATCGTCGTGCAGGCGGCGTGACGGTCCGGGGCGCCGCGCCCGCCGCCATGCCATTGGCGTGACGGCCGGCTGTTATCATTGCCGCTCGGAACAACGACACCAATGGCGCTTCCCATAAGATGATTCCGGAACAGTTGGCGGTATGGCTGCAGTTTCTCGCCTGTGCTGCGGTGATCACCTATGCCGGGTCGCGCCTGTCCAAGTACGGCGACGTGATCGCCGACAAGACGGGGCTAGGCGGCAGCCTGGTGGGGCTGGTCCTGCTGGCGACCGTGACTTCGCTGCCGGAACTGATCACCGGCATCAGCGCCGTGGCGCTGGCGAAGGCGCCGGACATCGCCGTGGGTAACGTGCTGGGGGCCTGCGTCATGAACCTGGCCATGATCGTGGTGCTGGATTTCCTGCACCGGGGCGAATCGGTCTATAGCCGCGCCAGCCGGGGCCACATCCTGTCGGCCGCCTTCGGCGCCATGCTGCTGGGCTTCGTCGCCCTCAACCTGCTGGTGGCGGGCCGCGGCGTGGTGCTGGCCGTGGGCCCGGTCGGCCTGTATTCGCCGCTGCTGATCCTGTTCTACGGCGTGGCCCTGAAGGTGGTCTACACCTATGAAAGGCGCGAGGCCGCGGCCTACGTGGAGAGCAGCGCGGACCGCTATCCCCACATCACGCTGCGCCAGGCGGCGCTGCGCTACGGGGTGGCGGCGGCGGCGGTGGTGGGCGCGGCCCTGTGGCTGCCCTTCATCGCCGAGGACCTGGCCCGGGTGATGGGCTGGAACCAGAGCTTCGTCGGCACCTTGCTCGTCTCCGCCGCCACCACCTTGCCGGAAATGACCGTGACCGTTTCGGCCTTGCGCCTGGGCGCCCTGGACATGGCCGTGGGCAACCTGTTCGGCAGCAATCTGTTCAACCTGGTGCTGCTGGCGCTGCAGGACTTGTTCTACCTGGACGGCCCGCTGTTCTCCCACGTGTCCGCGGCCCATGCCATGTCGGCCTTGTCGGCCGTGATCATGACCGGGCTGGCGATCGCCGGGCTGTTCTATCGGCCGAAGGAAAGAGTGCTGGGCGCGGTGGGCTGGGTGAGCCTGCTGCTCGCCTGGATATACGTGTCCAACGCCTACCTGCTCTATCGCTATGGATCGTGACGCCACGCCCGCCGGGCAGGCCTGCTGGCACTGCCTGGAGGCCGCCGACGCCGCCCAGACCCTGAAGGTGGACCCGGCCCGGGGCCTGGACGAGGCCGAGGTGCAGGCGCGCCTCGGGCGCTTCGGCCCGAACGCGCTGCCCGAGGCGGCCAGGCGCAGCATCGCGCGCATGCTCCTGGACCAGTTTGCCGACGTCATGATCCTGGTGCTGATCGCCGCCGCCGTGGTGTCCGGTATCGTCGGCGAGCCGGCGGACACGGTGGCCATCGTGGTCATCGTGCTGCTCAACGCCGCCATCGGCTTCTTTCAGGAGTACCGGGCCGAGCGGGCCATGGACGCCCTGCGCCGCATGGCCGCCCCCCAGGCGCGGGTGCGCCGGGGCGGCGAGCTGATGACCGTGGAGGCCCATCGGCTGGTGCCGGGCGACGTGGTGCTGCTGGAGGCGGGCAACGTGGTGCCGACGGACCTGCGCCTGGTGGAGGCGGCCAGCCTGCGGGTGGCCGAGGCGGCGCTGACCGGGGAATCCCATCCGGTGGAGAAGACCACCGCTGCCCTGGCGGGGGACGATCTGCCCCTGGGCGATCGCGCCAACATGGCCTACAAGAGCACCCTGGTGGCCTACGGCCGCGGCGTGGGCGTGGTCACCGCCACCGGCCTGGCCACCGAAATCGGCAAGATCGCCACCCTGCTGGCGGGCGCGGAGGAAGTGAAGACGCCGCTACAGAAGCGGCTCGCCCGCTTCGGCACGCGCCTGGCGGTGGCGGTGCTGGTGATCTGCGCCATCGTGTTCATCGCCGGCCTGCTGCGGGGGGAGCCGCCGGTACTCATGTTCCTGACGGCGGTGAGCCTCGCCGTGGCGGCGATTCCGGAGGCCTTGCCGGCGGTGGTGGCCATCGCTCTCGCCCTGGGGGCTTACCGCATGGTGGCCCACAACGCCCTGATCCGCCGCCTGCCGGCCGTGGAGACCCTGGGCTCCATCACCTACATCTGTTCCGACAAGACCGGCACCCTGACCCAGAACCGCATGCGCGTCGAACTGCTCTATGCCGACGGCGTACAGCGGCCGCCCGGCGACGCGGCGCGGGCGGGGGAGCCCTGGACCATGCTGGTGCGGGCCTTGGCGCTGAACAACGACGCCGTGATGGGCCGCGACGGACAGGCCGAGGGCGAGCCCACGGAAGCGGCTCTGCTGCAAGCGGCCGCCGACGCGGGCGTGCCCAAGGCCCAGGCGGAGGCGGCCTGGCCGCGCCTGGCCGAGCTGCCCTTCGATTCGGAGCGCAAGCTGATGACCACCCTGCACCGGGACGGCGAGGGCGTCATCGCCTTCGTCAAGGGCGCGCCGGAGGCGGTGCTGGAGCGCTGTCCCTGGCAACGCACGGCGGCGGGGGACACGCCCCTGCCGGCGGAGGAATGGCTGGCGGCGGCCGATGCCCTGGCGGCCGAGGGGCTGCGCGTCCTGGCCGTGGCCTGCCGCAGCTTCGACACGCCGCCCGCGGATCTGCGGGCGGCGGAAGAAGACCTGGTGCTGCTGGGCATGGTGGGGCTGATGGACCCGCCGCGGCCGGAGGCCGCCCAAGCGGTGGCCGAGTGCCGCTCGGCGGGCATCGTGCCGGTGATGATCACTGGCGATCATCCCGCCACCGCCCGGGCGATCGCCCGCAACCTGGGCATTGCTGCGGACGAGGCCGCGGTGCTGACCGGCGCCGAGCTGGCGCGGCTGTCCGACGAGGCCCTGACGCAACAAGTGGCCCGGGTGCGCGTCTATGCCCGCGTGGACCCGCAGCAGAAGATACGCATCGTCAAGGCCCTGCAGGCGCGCGGCGAGTTCGTCGCCATGACCGGCGACGGGGTGAACGACGCGCCCGCGCTCAAGCGCGCCGACATCGGTGTGGCCATGGGCAAGGGCGGCACCGACGTGGCGCGGGAGGCGGCCCACATGGTGCTGCTGGACGACAACTTCGCCACCATCGTGCGCGCGGTGCGCGAGGGCCGGCGCATCTTCGACAACATCCGCAAGTTCATCAAGTACACCATGACCAGCAACTCGGGGGAGATCTGGGTCATCTTCCTCGCGCCCTTCCTCGGGCTGCCGGTGCCGCTGCTGCCCATCCACATCCTGTGGATCAACCTGGTCACCGACGGCCTGCCGGGGCTGGCCCTGGCCAACGAGCCGGCCGAGCGCCGCGTCATGCAGCGCCCGCCCAGACCGCCCAACGAGAGCATCTTCGCCCACGGCATGTGGCAGCACATCATATGGGTGGGGCTGTTGATGGGTGCCGTGTCCCTGCTGGTGCAGGCCTGGGCCTATCATACGGGCTCGGGCCATTGGCAGAGCATGGTGTTTACCGTATTGACGCTGTCGCAGCTGGGGCATGTGATGGCCATCCGCTCCGAGACCGAGTCCCTGTTGGCCATCGGCGCGCTGTCCAACCGCTTCCTGGTGGCGACCGTGGTCGTGTCGGTGGGGCTGCAGCTCGCCATCCTCTACCTGCCGGCCCTGAACGCGGTGTTCAAGACGGCGCCCCTGGATTGGGACGAGCTGCTGCTGTGCCTGGTGCTGTCCACGGTGGTGTTCTTCGCCGTGGAGCTGGAGAAGCGGGCCGTGCGGCGCGGCTGGCTGTACAAGGAGACCCATCCCCACCCTGGCCCTCCCCTTGAAGGGGAGGGCGGAAATGGCGGCCCTTCGGGCCGGAGAGTCGATTGATGGATCAGGAAAAATCCCAGGTGCTGGTGCGCCGCATCCTGCTGGGCGTGTTCATCGGCGGGCTGCTGCTGCTGTCCTACCAGGTGCTCCAGCCCTTCGTCGTGCCGGTGGTATGGGCCGGGATCCTGGCCTACGTCACCTGGCCCATCTACGTGCGGCTGCTGGCGCTGGTGCGTTCGCCCAGCCTGAGCGCCCTGCTCATGACCCTGCTGCTCACCGCGGCCTTCATTCTGCCGGTCATCTGGCTGGTAGCGCTGCTGCGCGACGAGGTGGCCGTCGCCTACGCCCTGGTCACCGAGCAGCTTAGCCACGGACCGATACGCCTGCCCGCCTTCCTGGCGAACATTCCCTGGCTGGGCGAACAGCTCCAGGCCTTCCTGGACCGCATCACCGCCAACCGGGCGGCGCTCCAGGGCGAGCTGGGCCAGTGGCTGGAGCGCGGCCGGGAGCAGGTGGGCCACGTGGCGGGCAGCATCACGCGCAACATCGCCAAGTTCGGTTTCGCGCTGCTGACGGCGTTCTTCTTCTTTCGCGACGGCCGCCACCTGGTCGGGCAACTGCGCATGGCGCTGGAGTATTTTCTCGGCGAACGGGCCCACGGCTACCTGGAGGCGGCAGGCGTCACCACGAAGGCCGTGGTGTACGGCATCGTGCTCACGGCCCTGGCCCAGGGCGTTCTGGCGGGACTGGGCTACTGGGTGGCGGGCGTGAAGGCGCCGGTCCTGCTGGGTGCCGTCACGGCGCTGGTGGCGCTGGTTCCCTTCGGTACGCCCTTCGTCTGGGGCAGCATCGGCGTGTGGCTGTTGGTGACGGGTGATACCTGGGCGGGGATCGGCCTGCTCCTTTGGGGCACCTTCGCCGTGAGCTGGGTGGACAACCTCATCCGCCCCCTGGTGATCAGCAGCGCCACCCAGATCCCCTTCCTGCTGGTGATGTTCGGCGTGCTCGGCGGCGCCGTCGCCTTCGGCCTGGTGGGGCTGTTCCTCGGCCCGGTGATCCTGGCAGTGCTCATGGCCGTGTGGCAGGAGTGGCTGGAGGAGCACGCGCCGCGGGAGCCTGGGTCCAAGGGTTGATTCTGTTCGCATGAACAAGGATCACCTGATGGGAACGGGAAGATACCGATTCGTTGTATCGGGCCATTTCTTTGTATCACCAGCAGCTCCCCCTGTGATTATGCTTAGCGAGCGTTGTCGCTGACGACTAACCACCGTCAAACTTCCATCCTCGAGTTTACGAATTTCCCTCTCGCCCCAGACGACATCCCCGCCGCCCCATTCAGCCCGCCTTCCGATGCTCTTCCAGCGGAGAATCAAAGCTCCCCGATCGCAGCCCGTCATCGACGTGTCAAGTCTTACAGTGATTCGTTCGTAGATTTCGCCAGTGTCATCCATCAGGGTTGCTTTCAAGACGCTCGCCTCGTGGCGAATTGATAGCACCGCGCCGTCATTGAAAGCGCGCAACGCTGCATATATCTCGCTGGAGGGAGAGCCGCCTGTGTAAGGGGTCTTGACTATCTCTCGTCTTGCTGTCGCCTGTTCTCCAAACGCCTTATCACCACCTAGACCAGCATAGACCCCGATGGCCACTTCAAATTCCTCCACCCGTGGCCGGGTCAAATTCCCCCAGGGTGTGCGACAGGAGCGAACGGATTGTTACTCGGAATGGGTACCCTTTGCAAGGCGGTTGACGGCCTCTTTGAG
>JBMOQT010000381.1:0-27784 GCA_049320945.1 Pseudomonadota bacterium
CGGGCACCGTCGGTGCCGCCGACGATGACTTCGAAGCTGTCGTCCGGGTAGGCGATCTTCAGCTCGCCCTTGACCAGGTAGACCGATTGCCCCTGCACACCCTGCACGCGGAACGGGTCTGCGCCCCGGGCCACCCGCTGCCGGACGCATAGCCCGGCGAGTTCGCGCGCACTCTCGGGTGACAGCCCGGCCAGGGGCTCCAGGCTGCTTAGGATTTCGGGGGACACTTCGCCGGCCGTCATGTCGTTCCTATAGCTCGAACACCTGGTTGTTCTGCAGCATGCGCGGCCTGTACTCGCCAATGCCCTCCTCCAGCTCCTGCATGGTCAGCTCGATCTGGCCGGGCTTGAGGTGGGTGATGTAGATGTCGGCGTCGCGCTGCAGCTTGAGCAGCTCCTCCGCCAGCATGCTGGGGCACAGATGCTTGGAGATGACGGCGAGCTGCTTCTCGCGGTTCGAGAAAGCGGTTTCGATGATGAGATAGCGCAGGTTGCCTATCTTGTTGACCATCTGCCACAGCTCGTCGTTGACCGTGGTGTCGCCGGAGTACACCAGGCTGGACCGGCCGCTGTCCAGGTGGAAGCCCACGGCGGGCACCGTGTGGTTGGCGGGCAGCGCCGTGAAGCTGCGCCCATTGAGCGTCACGGGCTTGCCCACCTCAATGGTTTGGTAGCGCAGGAACGGCGCCTCGCGCGTGGGGATCTCGGTGAAATCCGGCCAGACGGCCCAGTTGAAAATATGGGTCCGGATGATCTCCAGCGTGGCCTGGGTGGCATAGACCGTGAGGGGCTTGTTGCGCAGGTCGCCGACGGTATCGACGATCAGGGGCAGACAGGCGATGTGGTCCAGGTGGGAATGAGTCAGGAACACGTGGTCCACCAGCGCCAGCTCCGCCAGCGACAGGTCGCCCACGCCGGTGCCCGCGTCGAGCAGGACGTCGTGGTCCACCAGCATCGAGGTGGTGCGCAGGTGGCGCCCGCCTATGCCCCCGCTGCAGCCCAGAATACGCACTCGCATGTCGGCTCACATCACTTGGTTTCCAGGCGGGATCATACGAGAAACCCTAAACCGCAAGCGAGAAACCCGTCACGTCCTGAAGAAGAACTCCATCTTCACGCCGGCGAGTTCGATCACGTCGTGGTCCTGCAGCTCGTGGGCCTGGCCGTCCAGGGTCTTGCCGTTCAGCACCGGGAACCGGCTGCCTTCCACGTGGGCGAGGAAATAGCCGTGGGGACGGCGCGTGATGGCCGCCACCTGGACCCCGGGCTTGCCCAGGGTGGTCAGGGTCTTGACCAGTTCCAGTTCCCGGCCGGCGGCGGGGCCGGAGAGGATCTGGATCACCGCCGGCGGCGGCGCCTCCGCCTGCGGGCCGCCGTGGCTGTCGCCGAAGGACTTGCCGGCCGCCTGCTCGATGACGGTCTGGCGCAGGGTCCCTGGCCGCAGCACCATGGTCTTCTCGAAATCCTGGGCTGCCGCTGCGCCCTGTTCGCTCACGTACTTGAGGCGGTACTTGCCCAGCTCGATGACATCGTTGTTCTGCAGGAAGTGCTTCTTGATCTGCTGGCCGTTCACGAAGGTGCCATTGGTGCTGTTGAGGTCCTCCAGGAATGAGTCGTTGTGGATGTTCACGATTACCGCGTGCTCGCCGCTGATGGCCAGATTGTCGATCTGGATATCGTTGTGCGGCTTGCGGCCGATGCTCGTCCGCTCCTTGGTGAGGGAGATTTCCTTGAGCACCAGGCCGTCCATGCTGAGAATCAACTTGGGCATATATCGCAGTCCTCTAATTGAGCCAGGCTGAGAGCCTGGCCAGCCAGCCGCGCGCCGCCGGATACTCGCACGCAATGCGCACCAGGATCACCGACACGTTGTCGCGGCCGCCATTGTCGTTGGCCGTCTGCACCAGCCGGTCCGCGGCCAGCTCCAGGTTACCCGACAGGGTCCGCAAGGTGAGGCCGATCTCCTGGTCCTCGACCATGTCGTTCAATCCGTCCGAGCACAGCAGGTAGATGTCACCCGGCTGGGTGTCGTAATCGCGTATTTCCGGCTCCACTACCGGATCGACCCCCAGCGCCCGGGTCACCAGGCCCTTGTTCCGGGAGCGGCGCGCCTCCGCCGGGGTGATCAAGCCGCTGTCGATCTGCTCCTGCAGCAGGGAATGATCCTTGGTGATCTGCCGGAAATCGTCCCCCCGCAGGCGATAGAGGCGCGAGTCGCCGATGTGGGCCACGGTCATGGAGTTGTCGTAGAACACCGCCATCACCAGGGTCGTTCCCATGCCGGCGTACTGGGGCTGGCTCTGGGCCGCCTGGTAGATGGCAGCGTTGGTGCGGGCGATTTCCGCTGCCACGGCGGCGCGGGCGTAGAGCTTGCCCGAGGCGTCGGGTTTATGGGGCGGCGTCCTCTGGAAACACTTCTCCAGCTCGCTGCCCAGCAGCGTGGTGGCCATGCCGGCGGCGACTTCGCCGGCGTTGTAGCCGCCCATGCCGTCGGCGAGAATGGCCAGGCCGCAGGCCGCATTCACATAGATGGCGTCCTCGTTATGGGAGCGCACCATGCCGGCGTGGGAGCGGCTGACGATCTGCAGGGCCTGGCTGAGGTCCATTGGTTGTCCGTAGAAGGGAGCTCAACTGTTCGTGGAACAGCAGCAAGCTATTCTTGCAGTCGGGTGTCTGGACAGTCAAATTCCGGGGGCCGAACGGCGGCAATTCCCGGAAAGCCGGCCGCGAAGAGCGAAGAATATTAGACGATGCGCCGTTCCGCGGCCGCCTTGCGCCGCGCCAGCCAGGTGCCGACCGCCACCACCAGGGCCGCCCCGGCGACGCCCGCCAGGTACTGCGCGCCCGGCAGCAGCGCCTGGGCCTGGTGCTTGACGGCCACGTCGGAAGCCATCATGCCGCCGGCCACATAGCCCAGCAGGCCAGCCCCCAGGGTGACGATGACCGGGAAGCGCTCCATCATCTTCATGATGATCTGGCTGGACCAGACGATCAGGGGAATGCTCACCGCCAGGCCGAAAATGAGCAGGAACACGCTGTCGCGCGAGGCGGCCGCCACCGCGATGACATTGTCCAGGCTCATGATGAAGTCGGCGACGATGATGGTCTTCACCGCGCCCCACAGGTGCTCGGCCGCCTGGATCTCGTGATCGCCATCGTCGTCGGGCAGCAGCAGCTTGACGCCGATCCACAGCAGCAGCACGCCTCCGATCAGCTTGAGGTAAGGGAAACCCAGCAGACCTGCCGCGAAGGCGGTCAGGATGACGCGCAGGCTGATGGCGCCGAACACGCCCCAGAACACGCCCAGGCGCCGCTGCTTGGGAGGCAGGTTGCGGCAGGCCAACGCAATGACCACGGCGTTGTCCCCCGACAGGATGATGTCGATGGCGATGATCTGCAGGACCGCGGTCCAGAATTCGGGACTGGCGAAAGACATGGCGTTTCTGGTTTCTCGTTTCCGGCTTCCCGCTCCGACCCGGAACGGGAAACCGGAAACGGACAAGGGCCGCGCCGCGGCCCCTGTCGTTACCTTACAGCAGCGACTTGAGCAGCTTGCCCATTTCCGACGGGTTGCGCGTCACTTTGAAGCCGCACTCCTCCATGATGGCGAGCTTGGCTTCGGCCGTGTCGGCGCCGCCCGAGATCAGCGCGCCGGCGTGGCCCATGCGCTTGCCGGGAGGCGCAGTGACGCCGGCGATGAAGCCGACGATGGGCTTCTTCATATGGTCCTTGCACCAGCGCGCCGCTTCCGCCTCGTCCGGGCCACCGATTTCGCCGATCATGATGACGGCGTCGGTGTCCGCGTCGTCGTTGAACATCTTCATGACGTCGATGTGCTTCAGCCCGTTGATGGGGTCGCCGCCGATGCCCACTGCCGACGACTGGCCCAGGCCCAGCTCGGTGAGCTGGGCCACGGCTTCATAGGTCAGGGTGCCGGAGCGGGATACCACGCCGATGCGGCCCTTGCGGTGGATGTGGCCGGGCATGATGCCGATCTTGATTTCGTCCGGGGTGATGAGGCCGGGGCAGTTGGGGCCCAGCAGCAGGGTCTCCTTGCCGCCGGCGGCCACCTTGGCCTTCATCTTGTTGCGCACCATCAGCATGTCGCGCACCGGGATGCCTTCGGTGATGCAGATGACCAGGTCCAGGTCGGCTTCCACCGCTTCCCAGATGGCCGCGGCCGCGCCCGCGGGCGGCACGTAGATCACGGAGACGGTGGCGCCGGAGGCTTCCTTGGCTTCCTGCACGGTTGCATAGATGGGCACGCCCTCGAAGTCCTCGCCGGCCTTCTTGGGGTTGACGCCGGCGACGAAGCAGTTCTTGCCGTTGGCGTATTCGCGGCACTTGGAGGTATGGAACATCCCCGTCTTGCCGGTGATGCCCTGGGTGATGACCTTGGTGTCCTTGTTGATGAGAATCGACATGTGCTAATTCCTTCCTAGCCTTACTTGCCCGCAACGGCGGCGACGATCTTCTCGGCCGCTTCCGCCATGGTGTCGGCGGAGATGATCGGCAGGCCGGATTCCTTGAGGATCTGCTTGCCCAGCTCCTCGTTGGTGCCCTTCATGCGCACCACCAGGGGCACCGACAGGTGTACTTCCTTGGCCGCCGCCACCACGCCCGTGGCGATGGTGTCGCAGCGCATGATGCCGCCGAAGATGTTGACCAGGATGCCCTTCACCTTGGGGTTCTTGAGCATGATCTTGAAGGCTTCGGTGACCTTCTCGGTGGTGGCGCCGCCGCCCACGTCCAGGAAGTTGGCCGGCTCGGCGCCGTAGAGCTTGATGGTATCCATGGTGGCCATGGCCAGGCCTGCGCCGTTCACCAGGCAGCCGATGTTGCCGTCCAGGGAGATGTACGACAGGTCGTGCTTGGAGGCCTCGATTTCCGCCGGATCCTCCTCGTCCAGGTCGCGCATCTCGACGATCTCGGGATGGCGGAACAGGGCGTTGGAGTCGAAGTTGAACTTGGCGTCCAGGGCCTTGATGTTGCCCTTTTGTGAATCTCCCTCGAGGATCAGGGGGTTGATCTCCGCCAGGGTGGCGTCGGTCTCCATGTAGCAGGTGTACAGCTTCTTGAAGGTGTCCACCGCCTGGGGCAGCGAGCCCTCGGGCACGCCGATGCCGCGGGCCAGCTCCATGGCCTGGGCGTCGGTCAGGCCCACCAGCGGGTCGACGAACACCTTGATGATCTTCTCGGGCGTCTTGTGGGCCACCTCCTCGATGTCCATGCCGCCCTCGCTGGAGGCCATCATGGCCACCTTCTGGGTGGCGCGGTCGGTGAGCGCCGCCACGTAGTATTCCTTCTTGATGTCCGCCCCCTCCTCGATCAGCAGGCGACGCACTTTCTGCCCTTCGGGACCGGTCTGGTGGGTGACCAGCTGCATACCCAGGATCTGGCCCGCCAGCTGGCGCACCTCGTCGATGGACCGCGCCAGCTTCACGCCGCCGCCCTTGCCCCGGCCCCCCGCGTGGATCTGGGCCTTCACCACCCATACCTTGCCGCCGAGCTCTTCGGCGGCCTTCACCGCTTCGTCGACGGAAAAGCAGGCCTTCCCGCGCGGCGTGACGACGCCGAACTTGCGCAGGATCTCCTTCGCCTGATACTCATGGATCTTCATGCGTTTTCCTTGCTGATTGATGCCTAGCGTTGATCGAAAAGGTTCGCGCCGGCTGTGCCGGTCTTGCGGGCGACCCGCTGTTCGGTTCTGGCGTGGGGCGTGGCGCCGGACTGTCTCCGCCCTGGAAGCACGCGGCGGAAACCGGGTTTCCGCCACCCCGCATCCGTGTCCGGGCCGCGCGGTTGCGTCCTGCGGCCGAAGGGCCGCTCCGCCGCGGCACGGAAGCAATGAAGGGAATGGCGCGCTACCGAGCGCGCCATTCTAGCACAGCCGTTATGGGGCTATTTGCCCTTCTGATCCAGCAGCCCGGACTCCAGCCATTCGGCCTTGGCCTCGATCAGGGGCTTGATGTCGGGCACGGGGATGCGCTTGCGGTCCGGCTCGGCCTCGGACAGGGGTTCTACCTGGGTCATGGTGGCAAGCGACCGGCGCGTCAGGTCCTGGTACAGGCCGGTGCCCTCCACTTTCCAGGCCAGTTCCTCGCGCGTCAGCTCGCGCACCACCTTGGCCGGGATGCCCGCCACCAGGCTCCTGGGGGGCACCACCATGCCCGCCTTGACGAAGGCCATGGCGGCGACGATGGCCGACTCGCCGACTACGGCGTTGTCCATCACCACCGCGTTCATGCCCACCAGGGCGTTGGTGCCGATGCGGCAGCAGTGCAGCACGGCGCCGTGACCGATGTGGCCGTTCTCCTCCACCACGGTGTCCCGCTCCGGGAAGCCGTGCATGATGCAGCAGTCCTGGACGTTGGCCCCGGCCTTGACGATCAGCCGCCCGAAGTCGCCGCGCAGGGAGGCGCAGGGGCCGATATAGACCTCCGGACCGATGATCACGTCGCCGATCAGGACCGCGCTGGGATGCACGTAGGCGCTGGGGTGCACCACCGGGATGACACCGTTGATGGAATAGACAGGCATGGTGGCTCCCAGTTTAGCCCACGTGGCGCCGGCTCTGCACCACGAAGAAGCGGCTGGCGACGAAGGCGGTATCCGTGAGGCTGGCGTTGGCCGCCGGGTTGGCCCCGGTGGCGTGGAAGTCCGAGAAGCCGGCCGACTGGTTCACATAGACGCCGTCGGTCAGATTGCAGGACAGGGCCACGCCCGCCCGCACCGCCACGGCTTCGGCGGCTGCCAGGACCTTCTCGTTGGTGGAATACACCGAGAAGGTGATGGCGCCCTTGTCGCGGATCACGCGCTCGGCAAGCCGCAGGCTGTCGTCCGTGGAGGCGGTCTCCACCACGAAAGTGATGGGTCCGAAACGCTCCTCGGTGTACGCCGCCTCGTCGGCCGCGGACACCTTCAGCAGCAGGGGGGTGCGCACCTGGGCGCTGGGGAATTGGGGATGGGCGAGCGGCGCGGAATCCCGCAACACCTGGCCCAGCCGGCGCGAAGCCTCGATGCGCTCCAGGGTCGCCTGGGACTGGATGGCCCCCAGGATGCCGCAGGCGCGCTCGGGGTCGGCCAGGAACTTGTCCAGGGCGGCGGCGAGATCCCGGCCGAACTGTTCGGCCGCCACCTTGCCTTCGGGCGTGCCGATGCCCGTGGCCGGCACGTACAGGGTCTGAGGCGTGGTGCACATCTGGCCCGAATAGAGGGACAGGGTGAAGGCCAGGTTGTTGAGCATGCCCTTGTAGTTGTCGGTGGAGTCGATGAGGATGCCGTTGACCCCCGCCTTCTCGGTGAATACCCGCGCCTGGCGGGCGTTCTGCTCCAGCCAGTTGCCAAAGCCCGGGCTGCCGGTGAAGTCGATGATGCGCACGTCGGGATGCAGCGCCAGGTCCTTCGAGATCGGCGCCTCCGGCTCGTCCACCGCCAGGCTCACCAGGTTGGCGTCGAAGCCCGCCTCCTTGAGGGTCTGGCGCGCCACGGCCACGACGATGGCCAGGGGCAGGATCACCGTGGGATGGGGTTTGACGATCACCGGGTTGCCCGTGACCAGGCTGGCGAACAGGCCCGGATAGCCGTTCCAGGTGGGGAAGGTGGAGCAGGCGATCACCAGGGCCACACCCCGGGGAACGATGCGGAAGGTCTTCTCCATCCTGAGGGGCGGGTTCTTGCCCTGGGGCTTCTCCCACAAGGCCTTGTCCGGCACGTGCTTCATCTCCCGGTAGGCGTAGGCCACGGCCTCCAGGCCCCGGTCCTGGGCGTGGGGGCCGGCCGCCTGGAAGGCCATCATGAAAGCCTGGCCGGTGGTGTGCATGACCGCGTGGGCCATCTCGAAGCTGCGGGCGTTGAGCCGCGCCAGGATCTCCAGGCACACCCCGGCGCGGGTGTCCGGGCCGGCATCCATCCAGGCGGGCATGGCCTGCCTGGCAGCGGCGATCAGGGTCTGGGGGCCGCACTTGGGATAGCTGATGCCCAGCGGCAGGCCGTAGGGCGAGGCCTCGCGCCCGCCGCGGCCGGTCTCCCCCGGCTGATCCAGTTCGAAGGGCCGGTTGCGGTAGGCCTCGAACGCCTGGCGCCCCTCCTCGATGGCGTTGTCGCCGTAGGGGCGGGGCGATTCGGGATAGGGGCTCCAGTAGCCGCGGCTCCGGATGGCGTTCAGGGCGGCGTCCAGGGTGGGCTGGTGCTTGTCGAACAAGGGATGGCTCATGTCTCTCTCCTGAAGACGAAATGATACATTTCTTGTATTGTCATTTTCGTTTTCGTATCATATCAGACTGCTAGGCGATCAACAATTGAAACATGAAAAGTCGCTGCCTCGCCGGTTGCCGGGGCGGGACGGCAAACCTATATTCCCAAAGAGAGAGGATCGAGACCATGGACTACCAGAACATCTTGTTCGACCAGGCGGACGGCATCGCCCGCATCACCCTGAACCGGCCCGACCGCCTCAACAGCTTCACCGCGGCCATGCACGCCGAGCTGCGGGATGCCCTGGGGCGGGTGGGCGGTGCGCGGGTGCTGGTGCTCACCGGCGCCGGGCGCGGCTTCTGCGCCGGCCAGGACCTCTCGGACCGGGCCGTGGCGGCCGACGCCGAGCGACCGGACCTGGGCGCCTCCATCGAGCAAAACTACCGGCCCCTGGTGCTGGCGCTGCGCGCCCTGCCCATGCCGGTGATCTGCGCCGTCAACGGCGTGGCGGCCGGCGCCGGGGCCAATATCGCGCTCGCCTGCGACATCGTGCTGGCGGCCCGCTCCGCCAGCTTCATCCAGGCCTTCTGCAAGATCGGCCTGGTGCCCGACTCGGGCGGCACCTACTTCCTGCCGCGCCTGGTGGGCACGGCCCGGGCCATGGGCCTGGCCCTGCTGGGGGACAAGCTGTCCGCCGAGCAGGCCGAGGCCTGGGGGCTGATCTGGAAATGCGTGGACGACGACCGGCTGGCGGCGGAGACCGACCAGCTGGCGCGGCACTTCGCCGCCGCCCCCACCCGCGGCCTGGCCCTGACCAAGCGCGCCCTCTACGCCGCCGCCCACAACACCCTGGAAAGCCAGCTGGACCTGGAGCGCGACTGCCAGCGGGAGCTGGGCTACAGCGAGGACTACCGGGAGGGTGTGGCGGCCTTCATGGAGAAGCGCGCCCCCCGCTTCCAGGGGCGCTGACATGGACTGCCGCACCATGAGCGCCGACGAGCTGGCCCGGCAAGTGGGCGAGGCCATGTACCCGCGGGACCGGGCCGCCCAGTCCGTGGGCATCACCCTGGAAGAAATCCGCCCCGGCTATGCGCGCATGCGCATGGTGGTGCGGCCCGACATGCTCAACGGTCACGCCCTGTGCCACGGCGGCTTCCTGTTCACCCTGTGCGACACCGCCTTCGCCTACGCCTGCAACAGCCACAACCACAACACCGTGGCGGCGGGCTGTTCCATCGAATACCTGGCGCCGGCCTTCGAGGGCGACGTGCTGACCGCGGAAGCACGCGAGCACGTGCTGCACGGCCGCAGCGGCGTGTATGACGTGGACGTGACCGACCAGCACGGCAAGCGCATCGTCGCTTTCCGCGGCAAGTCCCACCGCATCAAGGGGGCGGTGACCGATCCGCCCCCCGATCTGAGGAAAACCGACCAGGAGAAACCGTGAACGTGAACGAGGTATTCATCTGCGACGCCGTGCGCACCCCCATCGGCCGCTACGGCGGCGCCCTGGCCGCGGTGCGCGCCGACGACCTGGCCGCCCTGCCCCTCAAGGCGCTGATGCAGCGCAACCCATCGGTGGACTGGGGCCGGGTGGACGACGTGATCTACGGCTGCGCCAACCAGGCGGGCGAGGACAACCGCAACGTGGCACGCATGGCCCTGCTGCTGGCGGGCCTGCCCCAGGACGTGCCCGGGGCGACCATCAACCGCCTGTGCGGCTCGGGCATGGACGCGGTGGGCAGCGCCGCCCGCGCCATCAAGTGCGGCGAGGCCCAGCTGATGATCGCCGGCGGCGTGGAGAGCATGTCGCGCGCCCCCTTCGTGCTGCCCAAGGCGGAAAGCGCCTTCGCCCGCAATGCCGAGATCTACGACACCACCATCGGCTGGCGCTTCGTGAACCCGGTCATGAGGAAACTCTATGGCACCGATTCCATGCCCGAGACGGCGGAGAACCTGGCCGACGAGCACAGGATCAGCCGCGCCGATCAGGACGCCTTTGCCCTGCGCAGCCAGCAGCGCGCCGTCGCCGCCCAGGAGGCGGGGCGCTTCGACGCCGAGCTGATCCCGGTGGAACTGCCCGGGCGCAAGGGCGAGACGCGCACCGTGGCGAAGGACGAGCATCCGCGCGCCGACACCAGCCTCGAGGGCCTGGCCAGGCTCAAGCCCATCGTGCGCGAGGACGGCACCATTACCGCCGGCAACGCCTCGGGCGTGAACGACGGCGCCTGCGCCCTGCTGCTCGCCTCGGGCGCGGCGGCCCAGCGCTACGGCCTGCAGCCTCGGGCGCGCATCGTCGCCATGGCCACCGCCGGGGTGGCGCCGCGCATCATGGGCATCGGCCCGGCGCCGGCGGTGCGCAAGCTGCTGGCCCTGACCGGGCTGGCGCTGGCGCAGATGGACGTGATCGAGCTCAACGAGGCCTTCGCCGCCCAGGCGCTGGCGGTGCTGCGCGACCTGGGCCTGGCGGACGACGCCGAGCACGTGAATCCCAACGGCGGCGCCATCGCCCTGGGCCACCCCCTGGGCATGAGCGGTGCGCGCCTGGTCACCACCGCCAGCTACGAGCTGGCGCGCCGCGGCGGGCGCTACGCCTTGTGCACCATGTGCATCGGCGTCGGCCAGGGCATCGCCATGATCATCGAGCGCGTCTGAGCGCAATAACGGGAGAGAGGAAAGGAAGGAGACCGTCATGCATCCGAGAGCGCCCCGGGACGGGGATTTGGAACCGATAGAGAAGGCGAGCCGCGACGAGATCGCCGCCCTGCAGCTGAAACGCCTGAAGTGGAGCCTGGCCCACGCCTACAACAACGTCGCCCATTACCGCAAGAAGTTCGACGAGTTGGGCGTGCACCCGGACGACCTGAAGGAGCTGTCCGATCTCGCCAAGTTCCCCTTCACCACCAAGCAGGACCTGCGCGAGACCTATCCCTTCGGCATGTTCGCGGTGCCCCAGGAGCGGGTGGTGCGCATCCACGCCTCCAGCGGCACCACGGGCAAGCCCACGGTGGTGGGCTACACCCGGAACGACATCGACACCTGGGCCGACCTGATGGCCCGCTCCATCCGCGCCGCCGGCGGCCGGCCCGGCGACAAGGTGCATGTGGCCTACGGCTACGGCCTGTTCACCGGCGGCCTGGGTGCCCATTACGGCGCCGAGCGCCTGGGCTGCACCGTCATCCCCATGTCGGGCGGCTTCACCGAGCGCCAGGTGCAGCTGATGGTGGATTTCAAGCCCGACATCATCATGGTGACGCCCTCCTACATGCTGGCCATCGCCGACGAGTTCGAGCGCCAGGGCCACTCGCCCCGGGACTGCTCCCTCAAGATCGGCATCTTCGGCGCCGAGCCGTGGACCAACCAGATGCGCCGCGAGATCGAGGAGCGCATGGGCATCGACGCCGTGGACATCTACGGCCTGTCGGAAGTGATGGGGCCGGGGGTGGCCAACGAGTGCATCGAGTCCAAGGACGGCCCGGTGATCTGGGAAGACCATTTCTACCCGGAGATCATCGACCCGGTGACGGGCGAGGTGCTGCCCGACGGCGAGCTGGGCGAACTGGTGTTCACCTCCCTGTCCAAGGAGGCGCTGCCGGTGATCCGTTACCGCACCCGCGACCTTACCCGCCTGCTGGCGCCCACTTCGCGCTCGTTCCGGCGCATGGACAAGATCACCGGGCGCTCCGACGACATGCTGATCATCCGCGGCGTGAACCTGTTCCCGACCCAGGTGGAGGAGCTGATCCTCAAGCAGCCCAAGCTGGCGCCCCACTACGTGCTGGAGGTATCGCGCCCGGACAACCTGGACGAGCTGGACGTGCTGGTGGAAATGAAGCCGGAATTCGCCGGCGCGTCGGAGACGGAGCAGCGGGAGGCGGCCCAGGCGCTGCAGCACCATATCAAGTCCTACATCGGCGTCACGGCGCGGGTGCGGGTGGTGGGTACCGGCGGCATCGAGCGTTCCATCGGCAAGGCCAGGCGCGTGATCGACAAGCGTCCCAAATAGCCCGCGGGGGTAGCGCGTGGCATCGGCTCCGCCCAAGGGCCGGGGCAGCCAGGGCAATCCCGCCCCCCGCTACGAGGAGCTGCGGCGGGAGCCCTGGGACGACGGCTGGCCGTCGGAGGAAGACGGGCCGGCGGCGCCTGCCACCGAGTTCGTGGTGGACGCCGCGAAGAGCGTCATCACCCGCAACGATTCTCCCGATGTGCCCTTCTCCCAATCGGTCAATCCCTACCGGGGCTGCGAGCACGGCTGCGCCTACTGCTACGCGCGCCCCAGCCACGCCTACCTGGGCCTGTCGCCCGGCCTGGACTTCGAAACCAGGATCGCCTACAAGCCCGACGCCGCCGCGCGGCTGAAGGAGGAGCTGGCGCGGCGCGGCTATACCTGCCAGCCCATCGCCCTGGGCACCAACACCGACGCCTACCAGCCGGCGGAGCGGCGCCTGGGGATCACGCGCTCGCTGCTGGAAGTGCTGGCCCGCTGCCGCCATCCCGTGTCCCTGGTCACCAAGTCGGCCCTGGTGGAGCGCGACCTGGACATCCTCGCCGACATGGCGCGCAGCCGCCTGGTGCATGTGCTGTTCTCCGTCACCACCCTGGACGGCGA
Organism: Pseudomonadota bacterium; assembly: GCA_049320945.1. Lineage (GTDB taxonomy): Bacteria > Pseudomonadota > Gammaproteobacteria > Burkholderiales > Rhodocyclaceae > DYIB01. The sequence goes on from JBMOQT010000381.1 coordinate 12,805, forward strand.
GCTGGCGCGGCGCCTGGAGCCGCGCGCCGCCGCGCCCTGGCGCCGCCTGGCAGCCATGAGGCGTCTGCATGAGGCGGGCGTCCCGGTCGGCGTGCTGTTCGCGCCCCTGATCCCGGCCCTCAACGACCACGAGCTGGAGCGCGTGCTGGCGGCCAGCCGCGACGCCGGCGCCCAGGTGGCCGGTTACATGCTGCTGCGCCTGCCCCACGAGCTGAAGGAGTTGTTCGAGGCCTGGCTGCGCGCCCATTACCCGGAGCGGGCCGACCACGTGCTGAGCCTGATCCGCCAGCTGCGCGGCGGCACCCTCAATGACACCCGCTTCGGGCAGCGCATGCGCGGCAGCGGCGTCTACGCCGACCTGATCGCCCAGCGCTTCCGCAGCGCCGTCAAGCGCCTCGGCTACCCGCAGCAGTTCCCCGACCTGGATTGCTCCCGGTTCACGCCGCCGGGGGCGGTGGCGCAGATGGATTTGTTCTGAGATGCGGGCTGAAGGCAACTATCTGGGCAGCTTCTCGTACAGCCCGGTGACGTTGTCCATCACTTCCAGAATGCGCTCGCTGGTGGTGGCGACGTTGGCGGCCAGCCGGCGCTTGTCGTCGCCCCGGCCCGTGAGGGCCTGGTCGAAGAAGCTCCACTGCATCCTGCCCAGCTCCAGCTCCTCGCGGATGGCCTGGGTGTTCGCCGGGGCCGACTCCAGTTCGCGCAGCCCCGCCACGAACTCCTGGCGTGCCTGGGCCAGTTCGGCCGCGGCGTTGGCGGGCGCCGCGCCCCACAGCATCGCCTGGTAGAACTTGGCCATGCGCTGGGACAGCATGCGCTGGCGCCCGGCGATGTTCACCAGGCGCCCGGCCACGGTGCCGCCGTGGCGCTCCAGTTGCACCGTGCCCTGGTGCGCCAGGGACAGCACTTCCTCGCTCAGGGCCACGACCCTGCGTGCCCCGTCCTGGCTGGGGGCGGCGCCCACCAGCACGTCCTTGTAGGCGAGCCAGGCCCTCTCCAGCTGGAAGTAGGTGTCCTTGATGGCCGGGGTGGGGGCGAAATTCTTCAGCTCCACCAGCTGGCGGTCGAACAGGGACAGGGAAGCGTCGAGCAGGCGTCGTGAGCGCTCCGCCTCGATGCCCTGGCCCACCTGCAGGTAGAGCTTGGCCATGCGCTGGGACAGCATGCGCTGGCGGCCGGCCTTGTTGATGGCCGAGTTGATGTCCGAGATCTGCGCCTGGACGCCGGCGGCGAAGGCCGCCAGCAGGCAGCACAGCAGGGTGCCCAGCAGTTTCTTCATCTTGTTTGACTCCCAGATCGGTCAGACGGATTCTGGGGCCGGGCCAGCCGTGCCGCTTTGACTGCGGTCAAGTTAGCACGAGCGCATAATGACTAAATCATCAACACTCAGACGGTGCCGCCCACGGTGAGGCCATCGATGCGCAGGGTGGGCTGGCCCACCCCCACCGGCACGCTCTGGCCTTCCTTGCCGCAGGTGCCCACGCCCGGGTCTAGGCACATGTCGTTGCCGATCATGGTGACGCGGGTGAGGGCGTCGGGGCCGTTGCCGATCAGGGTGGCGCCCTTCACCGGGCAGGTGATCTTGCCGTCCTCGATCAGGTAGGCCTCTGCGGCGGAGAACACGAACTTGCCGCTGGTGATGTCCACCTGGCCGCCGCCGAAGTTGGCGGCGTACAGGCCGCGCTTGACCGAGGCGATGATCTCCTGCGGGTCCTTGTCGCCGTTGAGCATGTAAGTGTTGGTCATGCGCGGCAGCGGCAGGTGGGCGAAGGACTCGCGTCGGCCGTTGCCCGTGGGCGCCGCGCCCATGAGGCGGGCATTGAGGCTGTCCTGCATGTAGCCTACCAGGATGCCGTCCTCGATCAGCACCGTGCGCTGGGTGGGATTGCCCTCGTCGTCGATGGACAGCGACCCGCGGCGGTTGGCCAGCGTGCCGTCGTCCACCACCGTGACGCCGGACGCAGCGACGCGCTCGCCGATGCGGTTGGAGAAGGCGGAACTGCCCTTGCGGTTGAAGTCGCCCTCCAGGCCGTGGCCGATGGCCTCGTGCAGCAGCACGCCGGGCCAGCCGTTGCCCAATACCACCGTCATGGTGCCGGCAGGCGCCGGGCGCGCCTCCAGGTTCACGCGCGCCTGGTGCACCGCCTTGGCGGCATAGTCGCGCAGCACCTCGTCGCTGAAATAGCCATAGTCGAAGCGCCCGCCGCCGCCAGCGGAGCCCTGCTCCCGCCGGCCGTCCTGCTCCAGGATGACGGTGATGGACACGCGCACCAGGGGGCGCACGTCGGCCGCGAGCTGGCCGTCGGAGCGCACCACCAGTACCACGTCATAGGTGCCGGTGAGGTTGGCCATCACCTGGGTGACACGGCTGTCCGCGGCGCGGGCAAAGCCTTCCAGCCGCTCCAGCAGCCTCACCTTCTCGGTATCGGGCAGGGAGGCGAGCGGATCCACCGGCCGGTACAGGGCCGGGCTGCTGCGCTTGTGCAGCATGGGCACCAGGCGCTGGGCGCCCTGGGCGGCAATGGCCCGCGTGGCCTTGGCGGCGGCCTGCAGCGCCGGCAGGCTGATGTCGTCGGAATAGGCGAAGGCGGTCTTCTCACCCGAGATGGCGCGCACGCCGACGCCGCTCTCGATGTTGAAGCTGCCCGACTTGACGATGCCCTCCTCCAGGCTCCAGGCCTCGGAGCGGGCGTACTGGAAGTACAGGTCGGCGTAGTCGAGGCGATGGCCGAACAGGGTGCCGAGCACGCCTTCCAGCTGGCGCGGCGTCAGGTCGTAAGGGACGAGCAGGCAGCCGCTCGCGGTGTCCAGCAGGCTCGCCTGGGCGAGCGGTGTCGATTCCATTGCGTTCACTGTCGGGGTCTCCGGTGATTTCATTAACATGCGCGCAACACCCGGTGTTTCAAGGCCGGCAGGCTGGCGCGCACCTCGGCCAGGCGCCGGGGATCGAGCTCGCCCAGCACCACGCCCGGCCCCTTCGGCAGGCGCTGCTGCACCACGCCCCAGGGGTCCACCACCATGCTGTCGCCGTAGGTGAGCCGCCCGCTGGGATGGCGCCCGCCCTGGGCGGCGGCGAGCAGATAGCACTGGTTCTCCACCGCCCGGGCGCGCGCCAGCAGCTCCCAGTGGGCCTCGCCCGTGGGCTGGGTGAAGGCCGCCGGCACCACGATCAGGCTCACCTCCCCCTGGCTCCGGTAGAGCTCGGGAAAGCGCAGGTCGTAGCACACCGACAAACCCACGCGGCCGCAGGGGGCGTCGAACACCACGACCCGGTCGCCGGCCTCGATGCTCCGGGCCTCGTTGTAGCGCTCCTCCCCACGCTGGAAGCCGAACAGGTGGATCTTGTCGTAGCGCGCCACGCGCCGGCCCGCGTCGTCGAACACCAGGCAGCTGTTGCGCACCTTGTCGGCGGCCTGGGCTTGCAGCGGCAGGGTGCCGCCCACCAGCCACACCTTGTGACGGGCGGCGGTCTCCTGCAGGAAGTCCTGGATCGGCCCCTCGCCGTCGCGCTCGCACACCCGGGCCTTGTCGTCCTCGTCGCCGCTGATCAGCGGGAAATACTCGGGCAGGGCCACCAGGCGCGCGCCGCACTCGGCGGCCTCGCCGATGAGCCGACCGGCCTCGCGCAGGTTGGCGGCCACGTCCGGGCCGGACACCATTTGTATGGCCGCAATGATGAATTTCTCCAAAGTCATCCCCTCTTGCTATTGCGTCGGGTCCTGCTTCACCGTGGCGGTCTGCAGCTTCTCCACCTTGGGATCGCTCCAGGTGCCGGTCACGGCATACTCGAAGGCGAAAATCTGGTCCAGGGGATCCTTCAACACCTTCTGCGCCAGCAGGGCGGCCAGGCCGACGGCCGGGTTGGCGATCATGGCGCCGACGGCGACACTTTCGCCCAGGGCCGGCTGCACGCGCACGCGCAGGTTCTGGGTTTCCTGGGCCAGGTTGAACTCGCCGCTCATGAAGACCTTGGCCGATGGCCCGCGGATCTGCAGGTTGTCGGTCACCATCACCCCCCCGTCCAGGCGCGCCGTGCCGGCGATGCTGTCGAAGGCGAAGCCCTCGCTGAAGATGTCGCGGAAATCCAGGGTGATGCGCCGCGGCAGCGCCTGCAGGCTGAGGATGCCCAGCAGACGGCCCACCCCGGGTTCCAGCTTGTTGAACTGGCCCTGGGCCGCTTCCAGCCTGAGGGTGCCGGCCAGTGAAGGATAGTCCAGGGCCAGAGGCGAGCCGCTCCAGGAGATCTTCCCCTCCAGCTGGGCGGTGCCGCGCCGTACCGCATCGGCATAGCCGAGCCGGCCCAGCATCTTGCCGATATCGTTGACCTCCAGCTTGAAATTCAGTTGCGTGGCGTTGGCGCGCCACTGGCCGCTGCCCAGGAAGCTGCCGTCGGGATTGGTGAGGGCGATGCGCGACATCTTCCACAGCCCGCCCTCGTTGTCGGCATTGAGCTCCAGCCGGCCGAAGCGCTTGCCGTTGAGGGTGAAGTTGTCGGCCACCACGTCCAGCCCCGGCAATTCCTTGGGCGGCGCCTGGGGCGCGGCACTCTTGGCCGTCTCTCCATCCACCAGGGCGAGCTGCTTCAGGCGCGCCCGCAGCCGCCCCTGGCCCTGGCCCTGCCAAGTGAGCTCGCCGACCGCCTCGCGGCTCGTCACCTGGGCGATCCACTCGTCCCCCTGGCGCGTCGCCTTGCCCGAGAACTCGGTGAGCTTGCGCCCGTATACCGTCAGCTCGCCGGCGCGCAGGGCGATCTGCAGCCCCGGCAGGCCTTCGCCGCCCTCCGCCGGCAGCAGGCGCTTCCAGGCATCGGCGTCGAAGCGCCTGAAAGCCGCCGCCACCGCCACCCCCCGCTCCGGCAGCGCCACCGTTTCGCCGATGCCTATGGCCGCCCGCTCCACCACCGCCTTGCCCGCTTCGCTCCGGCGCACCACCTGGGCCTTGAGCACCTCGCCCAGGGACAGGCGCACCAGGTTGCGCTGGGGTGCGCCGCGGCGCACCTCGCCCACGGGAAGGCGCTCGTAGCGCAGCGCCAGGGGCTCGCCCGCCGCCTTGGCGAAGGGCTCCGGCAGCGCCGAGGTCACACCGCGCAGGTCGGATTCGATGGTCACTTCCGTGCCGCCCTTCTTGACCTGGATGCTGCCCCGGTAGGCGGCGCTGCCGCTCACCGGCTCCAGCAGCGCCAGGTCGTATTGCTGGCGCAGGCCGGCGGCATCGAGGCTGCCCTGCAGGGAGACGTCCACCACCCCGTCGGCGCGGGTGCTGCCCTTGATGGTGAGCGGCCCGCCCAGGAAGTTGGCGTTGATGCCGGGAATCGTCAGGCTGTCGCCGGTGAAGCGCAGGCGCCCGGACACCTCGGTCAGGGCCGGCAGCTCGGGATCGACCATGACGCGGTTGCGCACGAACTCGTATTCGCCCTCCACCGCCGTGTCGTCGATGCGCTGCAGAGGCAGGGCGAGCTTGAGGCGCAGCCGGCCCTCGCCGCTGCCGTTCATGTCCTCGGTGAAATTGCCGATGCGGCTGGCCACCGGGCTGTTGTCCACGAAACGCAGGAAGTCGCCCACCTGCCCGGCGGCGGCGCCGCTGATCAGCAGCATTTCCTGGGGCGCTTCCAGGTCGGGAATCTCCGCCTTCACCTGGGATAGCTTCACGCCGTAGATGGTGCCGCTGTCGGCCTTGATCAGCATGCGGCTGCCCTCGAACAGCAGGGTGCCGTTGATGCTCCGGATCTCGGGCCAGCCGGGGGCATAGCGCAGGGTGACGTCGGACACCTTGGCGTTCACCTGGAAAATGCCGCGCCGGTTGTCGCGGAAGGGGAAGTCCTTGAGATCCCCCTTCAGGCGCAGGGTGGCCTCGGGCGCGGTGCCGCCGGCGATGGCGGCGCGCAGCCAGTCGCGCACCTTGGGGTTGACCACCAGGGGCAGGTAGCGCCACACGGCGGCGCCGTCGCTGCGGGTGAGGCGCGCCGACAGGTCGATCTCCCCCGGGCCGTCGCGGCTGCCGCGGTAGGTGCCGCTGGCGCTGCCCACCGCGTCCCGGTTGTGGAAGGACAGGTTCTGCAGCCGGGCCTCCACGATGCCGTCCCGCAGCGTCCAGTCCACTTGCGCCGCGAACTGCTGCAGCTCCAGGCGGGGATCGGGGAACACGCGCGGCAGCTCCAGGCCGGCGCTCTGGCTCTGGAACACCACGCTGCCGCCCTTGTCGCTGCCCTCGATGCTGCCGCTCATGCCGTGGAAGCCCGGAAGCCACCCCTGGGCCTTGAGACCCAGGTTCTCGAAGCGGCCCTTGAACTTGTAGGCGGACAAGGCCGACACCTCGCCTTTCCAGTCGGCCGACACCTGGAGCAGCTGGCCCTGGGGCGCATAATCCGCCAGCTTGCGCCGCAGCGCCTGGTCCAGGGGCAGGTGCCCGGCCAGATGCGCCAGCGCCCCCAGGTCCAGGCCGCTGGCGCTGAACTCGCCCCGGGCCGGGCGCCGGCCCGCGGCCTCGGTCAGGGTCAGCTGGAAATCGGTGGGGTCGATGCGCGGACCGTCGCGCAGGGCCAGGGTCAGCTTCCGGGCCGCCGCCTCGAAGCCCTCTTCCGTGCTGCGGCCCGCCAGGCGGCCATTGAGATAGGCCAGATCGAGCATGGGCAGTTCCGGGCGCAGGCGCAGCTGCACGTCGCGCAGGGCCACGTCGGCGGTGACGGCGGTCAGGCGCTTGTGGGCGAAGCCCAGCCACAGGCGCATGCCGCCGGCGCCCCGGGGCAGCTCCAGGGGGTAGTCGAGCCACTGGCGCCATACGGCCAGGTCGGCGTACTCCAGCTGGGCATAGAGCTCGCCCCGCCACTCCTCCGGCCGGTCCAGGTCCTCGCCGCGGAAATCGCCGCGCACATCCAGGGCCGTGGCCAGTTCCGGCGGCGGCTGGGCGGTGATGCCGAAGCGGTGATGCAGGCCGCTGTTGTGCAGGCGGAAGTTGACCCGGCTCAGCTCCAGGGTCGGCGCCCCGCGCAGGGCGTCGCTCCAGCGCAGGGTGGCGTCGCGCACCACGATATTGCTCTGGGCCAGCAGCCAGTCGGAAAAGTCGGTGCCCTCGGCTTCGGTGTTGAGCTGCAGGCCGGCGATGAAAATGCGCCCGTCGGCGTCGCGGCGCACGTCGAGTACGGGCGCCCGCACCTCCAGGCGGTACAGGCGCGGCTGCAAGTACCACAGGGAGGACCAGGCCAGTTCCGCCTCCACGTTGTCGAAGGCGAGCGCCGGCCGGCCCTCCCGGTCGTGCACCCGCAGGCCGTGCAGGCCCAGATGGGGGCGCAGGCCGCGCCACCGGGCGTCGAGACTGGCGATCTCCACGCGCAGCCCCAGGGAGCGGGACAGGGCCGCCTCCAGCTCGGGCCGGTACTGCTCGATATTGGGCAGGACGACGTAGCGCGTGACCAGCACCAGCGCCGCCAGGGCGAAATAGGCCAGCAGCCCGGTCCACAGCAGCACCCGCCCCAGCCGCGCCGGGAACAGGCGGCGCAGCAGGAACAAGGGCGACAGCAGACGACGGATCAGGCCTCGGGGCGGCTGGCGATGGGCGGCGGCGTTATGCATCTAGATGATGGGGCGGCGCCTGACATTGCAGTCCGGGGTGGCTACAATCGTGCGGCTGGCGCCCCACATGCAAATTTTACTCCAGAACCTTCCCATGACCCCTTCCCCAGACACGGCCCCCGCCTCCACGGCTTCCCTCGACGACATCCTGCCCTGCAGCCGCTTCCTGCAGCGACTGGTGGCCAGCCGGCCCGAGATCGGCGCCGAGCTTGAATGCGAGCTGCATCATCCCTTCGGCGCCGAGGCCATGGCGGCCGACCTCGCCCAGGCGGTGGACGGCGAGGACAGCCTGCGCCCGGCCCTGCGCCGCCTGCGCGCCCGGGTGTTCGCCCGCGTCGCAGCGCGCGACCTGGCCGGGCTGGCATCCCTGGCGGAAGTGACCGAGACCATGACCGCCCTGGCCGACGTCGCCATCCGCACCGCCGTGGACAGCCTCTCGCGCAGCCTGCGGCAGCGCCACGGCGAACCGCGCAGCGAAGCGGGCGCGCCCCAGGAGCTGATCGTCATCGGCATGGGCAAGCTGGGCGGGCGGGAGCTCAACGTGTCCTCGGACATCGACCTGATCTTCATCTATCCCGAGGACGGCGAGACCACCGGGCCGGCGGTGATCAGCAACTTCGACTACTTCACCAAGCTCGGGCGCAGCCTGATCGGCGCCCTGGCTGAGATCACCGGCGACGGCCAGGTGTTCCGCGTGGACATGCGTCTGCGGCCCAACGGCGAGTCCGGGCCGCTGGTGGGCAGCTTCGACATGCTGGAGCACTACCTGATCACCCAGGGGCGCGAATGGGAGCGCTATGCCTGGATCAAGGCCCGCCCCATCACGGGCGGCCGCGAGCGCTGGACGCAGCTGGAGGCCATCACCCGCCCCTTCGTGTTCCGCAAGTACCTGGACTACGGCACCTTCAACGCCCTGCGCGGCCTGCACGCCCAGATCCGGCGCGAGGTGGCGCGCCGCGACAAGGTGGCCAACATTAAGCTGGGGCCGGGAGGCATCCGCGAAATCGAGTTCATCGCCCAGGTGTTCCAGATCATCCGGGGCGGGCGCGACCTGGCGCTGCAGGTGCGCCCCACCCTGGAGGTGCTGGAGCGCCTGGCCGAGCGCCACATCATCACGGCGGAGGCCCACATGGAGCTGCACTCGGCCTACGAATTCCTGCGCCGCCTCGAGCACCGCCTGCAGTACCTGGACGACGCCCAGACCCACGACCTGCCCGCCAGGCCCGAGGACCAGGCCCTGATCGCGCGCGCCATGGGTTTCTTCGACTGGGAAGCCCTGGCCACGGAAACCGACGACCACCGGGCCAACGTCACGCGCCACTTCGAGACCATCTTCAGTGCCCCGGACCAGAACGGCCACCACCTCACCGGCGTGTGGCAGGCCTCCAATGGCAGCGAGGAGGCGGCCGGCGAGCTGCAGCGCCTGGGCTACCGCGATGCGCCAGCCGCGGCCCGGCGCCTGGCCGCCATCCGGCACAGCAGCAAGTACCAGCAGATGCCCACGGGCAACCGGGAGCGTTTCGACGCCCTGATCCCGCGGGTGATCGAGGCCTGCGCCGAGATGCCCAACACCGACGCGACCCTGTCGCGCACCCTCGATCTGCTGGAGGCCGTCAGCCGCCGCGCCGCCTATCTGGCGCTGCTGCAGCAATACCCCCAGGCTCTGAAGAAAGTGGCCCAGCTGGTGAGCGCCTCCAGCTGGGCGGCGAGCTATCTCACGCGCCACCCGGTGCTGCTGGACGAACTGCTGGACCCGCGCCTGCTGGAGACGGCGCCCGACTGGCGCGCCTTCCGCAGGCAGCTCAAGCAGCAGCTGGACGAACTGGAGCCGGACCAGGAGCGCCAGATGGACGTGATGCGCGACGCCCACCACGCCCAGGTGTTCCGGCTGCTGGCCCAGGACCTGGGCGGCATGCTCACCGTGGAGCGCCTGGCGGACCATCTGTCGGAGCTGGCCGACATCATCCTGGATCTCACCCTCACCCTGTGCTGGCGCAAGCTGCGCACGCGCCACCGGGACGAGCCGCGCTTCGCCATCATCAGCTACGGCAAGCTGGGCGGCAAGGAGCTGGGCTATGCCTCGGACCTGGACCTCATCTTCCTGTTCGACGACGACGCCCCGGAGGCGCCCGAGAACTACGCGCGCCTGGCCCAGCGGCTGAACACCTGGCTGTCCATGCGCACGCCCGCCGGCATCCTGTTCGAGACTGACCTGCGCCTGCGCCCCAACGGCGAGAGCGGCCTGATCGTCAGCGCCCTGGCCGGCTTCCGCAAGTACCAGATGGAATCGGCATGGGTGTGGGAGCACCAGGCGCTCACCCGCGCCCGCTTCTCGGCGGGCGACGAGGCCATCGGCCTGGAGTTCGAATCCCTGCGGGTGGACATCCTGCGCAAGGAGCGCGACCTGGACGAGCTCAAGCGCGAAGTGCTGGCCATGCGCCAGCGCATGCTGGACGCCCACGGCAACAGGAGCGAGCTGTTCGACCTGAAGCACGACCGCGGCGGCCTGATCGACGTGGAGTTCATCGTGCAATACCTGGTGCTGGGCTATTCCCGCCGCCACCCGGAGCTCACCGCCAACCTGGGCAACATCAAGCTGCTGGGCATCGCCGGCGAACTGGGGCTGATCCCCTTTGATCTGGCCGCCCAGGTCCAGAACGCCTACCGGGACTACCGCCGCCTGCAGCACGGCCTGCGCCTGAACGACGCCCAGTACGCGCGGGTGGAGCGGGAAACCGTCGCGGACAAGGTTGCCGCCGTGCGGGCGCTGTGGCGGGCGGTGTTTGGGGTTGATTGAGGAGGCAGGGTCCGCCGTCGCACGAAGACAAGGCCAGCGACGCGCTATCATCGCCGGGTGGGCCGCCCGCTGCCCCGGCAGGAGCCGGAGAGCAACCCGGGCGGCGAACCAAGGTCCATAACAAACCATGCGCCCCCCTGTCCGACGCTGGCTGTACCGCTGCCTGCTGGCCCTGGCCGGACCGCTGCTTGCAGCGGCGGCCGCAGCCCAAGTCAGGGTCGACGCGCCGGCGCCCCTGGACGAGCTCCTCAACCGCCACCTGGCGCCGCCCAGCGCCGGCGCCGATGACGCCGCGCTGGACGCTTTTGCCCGCGACACGCGGCGCACCGTGGCCGAGCTGCTCGCCACGGAAGGCTATTTCTCCCCGGACATCCAGGTACAAGCCCAGGGCGGGCGCCTGTCGGTGGCCGTGGTTCCAGGCCCCCGCACCGTCGTCTCCCAGGTGGAGGTGGACATCCGCGGCGACATTGCGCCCGAGCGCCGGCAGGCGCTGCTGGCGGCCTGGCCCCTGAAGGCGGGCGCGCCCTTCCGCGATGCGGATTGGAGAGAGGCCAAGCAAGTGCTCCTGCGCCGCCTGCTGGCGGTGGACTATCCTGCCGCCCGCCTGGCAGACAGCCGGGCGGAAATCGATCCCGGCAGCGCCCAGGCCCGCCTGCAGGTAGCCTACGACACCGGCCCGCGCCATGTCTTCGGCGAGCTGGAGATCACCGGCCTGTCCCGTTATTCGCCGGAGCTGATCCGGCGCTACAGCAGGATCGAGCCCGGCGCCCCTTATGACGAGGGCGAGCTGCTGGCGCTGCAGGCGGCGCTGCAGCGCACCCCCTATTTCAGCTCGATCACAGTGGAGATCGCCCAGCCCGACACCGCGCCCGAGACCGGACCGGTGCGCGCCCCGGTGCGGGTGCACGTGCGCGAGCGCCCGCCCCACCGCCTGGCCTTCGGCGTCGGCTACAGCACCAACACGGGCGCGCGCACCGAGGTCAACTACCAGGGCTTCGACTTCCTGCACCGGGCCTGGCAGCTGGACGCCGGCGTGCGCCTGGAACAGCTGCGCCAGAGCCTGTTTGCCGATGTCCATTTGCCCCCCGTCGACAACCGCCGCGACAGCTTCGGCGCCCTGGCGGAATGGGAGGACATCCAGGGCCTGCGCCGGCGCCGCGCCGCCCTGGGCGCGGTGCGCAGCCAGGTACGCGGCTCGGTGGAGGCCCGCTATGCCCTGAACTGGCAGCGGGAGCTGCGCGAGCCGGTCGGAGCGGCCTCCTCCACCAGTACCGCCCTCACCCTGGACGGCGCGTGGACCCGCCGCCGCGTGGACGACCTGGTGGACCCGCGCCGGGGCTACGTGTGGCGCGTGCAGGCGGGCGGCGGCACCAAGGCGCTGGCTTCCGACCAGAACTTCCTGCGCCTGCACACCCGCTACCAGCACTTCGTCCCCGTCGCCCGGCGCGACGTACTGAGCCTGCGCGGGGAGCTGGGCGCGACGCTGGCGCCCAGCCGCGCCGGCATTCCCCAGGACTTCCTGTTCCGCGCCGGCGGCGCCCAGTCGGTGCGCGGCTACGCCTACCAGAGTCTGGGGGTGAAGGAAGGCAATGCCACAGTGGGCGGCCGCTACCTGGCGGTGGCGAGCGCCGAGTACACCCACTGGTTCGACGCCAAGTGGGGCGGCGCCGCCTTCATCGATGCCGGCAATGCCGGCGACGACCGCCACGCCCTGAGCCTGGCACTGGGCTACGGCGCGGGTGCGCGCTGGAAGAGCCCGGTCGGCCCCCTGGCCGTGGATGTGGCCTACGGCGAGCGCACCGGGAAGGTACGCCTGCATTTCTCCCTGGCGGTCGCCTTCTAGGATTTTGTCATGCCGCGCCGCCCTCCATCCATGAATCTCCCCGCAGGGGAGCGCGACGCTCCCCTCCCCCGCGTGCGGGGGAGGGGCTGGGGGAGAGGACAGAGCCCCGGAGATTCGTGGCAGGAAGCCGGTCGGCGCTCGGGCGGCAGGGGGCTCATCCTCGTCCTGGCCCTCGCGGCGTTGCCCCTGCTGCTGGGCCTGTTCCTGGCCTGGGCGGTGGCCACCCCCTCCGGCCTGCGCTTCACCGTGTGGCTCGCCCGCCACACCGTGGCGCCGGGCCTGCAGGTGGAGGCCGCCGACGGCCGGCTGCTGGGACCGCTGCGCCTGGGCCGCGTCGTCTATGCCACGGCGCAGCGGCGCATCGTCGCCGAGGACGTGGCCCTGCACTGGCAGCCGGGCCGCCTGCTGGACGATGCTCTCGTCATCGACCGGCTGACCATCGGCCGGCTGCAGGTGGCCAGCCGCCGCACCACGGAGGAACCCGAACAGCCGCCGGACCTGACCCTGCCGCTGGCCGTGCGCGTGGACCAGCTCGGCATCGGGCGGGCCAGCTTCGGCGAACTGCGCGACGGCAAGGAGAAACCCGGCCTGGAGTTGAGCGCCATCGACGGCCGTTTCGTCAGCGACGGCCGGCAGCACGAGGTAGCGGCGCTGCGCTTCACCACGTCGCGGCTGGCGGTCGAGGCCAGCGGCAAGCTGGGCGGTCTGTCCCCCTTCCCCACGGAGGCCAAGGCCCGCATCACCGGCGAGGAGCGGGGGCACCCCTTCACCGTGGCGCTGGATGCGGACGGCACCCTGCGGGCGCTGGCGGTGACGGCCCAATCCACCAGCGGCACGCTGAAGGTGGACGGCTTCGCCCAGTTCCACGTGTTCGATCCCCAGCCGCTGATACGGGCATCCCTGACGGCGGTGGGGCTGGACCCGGCTGCCTGGGTGGAGGGCGCGCCCCGTGCCGACCTGAGTATCGAGGCGGTCGCCGAGCCGGTGCCCGGGAGCGTCACCGAGGTGACGGGAGAGATCACGGTGGCGAACAGCGCGCCCGGGCGCCTGGATCAGGGCCGCATCCCCCTGCGGCGCCTGCATGCCAGCGTGCACCAGGAGGGCCGCAAGGTGACGGTGCCGAAGTTTGCCGCCGAGCTGGTGCGCGGGCGCATCACCGGCTCGGCCCGGTGGGCCGAGCAGCGCCTGGAGGTGGGGGCGCAGCTGGCGGATGTGGATGCCGCTGCCTGGCACAAGGCGCTGCACAAGACCGGGCTGAGCGGCCCGGTGCAGGCCAGGCTGTCGGCCGAGGTCCAGCAGGTGCAGGCGCAGCTCAGGGATGCGCGCTTTCGCCTGGAGCTGGACGCCAGCCGTACGGGCGCGATCATCCGCGTCGCCACCGCCCGCCTGGCGGCCAGGGGCGGCCGCCTGGAGCTGAGCGGGCAGGTGGATCCGCGGGGCGACTACGACCTGCAGGGCCGGCTGCGCGACTTCGATCCCAGCGCCTATGCCGCCGTGCCGCGCGCCCGCGTCAACGCCACCCTCGACGCCAAGGGCCGGCTGGGCGACCAGCCCACCCTGGACCTGCACTTCGCCCTGGGCGACAGCGTCATTGCCGGCAGGCCGGCCTCCGGCAGAGGGGATGTGGTGCTGCGCCCGGACCGCCTGGAGCAGGCCGACGTGAGCCTGTTCGCCGGCGACAATCGGGTCGAGGCCCGGGGCACGCTGGGCAAGCCCGGCGACGTCCTGACCCTGACCATCGAGGCACCGCGCCTGGAGCAGCTCGGCATGGAGGGCGCGCTGCGGGGCAACGTCATGCTCTCCGGCAGCCTGCAGGCGCCCGGCGCCCAATGGAAGCTCTCCGCGCCGCGGCTGGTCCTGCCCGGCGGCCGGCAAGTACGCGAGCTGGCGTCCCAGGGCCGCCTGGAGCCGGGCGGCGGCAGCGGGCAGGCCGAGCTCACCATCGGCCAGATGACCACGGCAGGCAAGGCCCCTCCCTTGTCCAATGTCAGCGCCCGGGTCGAAGGCCCGCGCGACCGGCACCGGGTGCACGCCACGGCGCGGGTGGGCGACGACCACAGCCTCGAGGTGGCGGGCCAGGGCGGCCTGGGCGCCGACCGGGTGTGGCGCGGCCGCATCGACACCGGGGAATGGCGCGGCCCCAAGCCGGCGCGCCTGCTCGCTCCGGCCCGACTGGAGGCGGGCGCCGGGCGCTTCGCCCTGGAGGGTGTGCGCGCCGCCGGCCAGGACTGGCAGACGGTCATCGACTGGCTGCGCTGGCAGCCCGATCGGCTGCAGAGCCGGGGCCGCTTCAGCGGCGTGCACGCCACCACCTTCCTCCCCGCCGCGGCGCCTGCCAGCACCCTGCGCCTGGGCGGCGAGTGGCACATCGACTTCGGCAGCCGTGTGGCGGGCAACGCCCGCGTGTTCCGCCAGGAGGGCGATCTGGCGTTGCGCGCGGGCGATGAAGTGCTGTTCCTCGGCCTCGAGCAGCTGCAGCTTGCCGCCGAATTCAGCGGACAACAGGCAGTGCTGTCCCTGCAGGCCCACGGCCGCCAGGCAGGCACAGTTGAGGGCCACCTGAGCAGCAGCCTGCGCCCGGACGACGGCGGGTGGACCCTGGCGCGCAACGCTCCGTGGCAGGGCAGCCTGCAGCTCAACACGCCCTCCCTGGCCTGGCTGAGCCCGCTGGCCGGCGCCAACGTGTCCCTGGACGGGCGTCTGCAGGGGGCCGTCACCCTCGGCGGCACGCCGGCCGCGCCGACCACCCTGGGCCAGGTGTTCGGCAGCGGG
>JBMOQT010000382.1:0-27288 GCA_049320945.1 Pseudomonadota bacterium
TCTCCCCGCGGGGAGAGGGGCTGGGGGAGAGGGGTATGAGGGACAACACGATGGCTGAAGAAATGGACGAGCTGCAGCGCCTGCGCAAGGAAATCGACCGGCTGGACGAGGAGGTGCTCCAGCGCCTGAACGAGCGCGCGCGCCTGGCCCATCGCATCGGCGCCCTGAAACAGGGGGCGGCGGTATACCGGCCGGAGCGGGAGGCGCAGGTGCTGCGGCGCATCGCCGACCTCAACCAGGGGCCCCTGGAGGATGCGGTGGTGACGCGCATTTTCCGCGAGGTAATGTCCGCCTGCCTGGCCCTGGAGCAGCCCCTCAAGATCGCCTATTTCGGCCCCGCCGGCACCTTCACCGAGACTGCGGCACGCAAGCAGTTCGGCTCGGCGCCCGATTTCTTCCCGCTCAATACCATCGACGAGGTGTTCCGCACCGTCGAGGCGGGCAACGCCGACTACGGTGTGGTGCCGGTGGAGAACTCCACCGAGGGCGCGGTGGGCCGCACCCTCGATCTGCTGCTCGCCACGCCGCTGAAGATCTGCGGCGAATCCAACCTGCGCATCCACCAGAACCTGTTGTCCAAGGCCAGCGACGTGGCCCAGGTGAAGCGGCTCTACTCCCACACCCAATCCCTGGGCCAGTGCCACGAGTGGCTCAACCGCAACCTGCCGCAACTGCCCCGGGTGCCGGTGGCGAGCAATGCGGAAGGCGCGCGTCTGGCGGCGGAGGACGCCGAGTCATGCTGCATCGCCGGCGAGGCGGCGGCGGAGCTCTATGGCCTGAACTTCCTCGCCCGCAACATCGAGGACGATCCCAACAACACCACGCGCTTCCTGGTGCTCGGCCGCCAGGACGTGGGGCCTTCGGGCGAGGACAAGACCTCCCTGGTGTGTTCGGCCCAGAACCGCCCCGGGGCGGTCCATTCACTGCTTGCACCGCTGGCGGAGTGCGGCGTGTCCATGACCAAGTTCGAGTCGCGGCCGTCGCGCACCGGCATGTGGGAATACGTGTTCTACATCGACGTGGAAGGCCATCAGGCCGATCCTGCCGTGGCCCGGGCCCTGGAAGGCCTGCGCGCCAAGGCCGCTTTCGTGAAAGTGCTCGGGTCCTATCCCCGGGCGCTCAAGATCTGAGAAAGGGAGGAACAAATGGGTATCGCCGCACTGGCTCCCGAATATGTCCGCGCCATCATGCCCTATCAGCCGGGCAAGCCCATCTCGGAACTGGCCCGGGAGATGGGCCTGAACGAGAAGGACATCATCAAGCTGGCCTCCAACGAGAACCCGCTGGGCATGAGCCCGCGCGCCCGGCAGGCGGCGGCTTCCGCCCTGGAGGACATCAACCGCTATCCCGACGGCAACGGCTTCGAGCTGAAGGCGGCCCTGTGCGAGCGCTACGGCGTCACCATGGACCAGATCGTCCTGGGCAACGGCTCCAACGACGTCCTGGAGCAGGCGGCCAAGGTGTTCCTTACGCCCGGGGCTGCGGCCATCTACTCCAAGCATGCTTTCGCCGTCTATCCCCTGGTCACCCAGGCCATCGGCGCCAAGGGCATCGAGACCCCGGCGAAGGACTGGGGCCATGATCTGGATGCCATGCTGGCGGCGATCACGCCCCAGGTGCGCGTGGTCTTCATCGCCAATCCCAACAACCCCACGGGCACGCTCCTCGGGCAGGCGGAGCTGGAGCGCTTCCTGGAGGCGGTGCCTGCGGACGTGGCGGTGGTGCTGGACGAGGCCTACAACGAGTATCTGCCGCCGGAATTGCGCGGCGACAGCATCGCCTGGCTCAGGCGCTTTCCCAACCTGATCGTCAGCCGCACCTTCTCCAAGGCCTATGGCCTGGCCGGCTTCCGCGTCGGCTACGCCTTTGCCCAGCCGGAAGTGGCCGATCTGATGAACCGCGTGCGCCAGCCCTTCAACGTGAACAGCGTGGCCCTGGCGGCGGCGACCGCCGCACTCCAGGATGATGCCTTCGTGGCCGAGAGCTACCTGGTGAACAAGCGCGGCATGGAGCAGATCGTCGCCGGCCTCAAGCGCCTGGGCCTGGCGCACATTCCCTCCCATGGCAATTTCGTGTCCTTCCCTGTGCCCGACGCCGCCAAGGTGAACCTGGCGCTGCTCAAGCAGGGCGTGATCGTGCGCCCGGTGGGCGCCTATGCCATGCCCAACTACCTGCGCGTCACCATCGGGCTCGAGTACGAGAACGCCCGCTTCCTGGAAAGCCTGGAGCGCGCCCTGGCGAGCCTGTAGACCGTGGGCCTGATGCTCGACAAGCTGGTCGTCATCGGCGTCGGTCTCATCGGCGGGTCCTTCGCCCTGGGCCTGAAGCAGGCGGGGGTGGTGCGCCACGTGGTAGGCGTCGGCCGCAGCCGCGCGAGCCTCGACCAGGCGCTGGACCTGGGCGTGATCGATGCCATCGGCGGCATCGATGCCGCCACCCTGGGCGATGCCGACCTGGTGCTGCTGGCCATGCCCGTGGGCCAGATGGACGGCGTGATGGAAGCCATCGCCCCCCATCTTGGGGCGGATACCGTTGTCACCGACGGCGGCAGCACCAAGCGCGACGTGATCGCCGCGGCGAATCGCCATCTGCCCGCCCGTCTCAGCCATTTCGTTCCCGGCCATCCCATTGCCGGAGCCGAGAAGAGCGGTGTGGCCGCCGCCGATGCCAACCTGTACCGGGGCAAGCGGGTGGTGCTGACGCCCCTGGCGCAGAACAGCGCCCGTGCCGTGGAGCTGGTGCGCGCCGCCTGGGTCGCCTGCGGCGCTTCCCTGAGCGAGATGGATCCGGAAGAGCACGACCGGGTGTTCGCCGCCGTCAGCCACCTGCCGCACCTGCTGGCGTTCGCGCTGGTGGCGGACATCGCCGAGCGGGCCAATGCCCAGCAGCTGTTCGGCTTCGCCGCCAGCGGCTTCCGTGATTTCACGCGTATCGCCAGCAGCGATCCGGAAATGTGGCGCGACATCGCCCTGGCCAACTGCGAGGCCCTGCTGGAGGAGCTGGCCGCCTACTGCGCCAAGCTGGACGGCCTGCGCCAGATGCTGGAGCGGGGCGACGGCGCGGCCCTGGAGGACACCTTCCGCCGGGCGCGCGATGCGCGCAACGCCTGGCTGCGCCATCAGGGCAACTGAGCATGGATTACCTCGATCTTCCCCCTGCCCGCGGGGCGGCCGGCACGGTGCGGCTGCCGGGCTCCAAGAGCATCTCCAACCGTTTCCTGCTGCTCGCCGCCCTGGCCGAAGGCACCACGGAAATCCGCGATCTGCTGCTGTCCGACGACGTGGAGCGCATGCTCGACGCGCTGCGCCTGCTGGGGGTGCCGTGGCAGCGCCTGGGCGACAGCCTCGACTTCCGCGTGCCGGGCGTCGGCGGGGCGTTTCCGGTCAAGGAGGCCGATCTCTTTCTGGGCAACGCCGGCACCGCTTTCCGCCCCCTGACCGCCGCCCTGGCCCTGTGCGGCGGCCGCTACCGCCTGTCGGGCGTGCCGCGCATGCACGAGCGCCCCATCGGCGACCTGGTGGATGCCCTGCGCCAGCTGGGCGCGGACATCCGCTATCTGGGCCAGGAAGGCTATCCGCCCCTGCAGATCGGCCCCGGGGCGGTGACGGGCGGCGGCCGGGTGCGCGTGCGCGGGGAGGCCTCCAGCCAGTTCCTGACGGCCCTGCTGATGGCACTGCCCCTGGCCGGCGGCGGCACCATCGAGGTGGTGGGCGAGCTGATTTCCAAGCCTTACATAGAAATCACCCTGGCCCTCATGGCGCGCTTCGGCGTCGCCGTGGAGCGGCACGGCTGGCGCCAGTTCCGCATCGCGCCGGGCGCGCGCTACCGCAGCCCGGGCACGGTGTTCGTCGAGGGCGACGCCTCCAGCGCCTCCTACTTCCTGGCGGCGGGTGCCATCGGCGGCGGCCCGGTGCGCGTCGAAGGCGTGGGGCGCGCCAGCATCCAGGGCGACGTGCGCTTCGCCGACGCCCTGGCGGCCATGGGCGCGCGCATCGAGCTGGGCGACAACTGGATCGAATGCCGCGCCCCGGAGACGGGCCGGCTGCGGGCCTTCGACGACGACTTCAACCACATTCCCGATGCCGCCATGACCCTGGCGGTCGCCGCCTTGTTCGCCGACGGCCCCTGCCGGCTGCGCAACATAGCCAGCTGGCGCGTCAAGGAGACGGACCGCATCGCCGCCATGGCCACGGAACTGCGCAAGCTGGGTGCGGTCGTTGAGGAAGGCAGCGACTTCCTGGCGGTGACGCCAGCGGCGGCGCTGCGCCCGGGGGTGGCCATCGACACCTACGACGATCACCGCATGGCCATGTGTTTTTCCCTGGTGTCCCTGGCGGGGGTGCCGGTGCGCATCAACGATCCCCGGTGCGTGAACAAGACCTTTCCCGACTATTTCGAGCGCTTCGCAGCCATTGTGCGGCGCTGACGATTCCATGGATGCTTCGATACCCGTCATCGCCATCGACGGACCCTCGGCCTCGGGCAAGGGCACGGTGGCGGCCCTGGTGGCCCGGCACCTGGGCTTCCATTACCTGGACAGCGGCTCCCTTTACCGCCTGGTGGCGCTCGCCGCCCTGCGCAAGGACCTGGATCTGGACGACGAGCCGGCCCTGGCGCGGCTGGCAGCGGCGCTGCCCGCGAGCTTCGCCGATGGGCGGGTACGCCTGGACGGCGACGACGTGACCGACGCCATCCGCAGCGAGGAATGTTCGGCGGGCGCCTCCCGCGTGGCTGCCCTGCCGGCCGTGCGCCGCGCCCTGCTGCAGCGCCAGCGGGACTACCGGCGGCCGCCGGGACTGGTGGCGGAGGGGCGGGACATGGGCTCGGTGGTGTTTCCCGATGCCACCGTCAAGGTTTTCCTCACCGCGAGCGTCCAGGCGCGCGCCGAGCGCCGCTATAAACAGTTGATCGAAAAAGGTTTGGCTGCTAATATAGACAGTCTTTTGCAGGATATCCGCCAGCGCGATGAGCGCGACAGCGCGCGCAGCGTGGCGCCCCTGCAGAAGTGCGCGGATGCCACCTTGCTGGATACCACCTCGCTTACCATCGAACAAGCCGTAGCCGGCGTGCTCGACCTGGTGGCAGCCAAGCTGGGGCCGCGCGATTAGATGGTGTCGCCGATACGGACGCCGCGCCGGCAAGTGAAAGGGCTAGTGCGGGGTGTTTCTTCGGATGCCGGATGGCCGCGGCCGCGGTCTTCGGGCGTCGTTCGGCGGCGTTGTTCAACATGACTGCCGCCGCGAGGCGGTATTAGGTTTTTTATGGCTACTGCAACCCCCGCTGTTTCGTCCCAACCCGCTCAACCCCTAGAAAGTTTTGCCTCCCTCTTCGAAGAAAGCCTGTCGCGCCAGGAGATGCGCGCCGGTGAAGTGATCACCGCGGAAGTCGTGCGCGTCGATCAGAATTTCGTCGTGGTCAACGCCGGGCTCAAGTCCGAGAGCTTCATTCCCATCGATGAGTTCCGCAACGACCGTGGCGAGGTGGACGTCAAGGCCGGCGACTATGTCAGCGTTGCCATCGAGATGCTTGAGGACGGTTACGGCGAAACCCGCCTGTCGCGCGAGAAGGCCAAGCGCATCGCCGCCTGGAACGACCTGGAGAAGGCCTTGAACGAAGGCAACCTGGTCAAGGGCGTGATCACGGGCAAGGTCAAGGGCGGTCTGACCGTCATGACCAATGGCATCCGCGCCTTCCTGCCGGGCTCTCTGGTGGACATCCGTCCAGTGAAGGACACGACGCCGTACGAAGGCAAGGAATTCGAATTCAAGGTCATCAAGCTCGACCGTAAGCGCAACAACGTGGTGCTGTCGCGCCGCGCCGTGCTCGAAGCCACCCAGGGCGAAGAGCGCGAGGCGCTGCTCGCCTCCCTCAAGGAGGGCACGGTGGTCAAGGGCATCGTCAAGAACATCACCGACTACGGCGCGTTCGTGGATCTGGGCGGCATCGACGGCCTGCTGCACATCACCGACCTCGCCTGGCGCCGCGTGCGTCATCCTTCGGAAGTGCTCAACGTGGGCGACGAGGTCACCGCCAAGGTGCTCAAGTTCGACCAGGAGAAGAACCGCGTCTCCCTGGGCCTCAAGCAGCTGGGCGAAGATCCGTGGGTGGGCATTTCCCGCCGCTATCCCCAAGGCACCCGCCTGTTCGGCAAGGTCACCAACCTGACCGACTACGGCGCCTTCGTGGAAGTGGAGCAGGGCATCGAAGGCCTGGTGCACGTGTCCGAGATGGACTGGACCAACAAGAACGTCCATCCTTCCAAGGTCGTCCAGCTGGGCGACGAGGTGGAGGTGATGATCCTCGAGATCGACGAGGAGCGCCGCCGCATCTCCCTGGGCATGAAGCAGTGTATGCCCAACCCGTGGGAAGACTTCGCCATGAACCACAAGAAGGGCGACAAGGTGCGCGGCCAGATCAAGTCCATCACCGACTTCGGCGTGTTCATCGGCCTGCCCGGCGGCATCGACGGCCTGGTGCATTTGTCCGACCTGTCCTGGTCGCAGCCCGGCGAGGAAGCCGTGCGTAACTTCAAGAAGGGCGACGAGGTCGAGGCGGTGGTGCTGTCCATCGACGTGGAGCGCGAGCGCATCTCCCTGGGCATCAAGCAGCTCGAAGGCGACCCCTTCACGAACTACATCGCCACCCACGACAAGAACAGCGTGGTGCGCGGCACGGTGAAGAGCGTCGATGCCAAGGGGGCGGTGATCCAGCTGTCCGACGATGTGGAGGGCTATCTGCGCGCTTCCGAGGCGTCGCGCGACCGCATCGACGATCTGCGCTCCCTGTTCAAGGAAGGGGACGCCATCGAGGCCATGATCATCAACGTGGATCGGAAGTCCCGCTCGATCAATCTGTCCATCAAGGCCAAGGACCAGGCCGAGCAGGCCGAGGCCATGCAGAAGCTGCAGGCCGAGAGCTCGGCGGCCAGCGGTACGACCAACCTGGGGGCACTGCTCAAAGCCAAGCTCAACAACCCTCAACAATAAGTGGCAGAATCGAGCATGACCAAATCGGAGTTGATTACCAGGCTGGCGGCGCGTTTCCCCCAGCTGGTGGCCAAGGACGCCGATTACGCGGTCAAGATGATTCTCGATGCCATGACCGCCGCGCTGGCGCGCGGCGATCGCATCGAGATTCGTGGGTTCGGCAGCTTTGCGCTGAACTACCGCCCGCCGCGGGTGGGCCGCAATCCCAAGTCGGGAGATCGGGTCCAGGTGCCGGAGAAGTATGTGCCGCACTTCAAGGCCGGCAAGGAATTGCGCGAGCGCGTCGATCAGCTGAATTGACGCATCCTGCTCGGTAATCGCAAACCGATAGACGGGCGGCACCAACCGGTGCCGCCCTTTTTTACGTTTCTGATATGCGCTACCTGATACGTTCGCTGTGGCTCGTGGTGTTCGTGTTTCTTCTCGGTTTCTCGGTGAAGAACAGCGCCGTCGTCACGGTGCGTTTCTTCTTCGATACCGCGTGGCAGACGCCGCTGGTGATGGTGATGTTCCTGTTCTTTCTTGCCGGCGCCGCGGTGGGCTTAAGCGCCGTGCTGGCAACCGTGCTGCGCCAGCGGCGGGAAATTCTGCGCCTGCAGCAGGAGCTGGCGCGCACCGCGGAACCGATCTCTTAGGGAAAAGACGCGCCGGTCATGGATTTCGAGCTGTGGTGGCTGCTGGCATTTCCCCTGTTCTTCGTCCTCGGCTGGGTGGCGGCGCGCATCGACATCAAGCACCTGGTCAGGGAATCGCGCACCCTGCCGCGCTCCTATTTCAGGGGCCTCAACTTTCTGCTCAATGAGCAGCCGGACAAGGCAATCGACGCCTTTCTGGAGGCGGTCAAGGTGGACCCGGAGACCGTGGAGCTGCATTTCGCCCTGGGCAACCTGTTCCGCCGGCGCGGCGAAACGGACCGTGCCATACGCATGCACCAGAGCCTGGTGGACCGGGACGGGCTGAACGAGGAACAGCGCCTGAACGCCCTGTCCGAACTGGGCCAGGATTTCCTGAAGGCCGGGCTGCTGGACCGGGCTGAGGAAATCTTCCTGCGTTTGAAGGGCACCACCCTGAACGAAGGGGCTCTCGGCTACCTGCTCGAGATCTACCAGCAGGAAAAGGAGTGGCGCAAGGCCATCGACATCGCCCGCCAGCTGCCCAGCCATTCGGGCCATCTGTGGCACAAGGAGATCGCCAATTTCTATTGCGAGCTGGCGGCCGACGAAATCGCCCACTCGCGGCCGGAAGCGGCGCGGCCGCTGCTGGAGGAGGCGCTGGCGACCAACCGCAAGTGTGTGCGCGCCACCATCCTGCTGGGCGACCTGGCGTATGCGGAGGGCGATTACGACAAAGCCATCGAAACCTGGAAGCGCATCGAGCAGCAGAATCCGGTCTATCTGGCGCTGGTCGCCGGCAAGCTGCGGGATGCCTACAAGAAGCTGGGACGCAGCGAGCAGGGCCTGCAGCTGCTGCGCAGCTACCTGGCGGAGTACCCGTCCCTGGACCTGCTGGATTCCGTGTCCCAGTGGGAGCTGGAAGAAACCGGCGCCGAAGCCGCCTACAACCTGGTACGCGACGAGATGCGGCGCAATCCCACCCTGATCGGCCTGGACAAGCTGCTGGAGGCCCAGTTGATAGGCGCTCCCGTGGAGCGGCGCGCGGACCTGGAGTTGATGAAGAACCTGATCCACAGCCACACCCGGCGCGTGGCCCGCTACCGCTGCGATGCCTGCGGCTTCAAGGCGCGCCAGTTCTACTGGCGCTGCCCCGCCTGCGGCGGCTGGGAAACCTATCCCCCCAAGCGCACGGAGGAGTTTGACTTGACGCCGTGACGCGTGACGGGTGACGAGTGACGCCGCTTCTGTTACTCGTCACCCGTCACCCGTTACCCTTTTGGACCTTATGAAGATTACCGTCATCGGAACCGGTTACGTGGGCCTGGTCAGCGGCACCTGCCTGGCCGAAGTGGGCAACGACGTCCTGTGCCTGGACGTGGACCCGGACAAGATCCGCATCCTGAACGAAGGCGGCATCCCCATCTATGAGCCCGGGCTCCAGGAAATGGTGGCGCGCAACCGCGCCGCCGGGCGCCTGCGCTTCACCACCGACGTGGCGGCGGCGGTCGCCCACGGCGTGGTGCAGTTCATCGCTGTCGGCACGCCTCCCGACGAGGACGGCTCCGCCGACCTGCGCCATGTGCTGGAGGCGGCGCGCGCCGTGGGCCGCCACATGGACGGCTACCGGGTGATTGTGGACAAGTCCACCGTGCCCGTGGGCACCGCCGACAAGGTGCGGGAAGCCGTGAGCGAGGAACTGGCGAGGCGCGGCGTGGACCTCGAGTTCAGCGTCGTCTCCAATCCCGAGTTCCTCAAGGAAGGCGCCGCCGTGGAGGACTTCATGCGTCCCGACCGCATCATCGTCGGTGCCGAGCAGCCCCGGGCGGTGGAGCTGATGCGCCACCTGTACGCGCCGTTCCAACGCTCGCACTCCCGCCTCATTGTCATGGACGTGCGCTCCGCCGAGCTGACCAAGTACGCCGCCAACGCCATGCTCGCCACGCGCATCTCCTTCATGAACGAGCTGGCCAACCTGGCCGAGCGCCTGGGTGCCGACATCGAGCTGGTGCGCCAGGGCATCGGCTCCGATCCGCGCATCGGCTACCAATTCCTGTATCCCGGCTGCGGCTACGGCGGCTCGTGCTTCCCCAAGGACGTGAAGGCCCTGATCCGCACGGCCCGGGAAGCGGGCGGCGACCTGGGCGTGCTGCGGGCGGTGGAGCAGGCGAACGAGGCCCAGAAACGCGTCCTCGGGCGCAAGATCGTGGCGCGCTTCGGCGAAGATCTCACCGGCCGGCGCTTCGCCTTGTGGGGGCTGGCGTTCAAACCCAATACCGATGACATGCGCGAGGCGCCCAGCCGTACCGTCGTGGCAGAACTGCTGGGGCGCGGCGCGCACGTGCACGCCTACGATCCGGTGGCCATGACCGAAGCGCGGCGCGTGTTCGGCGATGACGGCCGCATCGCCTATGCCGCCTCGCCCCTGGATGCCCTGCACGGTGCCGATGCCCTGGTCATCGTCACGGAGTGGAAGGAATTCCGCAGCCCCGATTTCGCCACCATCAAGGCGCGCCTCAGGCAGCCCGTCATCTTCGACGGCCGCAATCTCTACGATCCCGCCGAGATGCGCGCCGAAGGCATAGAGTATTTCGCGATCGGACGCCGCTGATGCACAACGTCGCTCTCACTCTTCCCGATACCCGCCGTGCCCGCGTACTGGTGGTGGGCGATGTCATGCTGGACCGCTACTGGTTCGGCGACGTGAGCCGCATTTCGCCGGAAGCGCCCGTGCCCGTGGTCAAGATCGAGCGCACCGAGGAGCGCCCCGGCGGCGCCGCCAACGTGGCGCGCAACGCCGCGGCCCTGGGGGCCCACGCCTGCCTGCTGTCGGTGGTGGGCCAGGACGAGGCGGGGGGCGCATTGGCACGCCTCATGGAGGCGGAAGGAGTCGAAGCCAGCCTGCACAAGGACGCCGAACTGGCGACCACCATCAAGCTGCGCGTCATCGGCCGCCAGCAGCAGCTGCTGCGCATCGACTTCGAGAACTCCCCCACTCACGAGGTGCTGACCGCCAAGCTGGCAGACTTCGAACGCAAGCTGGCCCAGTATGACGTGGTGGTGCTATCGGACTACGGCAAGGGCGGCCTCACCCATATCGGCGCGATGATCGGGCTGGCACGGTCAGCAGGAAAGCCCGTGCTGGTGGACCCAAAGGGGGACGATTATTCGCGCTACGCCGGCGCCACCCTGCTCACCCCCAACCGTGCCGAGCTGCGCCAGGTGGTGGGCCGCTGGGGCAGCGAGGACGAGTTGCGGCGCAAGGCGGCGCAGCTGCGCCACGACCTGAAGCTGGATGCCCTGCTGGTGACGCGCAGCGAGGAGGGCATGACCCTGTTTCGCGATGGCGAGGCGGTTCACGAGCCGGCCCAGGCGCGGGAGGTTTATGATGTCAGCGGCGCCGGCGACACGGTCATCGCCACCCTGGCGGTGATGCTGGCGAGCGGTGCCGACGCGATCGCTGCCATGCGCCTGGCCAACCGGGCGGCGGGCATCGTCGTCGGCAAGCTGGGCACCGCAGTGGTTCATCTGGACGAATTGCGCGCGGCCCTGTAGCCGCGGGAGGAAAGAATGTATTACGTGGTAACGGGGGCGGCCGGCTTTATCGGCTCCAACCTGGTGGCTGCCCTCAATGCGAGCGGCATCACCAACATCATTGCGGTGGACAATCTCAGCCGCGCCGACAAGTTCCGCAACCTGGTGGACTGCGACGTCGCCGATTTCATCGACAAGCAGGAGTTCATCGAGCGCCTGGAGGTGGGCGACTTCGACAACGCCATCGAGGCGGTGCTGCACCAGGGCGCCTGCTCCGACACCATGGAGCAGGACGGCCGCTACATGATGGCCAACAACTACCGGTACTCGGTGCGGCTGCTGGACTTCTGCCAGGACCAGGAGATCCCCCTGCTGTACGCCTCCTCGGCCTCGGTGTATGGCGGCGGCACGGTGTTCCGCGAGGCCCGGGAGTTCGAGGGGCCACTGAACGTCTACGGCTATTCCAAGTTCCTGTTCGACCAGGTGGTGCGCCGCCGGCTGCCGGAGGCCGGATCCCAGATCGCCGGCTTCCGCTACTTCAACGTCTATGGCCCGCGCGAGGCCCACAAGGGGCGCATGGCCTCGGTGGCCTTCCATTTCTTCAACCAGTTCCAGGCCGACGGCCGGGTGTGCCTGTTCGAGGGCTCCGGCGGCTATGGCAACGGCGAGCAGCGGCGGGATTTCGTCTTCGTGGATGACGTGGTCAAGGTGAACCTGTACTTCCTGGAGCACGGGGAGTTGTCGGGGATCTACAACCTCGGCACCGGCCGCGCCCAGTCCTTCAACGACGTGGCGGTGGCGACCGTCAATGCCTGCCGCGCGGTGCGCGGCGAACCGCCCCTGAGCCTGTCGCAGCTGCTCGCCCAGGGCGCCATCGAATACGTGCCCTTTCCCGAGGCCCTGAAGGGCAAGTACCAGAGTTATACGGAAGCGGACCTGACCCTGCTGCGCCGCGCCGGCTATGAAGAGCCCTTCGCGCCGGTCGAGGAGGGTGTCAAGCGTTATGTGGAGGAACTGCTGCGGCGCGCCTGAAGCGCCCCAGCCGCAAGGAGTGATATGTACAAGACCCTGGAAGATTTCGTCGGCAACACGCCACTGGTGCGGCTCAAGCGCCTGCCGGGCGACACCAGCAACGTGATTCTCGCCAAGCTGGAGGGCAACAACCCCGCCGGTTCGGTGAAGGACCGGCCGGCCCTGTCCATGATCAAGCGCGCCGCGGCGCGCGGCGACATCAAGCCGGGCGACACCCTGATCGAGCCCACCAGCGGCAACACCGGCATTGCGCTGGCCATGGCGGCGGCCATGATGGGCTACCGCATGGTGCTGGTGATGCCGGAGCACCTGTCGGTGGAGCGGCGCCAGACCATGCGCGCCTTCGGCGCGGAGATCATCCTGACCCCCGAGCAGGGCGGCATGGAAATGGCCCGGGACGTGGCGGAGAAAATGCGTGACGAAGGCAAGGGCATCATCCTCGACCAGTTCGCCAATCCCGACAATCCCCTGTCCCACTACGAGGGCACCGGCCCGGAGATCTGGCGCGACACCGAGGGGAGGGTCACCCATTTCGTCTCCAGCATGGGCACCACCGGCACCATCATGGGCGTGTCGCGCTTCCTCAAGGAGAAGAACCCGGCCATCCAGATCATCGGCTGCCAGCCGCAGGAGGGCTCCCAGATCCCCGGCATCCGCAAGTGGCCCGAAGCCTATCTGCCGCGCATCTACGACAAGTCGCGGGTGGACCGCCTGGAATACGTGAGCCAGGCCGACGCCGAGGAAATGACCCGCCGGCTGGCGCGGGAAGAGGGCATCTTCGCCGGCATCTCCTCCGGCGGCGCCATGTGCGTGGCCCTGCGCATCTCCCAGGAAGTACGCAACGCGGTGATCGTCACCATCGTTTGCGATCGCGGTGACCGGTATCTGTCCACCGGCGTGTTCCCGGCCTGAGCGGCGCCTGCTGGGCGCCGCCGGGCTCATCCTCCTGGGGGTGGGGGCGCCGCCGGCGGCGCCCGATCTCGACCTCCACATCGAATCCCTGTCCCATCCGCTGTTTTCGGCCCGCGGCGTGACGCTGCGGCTGGCGTCCGTGGGAAACGAAGGACCGGCGGAACTGCGCATCGCCCGCCTGCGCGCCGCCGACCTGGAGCTCACGGATGTGAGGCTGCGTTGCGCGGCCCTGCGCTGGTCGGCGGCGCGCCTCGACTGTCCGAGGGGCGAACTGGTCACCGACGGGGCTGCCAGGGAAACGCTGCCCCTGCGCTTCAGCTATGCGCCCCAGGCCCAGTCCCTGGAGCTGACGCTGCAGCCGGCGCCGGGCGAGACCTGGGCCGTGCGCGCCACCCCGCGTGCTGTCGACGTCACCCTGCGCAACGCCGAACTGGGACGCCTGCACCGTTTCCTTCCGGCCCTGGCGGTCGCGGGTGTCGCCGGCCGGACGAACGGCCACGCCACTTGGCGCGCCGGCGGCGCGGCGATGGCCGCTGACTTGTCGATCACCCGGCTGTCCTTCAGCGATGCGGCCGGGGAGCATGCCGGCGACAAGATCGCCGGCCGCCTGGTCGCCGAGGCCCGTCGCCAGGGGGGCGCCTGGCAATGGCGCGCGCAACTGCACTGGGACGCGGGTGAGGTTTATCTCAAGCCCTTTTACCTTGCCTCTGCCGGATACCGCCTGGAGGCTTCGGGCCGCCTGGAGCCCCGGCGGCTGACGGTGGCCGCGGGGCGCCTGGACCTGGCGGCTATGGGGACGGCGACATTCTCGGGAGAGTGGGATCGTTCCGCCTCCCGCCTCATCAGGGGGCGCTGGGACACCGACGAGATCGATCTTGCCCGGGCCGCCCCGGTGTTTCTCAAGCCCCTGCTGGAGAGCCACGCCTGGCCTGAGGTGGCGCTGACGGGCAAGCTGCGGGTGGCGGCGGCCTGGGAAGGGGAGGGGCTGTCCCTGCTCGATCTGGCTCTGTCCGACGTGTCCTTGCAGGAAAACCGGGGACGCTTCGGACTGCGCGGCGTCAACGCCGACATCCCCTGGCGCCGCGACCAGGCGACGCAGGCCGAGCTCTCCGCCGCCGGCGGCAACTTCGGGCGCATCCCCCTGGGGCCCTTCTCCCTGCCGCTGCACATGCATGGATTTGCTTTCACCATGCCCCGGGCCGAGATTCCTTTCCTCGACGGCGCCGTGCTGGTCGAGGGGCTGGAGGTGGCGCGCCGCGGCGCGCAGTGGCAGGGGCGGGTGGGCGGCGCCCTCTATCCCGTCTCCATGCGCCGCCTGACCGAGGCGCTGGGCCTGCCCTCCATGGCGGGCAGCGTGACTGCGACCATACCCAGCATGCGCTATGGCGGATCAACCCTGAGCCTGGACGGCGCGTTGATCATCCAGGTGTTCGACGGCTATGTGGTGCTAGACAAGCTGCGGGTGGTGGATCCCCTGGGCAGCGTGCCGCGGCTCTATGCCGATGCCGAGGCGCGCCACATCGACCTGGGCCAGCTGACGGAAACCTTCTCCTTCGGCAGCATCACCGGCTATGTGGACGCCACTATCCGCGGCCTGGAGCTGGTCGGGCGCCGGCCTGCGAGCTTCAGCGCCCGGGTCGAAAGCAGCCCCGGCGACTACCGCAAGCGCATCAGCCAGCGGGCGGTGCAGAACATCTCGGCCCTGGGCGGGGCGGGCGCGGCCGCGGCGATCCAGCGCAGCTTCCTGCGCTTCTTCGAGGAATTCGGCTACTCGAAGCTGGGGTTGTCCTGCACGCTGCGGGCGGGCGTGTGCGAGATGGGCGGGGTGGAGCCGGCGCGCCAGGGCTATGTGATCGTCAAGGGCGGCGGCGTCCCGGCCATCAACGTCATCGGCTACAATCGCCGCGTCGATTGGGACGAGCTGGTGTCGCGCCTGCAGCGCATCACGGCCGGCAACAAGCCGATCATCGAATAGGAATGGAGCAATGGGAAGAAGAGTCCTCTGCGCCGCTGCGGCAGCCCTCGTCCTGCCCCTCGCCGGCTGCGTCACCATCAACATCTACTTCCCGGCGGCCGCGGCCGAGAAGGCGGCAGACAAGATCATCGAGGAAGTGTGGCAGCTCAAGGACAAGGAGGGGGCCGGCAAACCCGAGCCGCCGCAATCGTCCGAACCGGCCAAGCAATGAGGAAGACGGCTATGAAAGCGCTCAAGAACCTGATGTGGCTCCTGTGCCTGCTCCTGGCCGGCCTGGCCCGGGCCCAGGGCAACCTGGAGATCGACACGCCTGCCATCGCCGCCCTGAAGAACGCCATGCAGCAGCGCCACAGCCAGCTGGCGCCCCACTACGCCTCCGGCGCCGTAGGCCTGACCCAGGACGGACGCATCGCCGTGCGCGATGCCAACGCCATAGCCCTGGCGCAGCGCCAGCAGGTCGCCGCCCTGGTCGCCGCCGAGAACAGCGACCGCGCCGCCCTGTACCGGGAGATCGCCCGCGCCAACGGCCACCCGGAGTGGGAGGCGGACGTGCGCGCCACCTTCGCCCAGCGCTGGATCGACAAGGCCCAGCCCGGCTGGTGGGTCCAGAACGCGCGCGGCGAGTGGGTCAGGAAGTGATGCCCACCCTCGCTTTCGACATCGAGACCGTGCCCGACGTGGCCGGCATCCGCCGGCTGTACGGCCTGGATGCGGCGCTCACCGACGACGAAGTCGCCGAACTTGCCTTCCAGAAGCGGCGCGCGGCCACCGGCGGCGACTTCCTGCCGCTGCACCTGCAGCGGGTGGTCGTCATTTCCTGCGCCCTGCGCGACCAGGACCGCTTCGCCGTGTGGTCCCTGTGCGACCCGCAAGGGGAGGCGGAGATCATCCAACGCTTCTTCGACGGCATCGAGAAGTTCACCCCCCAGCTGGTCTCCTGGAATGGCGGCGGTTTCGATCTGCCGGTGCTGCACTACCGTGGCCTGATCCATGGGGTGAGCGCCAGCCGTTACTGGGACATGGGCGAGGGCGATTACGCAGACAGCCGCGACTTCAAGTGGAACAACTACATCAGCCGGTACCATACGCGCCATCTGGACCTCATGGACCTGCTGGCGCTGTATCAGCCGCGCGCCAATGCGCCCCTCGACGAGTTGGCCAAGCTGATGGGCCTGCCGGGCAAGCTGGGCATGGACGGCTCTGCGGTGTGGTCGGCGTACCGGGCCGGGCGCATTGACGAGATACGTGACTACTGCGAGACCGACGTGGTGAACACCTTCCTGGTGTTCCTGCGCTTCCAGCTGATGCGCGGTGCCCTGGACCGGCAGGGCTTGGAGCGCGAGCTGGCCGCCGTACGCGCCGCCCTGGCCAAGCTCGACCAGCCCCATTGGCGGGAATTTCTTGCCGCCTGGGGCGAAAACTAGGTCGCCTTTGATACCGGCGCGGATTTCCAGTACAATTCGCCCCTTCCAGGCGCGTAGCTCAGCTGGTTAGAGCACCACCTTGACATGGTGGGGGTCGTTGGTTCGAGTCCAATCGCGCCTACCAGAAGATCAGGTCGTTGAAGATCCGAGAAAGCCGCCGCGTGCGGCTTTTTTGTTATGGCTCGACGCGGAGGATCCCGGTTCGAAACCGATTGGTCCCTCAGCGACGGACGCGTTCCAACTGCCAGCCGGTCCTGTGATCAAACATAAATAATTGATATATAAATTAAACAGCGATCGGACCGTGGAAATCTGCTTTTCGCTTCGCAAGCCCGGCTGGCAGTCGCGCTGCGCCAGGTTTTGCCCCCATCTCCCCTTCCGCCTTCCAAGTCGTTGATCTGCCGGGTTGTCCCGTCCCGGCCCGGCCGGGCACGAAACTTGATGTGAAGGCCCCGCCGCGTCCCGCCTGCCAGGGTCGCGCAAGCGCAATCCAGCCATTACAAGGAGGAGCCCGGCCGGTGCCGGGGGTGCCAAGCCAACCAGGGGTCCGACAACATGAGCGAAATTTTTTTCGAGGAAGCAGGGGAAGCCGCAGGCGCGGTGGTGAATCGCCTGGGTATCAGCCGGCGCGAGTTCCTGCAGTTCTGCGCCGCCACCGCCGCCACGCTGGGCCTGCCCGCCGGGGCGGAGGCGGCCATCGCCAAGGCCGTGGAGAAGGCCAGGCGGCCTTCGGTCATCTGGCTGCACTTCCAGGAATGCACGGGCTGCTCCGAGTCCCTGCTGCGGGCCGAGCACCCCACCATCGAGAAGCTGATCCTCGACCTCATCTCCCTCGACTACCACGAAACCCTCATGGCCGCCGCCGGCCACCAGGCCGAGGAAGCCCGCAGGGCCGCCATGAAGGCGAACAAGGGCAAGTACATCCTGGTGGTGGAAGGGGCCATTCCCGTCAAGGACAACGGCATTTACTGCAAGGTGGGCGGCCAGAAGGCGATCGACATGCTGAGGGAAGTGGCCGCCGATGCGGCCGCCGTCATCGCCATGGGCTCCTGCGCCTCCTGGGGCGGCATGCCCTCCACCGACCCCAACCCCACGGGCGCCTCCAGCGTCGGCCAGGTTCTGGGCAAGCCGGTGGTGACCATTCCGGGCTGTCCGCCCAACCCCTACAACTTCCTCGCCACCGCCGTACACTTCCTGACTTTCGGCAAGCTGCCCGAAGCGGATGAGCTGGGCCGACCCAAGTTCGCCTACTCGCGCCTTATTCACGATCACTGCGAGCGGCGCGCCCACTTCGATGCGGGCCGCTTCGCCCTGGAGTTCGGCGACGAGGGCCACCGCAAGGGCTACTGCCTGTACAAGCTGGGCTGCAAGGGCCCGGAAACCTACGCCAACTGCTCCACCATCGGCTTCGGCGACGTGGGCGAGTCCAACTGGCCCGTGGCCTGCGGCCATCCCTGCATCGGCTGCACTGAGAAGGGCGTGGGCTTCGCCAAGCCCATCCACCAGACGGCGGTGCTGAAAAACGTGCAGCCGCCCGTGTCCTATCCCCGCATCGTGGAGGAGCAGGGCAAGGGCAGCTTCGCCGCCGCGGCGGCCCTGGCCGCCATCGCCGGCGCGGCGGCGGGGGGCGCGGCCATGCTCGCCAGGAACCTGGGCAAGGGCGAAGAAGCCAAGCCGGGTGCCCAACAGGGCAAGGGCGAGTGATCATGGACCGGCGCAAATTCTTCAAGAGCGCCGCCGCCGGCGCGGCCGCCCTCGCAGCGGGCGCGGCCACCTGCCCGGCCCGGGCGCGCGAGAACAAGCAGCTCCCGACCGAAGCGGTGGGCCTGCTCTTCGATTCCACCCTGTGCGTGGGCTGCAAGGCCTGTGTCGCCGCCTGCAAGGAAGCCAACGGCATGCCCCCCGAGTTTTCCACCCAGGAGCAGCTCTGGGATACACCCCTGGACCTCTCCGGCAAGACCCTCAACGTCATCAAGGTCTACCGGGACGGCGAGGCGAAGGTGAAGGACGCGGAAGCCGGCGGCTATGCCTTTGTCAAGAAGAGCTGCCTGCACTGCGTGGATCCCTCCTGCGTGTCCGCCTGCCCGGTCTCGGCCATGACCAAGGACCCGAAGACCGGCGTGGTGAGCTACGACAAGGACGCGTGCATCGGCTGCCGCTACTGCGTGGCGGCCTGCCCCTTCGGCGTGCCGCGCTTCACCTACGACCAGGCGGTGCCGCAGATTTCCAAGTGTCAGCTCTGCCGGCAGCGCTGGAAGGACGGCAAATACGCCGCCTGCGCGGAAGTATGCCCCACCGGCGCCACCCTCTACGGCACCGTGGCCGACATCAAGCAGGAGATCGCCCGCAGGAAGAGCCTCAAGCCGGGTACCACGGCCATGTTCCCGCGCGGAAAACTCGGCGGCCCCGACCAGAGCTATCCCAACGTGGTCGGCCGCTATGTGGACCACGTGTATGGGGAGAAGGAGCTGGGCGGCACGCAGATGATGATGCTCTCGGGCGTGCCCTTCGAGAAGCTGGGCTACCCGCAGCTGCCCGAGCGCTCCTACGCCGCCGAGTCGGAGACCCTGCAGCGCACCCTCTACGGCGGGCTGATCGCGCCGCTCGCCTTCCTGGGGGTGCTCACCTATGTGGCCAAGCGCAACGTCAAGCCCGAGGAGGAGAACAATGGCTAACCACACCCATGCTCCCGCGCCCCTGGGCGGGCGGCTGGTGACGCCGCTGACGACGCTGCTGGGCCTGCTCTCGGTGCTCGCCGCGGCGATCCTGCTCTACCGCTTCGTCAACGGCCTGGGGGCGGTCACCAATCTGAACGACGGCTACCCCTGGGGCATCTGGGTGGTCTACGACGTGGTGATCGGCTCGGCCTTCGCCTGCGGCGGCTTCGTCATGGCCCTGCTGGTGTACATCTTCAACCGGGGCGAGTACCACCCGCTGGTGCGTCCGGCGCTGCTTGCCAGCCTGTTCGGCTACACGCTGGCGGGCGTTGGGGTGCTCTTCGACCTGGGCCGCTGGTGGAACTTCTGGCACATCCTGTGGCCCGGGTACGCCCAGCCGGGCTCGGTGATGTTCGAGGTGGCGGTGTGCATCTCGGCCTACATCGTGGTGATGTGGATCGAGTTCGCGCCCGCCTTCCTCGAGAAGTTCGGCATGAAGGACGCGAAGCGGAAGCTCAACAAGCTGCTCTTCTTCTTCATCGCCCTGGGCGTGCTGCTGCCCTCCATGCACCAGTCCTCCCTGGGCTCGCTGCTCTATGTCTTCGGCTACCAGGTGCATCCCCTGTGGCAGTCGGGGGCGCTGCTGCCCCTCATCTACCTGATGACGGCGGTGCTGCTGGGCTTCGCGGTGGTGATTTTCGAGGCGACCCTCGCCGCCACCGGCTTCAAGCGGGGCATGGAGACGGAGCTGCTGGCCCCCATGTCGAAGATCATGTACTGGCTGCTGGCGGCCTACCTCGCGCTGCGCGTGGGCGATCTGGTACTGCGCGGCGCCCTCGGCACGGCCCTCGCCTTCAGCCTGGAGGCGCTCATGTTCTGGCTGGAGATGATCGCCTTCGCCGCGCCCCTGGTGCTGCTGGCTTCGGACGCCGCGCGGCGCAATCCGGCGAAGCTCTTCCTCTCCGGGCTCTTGCTCATGCTGGGCGGGTTCCTCCTGCGCATCAACGGCTATCTCGTGGGCTACGAGACGGGCCCCGGCTGGCACTACTTCCCGGCCCTGCCCGAGCTCATGGTCACCATCGGCCTGATCGCCTTCGAAGTGCTGGCCTACATCATCTTCGTGCGCACCCTGCCGGTGCTCCCCGCGCAAGCCGCGGCCGCCAAATAACGAATCGAGGAGACTGAAGCATGTCCAAGCGAATCACGATCGATCCCATCACCCGGATCGAAGGCCATCTGCGCATCGACTGCGACATCGACGGCGGGAAGGTGAAGAAGGCCTGGGCGTCGGGCCAGATGTGGCGGGGCGTGGAGCAGATCCTGGTCGGGCGCGACCCGCGGGATGCCTGGGCCATCACCCAGCGCATCTGCGGCGTGTGTACCACGGTGCATGCCATCACCTCGGTGCGGGCGGTGGAGAACGCCCTGCAGCTGGAGGTGCCGCTCAACGCCCAGTACATCCGCAACATGATCATCGCGGCCCACTCCATCCATGACTACATCGTGCACTTCTATCACCTGTCCGCCCTGGACTGGGTGGACGTGGTCTCGGCGCTCAAGGCCGATCCCGGCAAGACCGCATCTCTGGCCGAAAGCCTCTCATCGTGGAAGCTAAACGGCCGCCACGAGATGAAGGCGGTGCATGAGAAGCTGAACAGCTACGTGCAGACGGGCCAACTGGGCATCTTCACCAACGGCTACTGGGGCCACCCGGCCATGAAGCTGCCGCCGGAAGTGAACCTGCTCGCCGTGGCCCACTACCTGCAGGCCCTGGAAGTGCAGCGCAAGGCCAACAAGATCGTCTCCATCCTCGGCTCCAAGACCCCCCACATCCAGAACGTGGCGGTGGGCGGGGTGTCCAACGCCATCGCCACGGATGCCCAGTCGGTGGTGGGCGTGGAGCGGCTGCTGGCCATCAGGCACTACATCGACGAGCTGCAGGACTTCGTGAACAACGTGTACCTGGTGGACGTGGCCGCCGTGGGCGCCCTCTACGCCGAGTGGACCAAGATCGGCCGCGGCGTGGTGAACTACCTCTCGCCTCCGGATCTGCCCCTGGACACCAAGGGCACCCAGTTCGCCGTGCCCGGCGGCTACATCAAGGGCGGCGATCTGGCCACTTTCAAGGAGATCAAGAGCTTCAACGACGCCTACTTCCGCGACGGGGTGGCCGAGAGCAGCAAGCACGCCTGGTACAAGGGAGCCGCCGCGCTGCATCCCTACAAAGGCGAGACCATCCCCGAGTACACCGACTTCGAGGACGACGGCAAGTATTCCTGGGTGAAGGCGCCCACCTTCTACGGGGAGCCCGCCCAGGTGGGGCCGCTCTCCTGGCTACTCGCCTGGCTCGCGGCCAAGTACGAGCCGGCGGAGCGCTACACGACGAAGCTGGTGAATACCGTGGAAGCGGTGGGCAAGATCAAGATCGGGGTGGACGCCCTGCATTCCACCATCGGCCGCCATGCCGCCCGCGCCGTGGTCTGTGCCGTGATGGTGGAGAACCTGCAGAAGCAGTGGCAGCTGCTCATGGACAACATCGCCAAGGGGGACACCAAGACCTTCAACAAGCCCGTCTTCCCCAAGGGCGAGATCATGGGTTTCGGCTACCACCAGGCGCCGCGGGGCCTGCTTTCCCACTGGGCCGTGATTCAGGACGGCAAGATCAAGAACTACCAGTGCGTCGTGCCCACCACCTGGAACGCCGCGCCGCGCAACGAGAAAGATGCGTCCGGACCCTACGAGGCCAGCCTGGAGGGCACGCCGGTGGCCGATGCGGAGAAGCCCCTGGAGGTGATCCGCACGGTGCACTCCTTCGATCCCTGCCTTGCCTGCGCGGTGCATCTGACGGACATGGAATCGAGGAATGTGGTGTCAGTGAAAGTGCAGTGACGGGTGACGGTGGCGCCGGTTGTTGTCACTCGTCACTCGTCACTCGTCACGGGAGCAACACATGCGAATAGTCGTTCTGGGCATCGGCAACATCCTCCTCTCCGACGAGGGCGTGGGCGTGCGCGCCATCGAAGCCCTGCGCGAGCAGTGGCTGCTGCCTGCGGAAGTCGAA
This sequence comes from Pseudomonadota bacterium, assembly GCA_049320945.1. Classification (GTDB taxonomy): domain Bacteria; phylum Pseudomonadota; class Gammaproteobacteria; order Burkholderiales; family Rhodocyclaceae; genus DYIB01. Next base: position 22,193 of record JBMOQT010000382.1, read on the forward strand.
GTCATTGATGGCGGCACCTCGGGCATGGAGCTGCTGGAGGACCTCTCCCGTGCCGATCTGCTCGTCGTCACGGACGCGGTGAAGGCGGGCAGGCCGCCCGGCTCCATCGTGCGCATCGCCGGCGGGGACGTGCCGGTGTTCTTCCGCGCCAAGCTCTCGCCCCACCAGGTGGGCCTCTCGGACGTACTGGCGGACCTGGAGTTCCTGGGCGAGCCGCCCCGGGAGACGGTCATTTTCGGCGTGCAGCCCCTGTCCCTGGAGACGCGCCTGGGGCTCTCGCCCGAGGTGGCGGCCTGTGTGCCGAAGGTGGTGGAGATGATCGTGGACGAACTGCGCGCCCGCGGCATCGCCATCCGATCCCGGGCGCATGCAACCGTTCATTGACCATGTGCCTCGCCATTCCCTCCCGCGTCATCGAACTGGACGGGCTCAGCGCCCGCGTCGAGTGTTTTGGCTGGCAGCGCCAGGTGAACCTCATGCTCATGCACGAAGACGTGGCCCTGGGCGACTACCTGCTGGTGCAGGCCGGCGGCTTCGCCTACGAGAAGGTGGAGGAAGGCCGCGCCCTGGAAGCCCTGGCGCTGATGGCCGAGGTTATCGGCGCGGCGGAGACCACATGATCCATGAGGCCGATCCCGCGCCCCTGCTGGAAGCGGCCTTCCGCCGCATCCAGGCCGAGCGCATGGCCGCCGTGCCCGTGCTCAATCCGGCCCTGTCCGTGGAGGCGCTGGGCTTCGCGCGCTGGCAGGAGCACTGGCTGGGCGTGCTGGTCACGCCCTGGTTCATGAACCTGGTGCTTGTGCCCGGCGCCGAGGCCGGCTGGCGCCCGGTCGCCGACGGCCAGCGCGTCTTCCACCGCTTTCCCTCGGGCGAGTACGCCTTCCTGGGCGGGCGCGAGCCGGAAGTGGGGGAGTTCCAGACCTGCGCCCTGTTCTCCCCCATGGACCGCTTCGGCGACCAGGCCATGGCCCGCACGGTCGCCCTGGCGGCGCGCGAAGCCCTGCTGCAGCCGCCGGCCGCACAGGCCGCCGCGGCGCGCAAGGAAGAGCGGGAAGCGCCGGCTGCGCCGCGGCCCGCTTCGAGCCGGCGGCAGTTCTTCGGCAGGCTTCTCGGTCGCGCAAATCAGTCCGCGGTAAGCCGCTGACTGATCCAAATCAACGAATGCAAGTTCCCTGACCGGTTAACATCCTTCCAACTTGTCCGTCGAGGCGGAAGCCACGCGCTCGGATCGGGGCCGAAAGCATTTTTCCAAGCCCTTGTACGGATGGCAAAAATGCCTCCAGCGCGCTCGGCATACTTCTTGATTCGGCAGCCTCCCTTAGGAGCGTGAACACCATGATCGGTGAGGGTGGGCTGGAACTTCGTTTGGGATGGGATGGTAACCGCGTAACCGGAGTGACCGTCCGCTCGGCTCGGCAACCGGGGTTATGCCGGCTGCTGGAAGGCAAGCCGGCGGCCGAGGCGGTGGGGCTGGTGCCCCTGCTGTTCAGCGTGTGCGGGCGCGCCCAGGCGGTGGCGGCGGCGGAAGCCGCGGAGGCGGCGAGCGGGCGCGCCGGCCGGGCCGGGGTACGGCGCCTGCGCGAGCTCATGGTGGCCGCCGAGTGCGCCCACGAGCATTTGTGGCGCCTGATCCTGGACCTGCCTGCCCTCCTGGGCGAGCCGGTGGACCAGCAGGGCTTCATCGGCATGCGGCGCCGCTTCGAGGACGTGCGCCGCCGCGCCGTGGCCCATGCGCCCTGGTGGGAGGAGCAGGGGGACCTGCGCGACCTGACCGCCTGGCGCGTGCTGGCCTGGGACCTGGCTGGCTTCCTGCGCAAGGAGGTGTTGGTCATGGAGCCGGAACGCTTCGCCGCCCTTGCCGGGCTGGCGCAGCTGCAGGCCTGGCTCGATGCGGGCGAGGGCCTCGGGGCGCGCCTCCTGGCGCGGGTGTGGGACCTGGACCTGGGACGCAGCTCCGTGCCGCTCCTGGCCTGGCTGGAGGCGCGGGAACTGGTGGACGGGATGGCCCCGGCCATGGATACCTCGGCGGACTACGCGGCGGCGCCCACGTGCCGCGACGCGCCGGCGGAGACGGGGGCGCTGGCGCGCCTCAAGGACGAGGCGCTCATCGCAACGGCCCTGGCCGGGCGCGGCAACACGGTGGGGGTGCGCCTGCTCGCCCGGCTGGTGGAGCTGGCGCGCCTGGCGGGCCGGCTGCAGGAACTCAGCCACGGCGAAGCGGCGCGCCCTTGGCTGCAGGCAGCGGCTCTGGGCGAAGGGGGCGGCATTTCGGCGGTGGAGACGGCGCGCGGGGTATTGATGCACCGGGTGGAACTGAAAGGAGGGCGGGTGGCCCGCTATCGCATCGTGGCGCCGACGGAATGGAATTTCCACCCGGCGGGCGCCTACGTCCAAGGGCTGGCGGGCCATGGGGCGGGCAGCGAGGAGGAAGTGCTGCGCGCCGCGGCCCTGCTGGCCCACGCCCTGGATCCCTGCGTCGCCCATGAAGTGAAAGTGGATAGCCCGACCCATGCATGAAATGTCCCTGGCGGAGGGCGTGTTGCAGATCATCGAGGAGCACGCGCAGCGGGAGCGCTTCAGCCGCGTCAGGGTCGTGTGGCTGGAGATCGGCGCCCTGTCGGGCGTGGAGCCGGAGGCCATGCGCTTCTGTTTCGATGCGGTGACCCGGGGCAGCGTGGCCGAGGGCGCAGCCCTGGAGATCATCGAGACGCCGGGCAGCGGCTGGTGCCTGCAGTGCAGCGAGAGCGTGCCCATCGCGGAACGCTACAGCGCCTGCCCGCGCTGCGGCGGCTACCAGGTGCAGCCCACGGGCGGCACCGAGATGCGCGTCAAGGAAATGGAAGTGGAGTGAAGGAGGGAGAGCATGTGCACGGTTTGCGGCTGCGGTGAAGGGGAAACCAGGATCGAGGGCGGCGCGCCGGCCCATCCCCGGGGCGGCTTCGACTATGCGCCGCGCCGCCATCACCACCATGGCCACGATCATCACCATGACCACCATCATGATCACGGCCACGACCACCCGCACTACGGCCAGGGGCGCGCGGGCGCCCATGCCCCGGGCATGAGTCAGGCGCGCATGGTGCAGGTGGAGCAGGACATTCTGTCCAAGAACAACGCCTACGCCGCCGCCAACCGCAAGCTGTTCGCCGGGCGCGGCATCTTCGCGGTGAATTTCGTCTCCAGCCCCGGCTCGGGCAAGACCACGCTGCTGGTGGAGACCATCCGGCGCCTGGGCGGGCGGCTCCCCCTGGCGGTGATCGAGGGCGACCAGCAGACCAGCAACGACGCCGAGCGCATTCGCGCCACGGGGGCGCCCGCCATCCAGGTGAACACCGGCAAGGGCTGCCACCTGGACGCCCACATGGTGGGCCTCGCCTTCGAGCGTCTGGATCTTCCGCGCGGGCTGCTGCTCATCGAGAACGTGGGCAACCTGGTGTGCCCGGCGGAGTTCGACCTGGGCGAGGCTCACAAGGTGGTGATCCTTTCCGTCACGGAGGGCGAGGACAAGCCACTCAAGTATCCCAACATGTTTGCCGCCGCCGACCTCATGCTGCTCAACAAGGTGGATCTGCTGCCGCACCTTGTCTTCGACGTGGCGAAATGCATCGAGTATTCGCGCCGGGTCAATCCCAAGATCGAGGTGATGCAGGTCTCTTCCACCAAGGGCATCGGCATGGAGAATTGGCTGGATTGGCTGCAGCGCGGCGTGGCCGCAGCGGCCTGCAAGGACTGAGGCCTTCGTGCCTTCTGTGGTCCTCGCTTCCGACCTCGTCTGCCGCCGCATCCGCGTGCGCGGGCAGGTGCAGGGCGTGGGTTTCCGGCCCTTCGTCTATCGCCTCGCGCAGGAGCTCGAGCTGGCCGGGTGGGTACGCAACGACGCCGAGGGCGTGGTGATCCAGGTGCAGGGACCGGCGCATGCCATCGCGGCGCTCATCGACCGCCTGCAGGCGCAGGCGCCGCCGCTCGCGCGCATCGCCAGCCTGGAGGCACACGACGCGCCGATGGGGCACGACCGGGGGTTTGAGATCAAAGTCAGCCGCGGCGGCGCGGCGGACACGGCGGTGACGCCGGACGCGGCGGTGTGCGGCGACTGCCTGGCGGAGCTGTTTGACCCCGCCGGTCGCCGCTGGCGCTACCCCTTCATCAACTGCACCCATTGCGGACCGCGCTACACGATCACGCGGGCGCTGCCCTATGACCGGCCCCGGACCAGCATGGCGGCCTTCGTGCAATGCCCGTCCTGCCAACAGGAATACGAGGCGCCGGCCCATCGCCGCTTTCACGCCCAGCCCAACGCCTGTCCGGTGTGCGGCCCGCGGCTGGCGCTGCTCGACGCCGAGGGCCGGGCGGTGGACTGCGGCGACCCCATCGCGGAGACCCTTGCGCGGCTCGCCCGCGGCGAGATCTTGGCGATCAAGGGTCTGGGCGGTTTTCATCTCGCCTGCGATGCACGCAGCGCGGCCGCCGTGGCGCGCCTGCGGGAATGCAAGCATCGGGAGGAGAAACCCTTCGCCGTGATGCTGGCGAACACCGCCTCGGCGGCCCCTTACGCGGAGGTGTCGCCGGCGGAACGGGCGCTGCTGGAGGCCCGCGAGCGCCCGGTGGTGCTGCTGAAGAAGCGCGCCGGCTGCGACGGGCAGCTCGCCGGCATCGCGCCCGGCCTCCAGTGGCTGGGCGTCATGCTGCCCTACACGCCGCTGCACTACCTGCTGTTCCACGAGGCGGCCGGGCGGCCCGCCGGGACGGACTGGCTCACTGCCCCGCAGGGACTGACTTTGGTGATGACCAGCGCCAACCCGGGGGGCGAGCCCATCGCGCGGGACAACGATGAGGCGCTCGCGCGCCTGGGCGGCATCGCCGATGCCTTCCTGCTGCACGACCGGGACATCGTCACGCGCTGCGACGACTCGGTGGTGAGGTCTGCGCCTCACCTACAGTTCATCCGCCGCGCCCGCGGCTACACGCCGCGGGCCATCCGCCTGGCCCAGGCCGGCCCGCCGGTGCTGGCGCTGGGCGGCTACCTCAAGAACACCGTGTGCCTCACCCGGGGCGACGAGGCCTTCGTCTCCCAGCACATCGGCGACCTGGACAACGCC
>JBMOQT010000383.1:0-21413 GCA_049320945.1 Pseudomonadota bacterium
TCACCCAAGCCAGGGCGGTGGCACCCGCTGTGGCCGGCGGTACCAGCGTCACTACCCGGATGCCGGGCAGCGCCGCTTCCACCCGCTCGGCCAAGCGCGCCAGGGGAAGCACCGCACCGCCCGGCGCCGCGCGATGCAGTGCCGGGTTGAGCCAGGCGTCCAGCTCCTTCCAGAAGGCGATGACGCTGCCGCTGGCGGACGCCACCAGCAGAAACAGCGCGAGGGCCAGTCCCAGGGCCCGGTGCGCACGCACCAGGCCCTGGCGGCGCAGTGAGGTGCCCGTTGCCATCACAACCTGCGCGGGAAGCGCATCCAATCAGAACGCATAACGGGCGGTTAGCAGGACGCTGCGCGGCGTGCCGGGGGCGATCTGGTGGTTCTGGGTGGCCGATTCGAAGTAGCGCTTGTCGGTCAGGTTGCGCACGTTGAGGGCCAGCTCCAGGCTGCGCAGCTTGTAGGCGAGGCCCGCATCCAGGCGCGTATAGGCCGGCAGGGTGACGGTGTTGTCGGCCGTGGCGTAGCGGGCGCCGACGCGATACACACCCAGGCTGGCGCTCAGGCCCTGGCCCAGGTCGTAGCTGGTCCACAGGCTGAACGCCTGGCGCGGCGTGTTGGCCGGGCGCTTGCCCTGGAGGGTCACGCCGGCGCCGTTGGGGTTGGCCTTGGTGATCTCCGGGTCGAGCCAGGTGGCACCGCCAAAGATGCGCCAGCGCCGGGTGAGCTCGCCCACCGCCTCCAGCTCGAAGCCCTTGTGCACCTGCTCGCCCACCTGGATGCTCTGGCCGGGATTGGCCGGGTCGTTGGTGGCGATGTCGGTCATGGCGATGCGGTACAGGGCGAAGTTGACGGCCAGCCGGCCATTCAGCAGCTCGTTCTTGTTGCCCACTTCTACCTGTGTCGCCGAGGTGGGCTTGAGGTTGGCGGCGGAGGCGTTGGCGAACAGCAGGTCGTCGGCGGCCGGCTGGAAGGACCGGGACAGGGAGCCGTACCAGCTGGTGGCCGGGGTCGGCTGGAACATCACGCCCATGCGCGGGCTCCACTTGCGGTCTTCCCGCTCCAGGGTGGTGCCGTTGAGGCGGTTCTCCTGGTGCTGGTCGAAGACGTCGTAGCGCACGCCGGCCACGGCTTTCCAGCGGGTGGAGAAGGTGATCTGGTCCTGCACGTAAACGCCGTCGGTGATGCCCGTGAACGAGGTGTTGAAGGTCTGGGAGGCCGGGGTGAAGTTGGGGGCCGGTGCCACGTAGCTGGGGTTGTGCAGGCTGATATTGGGGGCGGCCACTTGCCAGACCTTGAGGTCCGCCTCCTGGCGGCCGTGCTCGTAGCCCGCCAGCAGCAGATGTTCGGTGGCGCCGAGCTTCAGCTTGTGGATCAGCTCCACCTGGCCGAACAGGTACTCCCGTTCCTTGGGGAAGCGGGTGGTGTTGCGCACCACCTGGGTGTTGCCGGCCGCAAGCCCGGTGGCGCGCGTGTTGATGGCGTCCAGCTCCATGGTGTTCAGCCGCAGGGTGGCGCGCAGCCGGGTTGCCTCGGAGAAAGCGTGATCCAGGGTGGCGCCCAAGTTGGCGACTTCGCGCTCGGAGAAATCGAACAGCTCGCCATAGAAGTTGGATACGGGCACGTCGGCCGGGCGCCCGTTCACCGAGGGAATGCCGCGATCCGGGGTGGCCTCCTGGCGCAGCAGCTCCACCTGGGTGAGCAGGCGCGTGGCGGGCGCCAGCTTGAACTCGATGCCGCCCGCCACGGCCGTTCTTTCATTGTCGATGTGGTCGCGGAACTGGCCGCCCGTCTCACCGGCGCCGGTGAGGCGGAAGCTGGCCGCCGGCCCCAGGGCGCCACCCAGGTCCACTTCGGCGCGGTACAAGTCGTCGCTGCCGACCGTGGCCTGCACTTCCCGGATCGGCTCGGCGGTGGGCTTCTTGGTGACGCGGTTGATCACGCCGCCGGCCGAGCCGCGCCCGAACAGCATGGCCGCCGGGCCCTTGAGCACCTCGATGCGCTCGATGTTGGATAAGTCGCGGAAGGATGCCATGTCGCGGATGCCATCCACATACATGTCCAGTTCCGCGGAGAAGCCGCGGATGGCGAACTGGTCGCGCCGTCCCTCGCCGCCGGAGACGAATACGCCCGGCACGTTGCGCAGCGCATCCTTCATGTATAGGGCGCGCACCTCGCGGATCAGCTGCTGCTCCACTACGTTGATGGTCTGGGGAATGTCCTTGAGAGGCGTGTCGGTCTTGGTGGCGGTGGTTGCCGCCGGCACCTTGTAAGCCGGCTCGCTCTCGGCGCTGGCGCGCACCGACACCTCCGGCAGGCGCGTTTCGGACTGGGCATGGACGGCGGCCGGCAGTAGCGCGGCCGCCACGGCGACGGCGATTCGTCGTGGTTGCATGATTTCTCCTGTTGGATGCGCGGCGTGCCGCGCATGAGCTCTTTGGCTGGCTGCCGAGCTGACTCGGCCGGCTGGCTGATAGGGTGGCGTCAGAATGCGTACTTCAAGCCTGCCTGGACCAGACGGGGCATGCCCACCTGGATGCCGCGCGTACGATCGACGATATAGGTCTTGTCGGCGAGGTTCTTCACCGTCAGGAACAGCGTCGTCTTGTGCGGCTGCAAATGGTAGTTGAGCGCTGCGTTCCAGATGGTGTAGGCGGCGATCTTGCCCACCTGGCCGTTGCCGTTGGCGGGCGCCGACTCGGTGTTGGCGAAGTCGGAGTACATGTCGCCCACATAGACCGCCTCCAGCTGCGCGTCCCACCCTGCCTTGGCATAGCCCAGGGCGGCGGTGAGCTGCTGCTTGGGCGCGTAGGGCAGGCGGTTGCCGGCGACGCTGCCCGCAACCAGTGCGCCGCCCACCACTTGCCGGAACGGCGTGACCTGTTTCGCCGTCGGCAGCCAGGTGTAGGCGGCGCGCACCGACCAGCCGCCGGCCAGTCCCGCCTTGCCGGACAGCTCGAGCCCTTGGTACAAGGTTTCGCCCTCGGCCAGAGGCGTGCTGCCGCCGGCGATCGAGCCGACGGCGATCTGGCGCTTGAAGTCGTTGCGGAACAGCGTCGCCTGCAGGTTGGTCTCGGCCGTCGGCTCGGCGCGCACGCCCAGTTCCCAGTTGGTGGACAACTCGGGGCCGACCTCGGTGCTGGTGCCGATGCCGGAGATGACGTCCTCGGTGCGCGGCGGCGCGAAGCCGCGATGCACGCCGGCGAACACCGTCAGGCTCTTCACGGGATTGAAGGTGGCCCCCAGGCTCGGGATCCACTCGCTCAGGCTGTCCGAGCCGGTGGCGCCGGTAAGCTGGTCGGTGCGCGAACTGTTGATGCGCTCGAAGCGCAGGCCGGGCGTGAGCGTCCATGACCCGAGCAGGAAGCGGTTCTGGGCGAACGCCGAGTAAGCATCGGTTTCGCGCAGGCTGCGCTCGACGGTCGCGCCGCTGCGGGCGGTCGGCGAGGTGCCATTCACTTGTTGTCGTTTCTGGGTTTCGAAGTGCGCCTTCACCCCCGCCTCCAACTCGCTCTTCACGCCGAATGCATTGTGGGTGAGGCGCAGGCGCGGCTCTATGCCCCAAGTGTAGTACTGGCGCAGCCGCCCCTGTACCGAATTGCAGGTATCCGGATCGACCGCGACGCCATTGGCGCGGGCGGTGACGAAGCCGGCGCCGCACTGGCTGTCGGTGGTAGTGCTGGACTGGCGCCACCAGTCGCGATCGAAACTGGAGAAGTAGAGATTGGTGATCACCAGGGCATCGGTGCCGAGCTGCCACTCGTGGGTGGCCGAGGCGCCCCAGCGTTCGATATCGAACTTGTCGTTCTTGAAGGGGTTGTAGCGGGCGCCGAAGTTGCGGAACTCGGCGTCGGTGAGGCCGCTGTAGGTGACGGTGGAGTTCTCGGTGAAGTAACTGGCGCGCAGAGTAAGCGCCTGGTTGCTGCCGAGGCCGAACACCGCCTTGAAGTTGAGGTCGTTGAGGGCGCTTTCGATGTTGTCGCGCGCGCCGTCGCCCTGCTTGCGCGTGTAGTCGAGCAGCATGCCGTTGCCGCCCACCTGCACCTTGCCGTTGAAATAGTCCCGGTTGCCGCCGGTGGCGGAGACGAAGCCGCCGAATTTCTGGGGCGGCGTCGGCGTGATGTAGTTGATGACGCCGCCGATGGTCTGCGGCCCGAACAGGATCTGGCCGGCGCCCTTGAGCACTTCGATGCGTTCGAAGCGATCGATGGGCGGATGGTAATAGCTGGCGTTGTCGCCATAGGGGGCATAGGCGAGCGGGATGCCGTCCTCCAGCAGGGTGACCTTGGTCGAGCGCGTCGGGTTGAGGCCGCGGATGCCGATGTTGGGCCGCAGGCCCAGACCTTCCTCGTCGCGGGCCGTCACGCCGGGCACCTTGCGCAGCGCCTCGTTGGCGGTGAATACGCGGCTCGTTTCCAGGATCTGCCTGTCCACGATCTCGCCGCTGCCAGGAATCTCCGACAGCTTTTCCGGGGAGCCGATGACATCGATGCGCGGCATGACTACGCCGTTGTCCTGCTGCGCCGCGGCCAGCGGCGCATAGACGGCGAAAATCGCCAGAGCCAATGGACGCAGGGCATTATGATTGTTGAGTGGCATAAGAAGTCTCCAGTAGGAAGGAACGGCTGGCTGGGCGCGAGCGGGCGGCCTGGCTGGCTGATGAAAGAAATCGATCGGGGCTTGCCGGCGCGGAGCGGATCTTCATCTGCTCTCGGGCACGGTAACAAAGCCCATGCGGGCGATGCCAGCGTTCTGGGCCGCGGCCATGATCTCGGCCAGGCGCTCGTAGCGCGTGGTGCGGTCGGCGCGCAGGTGCAGTTCGGGCTGGGGTGTGAGAAGCGCCGCCTCGTACAGGCGCAGCTGGAACTCCTCATCGCCGATGAGGCGGTCGTTCCAGTAGAGGTCGCCGTCGGCGTTGACGGCCAGGCGCACGGCCTCGCGCTTTTCCTGCAGCGGCGTGGCGCTCGCCCGGGGCAGGTCGATATGCACCGCGTGGGTGAACAGGGGCGCAGTGATCATGAAAATCACCAGCAGCACCAGCATCACGTCCACCAGCGGCGTGGTGTTGATCTCGCTCATGAGGGGCTGGGCCCCTTCCTGCTGGAAGCCGCCGAAAGCCATCACGCGGCTCCTTGCATACGCGGATGGGCTGTCACCGTGGCCGCGGGCTGTAGGCGCGCGCCGGTGGTGAGATAGGCGTGCAGGTCGTGGGCGAAGGCGTCCAGTTCCGCCAGCAGCACCCGGTTGGCGCGAGTCAGCGCGTTGTAGGCGAGCACCGCAGGAATGGCGACTGCCAGCCCCAGGGCGGTCATGATCAGCGCCTCGCCCACGGGCCCGGTGATCTGCTGCAGGTTGGCCTGTCCGCTGGCACCAATCTGGATCAGGGCGTGGTAAATGCCCCACACCGTGCCGAACAGGCCGACGAAGGGTGCCGTGCTGCCGATGGAGGCGAGCGCCGTGAGGCCGCCTTCCAGGCGCGCCGTGCTGCGGCCGATGCTCTGGCGCAGGGCCCGGGTGAGGAATTCGCTGCGGTCCAGGGCGCTGCCCAGGGCTGCGGGGTTCGCCGCCTGTTGTTCGAAGTGGCTGGCAGCCTGCAGCCCCTGGGCCGCCAGGGCGGTGAGGGGGCTGGCGGGAGCGCGCGCCGCCAGCAGGGCTACCGCCTCGGGCAGGCTGGTGGCAGCCCAGAAGGCATCCAAGGCACCCGCGGCGCGCCGGATGCGCAGGTGCTGCCAGGCCTTGGCCAGGATGACGTACCAGGCGACGATGGACATAAGCAGCAGCCCGACGGCGACGCCGTGGGAGATGGCGTCGCCCTGCTGCCACAGGTGGGCGAGGCCGAATTCGGTGGTGGACATGCTTAACCCTCCAGACGGAAATTGATCGGAACGACGACCCAGGCGGCGACCGGCCGGTCGCCCTGGCGTGCGGGCACGAAGCGCCACTTGCGCACGGTCTCCAGCGCCGCCTCGTCCAGGCGCGGGCTGCCGCTGCTGGACTTGATCTCGACGGCGGTAGGCAGGCCCTCGGTATTCACATGAACGCGCAACTGCACCTTGCCCTGTTCCCCCAGGCGCCGGGACAGCGGGGGGTAGGGCGGCGGCGGATTGCGCAGATAGGCGGCGTCGTAGCGGGCCGCCTCCAGCGGCGCCTCGGCGGCGGCCGGCGCCGGGGACGGGACGGGTGCCGGCGCCGGCACGGCGGGCTCAGGTACCGCCTCCTGGGCGGGGGCGGCGGGCGCCGCGGTGATCGCAGGCTCGGGCTTGGTCGCTGGCCGCGGCAGCGGCTTCGGCCGCGGCGCGGCCTTGGGCTTGGGAGGCGGCGGCGCTTCGGGCCGGGCGACCGGAGGCGCCGGGGGCGCCGGCGGCGCCAGCAGCGCCACCGTCAGCGGCCGCGGCGGCGTGACGGGCTCGTCAGGGGGGCGGACCAACGCCACCAGCGCGGCGCCGTGGGCGACGATGACGGCGGGGAGCAGCCAGCGGGGAGCGTGGGCGTGCGGGGACAACGGGACTGAAGCCATGTGCTGCGTCTGGTTCCAAAGCAAGGTCTGCTGTTGGCTGGCTGGTCCCGCGGGACTGGCTGGCTGTACTGCAGGTGCCGGCGTGCCGGCGCATGTTGATTCTTGCTTATGTCATTTCGTCAAAATCAGCTTGCCGTTGCGCGTCTCGCGCAACGAGTACAGTTCGCCGCGATGGAGAATGCGGATCTGGTCGCGGCCGCCCAGGAGCGTCTCGCTCGCCACCACCGCCGCCGGAGGCTTGGCAGCGGGCGGCGTGTCGCGGCGGCGGGCGGGCGGAGTGTCTTGTTTGATCGGGGGCATGATGCGTCACCACACGTAAAATGCCAGGTACCACGTATAGCCCACCAGGGCCAGTGGCACGGCGAACATGATCAGGGCACCGAGGCGGCGCAGGGCCGACACGGGACTGCCGAAGACGATGCGCGCCCCGAGCCAGGCCGACCACAGCAGGCCTGCCGCCAGCAGGCCGGCGCGCGCTGCCCCCAGCCAGGCGAAAGTGATGCCTTCGGCGCGCAGCTGGGTGAGGGTGAGCATGGACAGGCCCAGGAACACCGTGGCGCCGGCCAGGGGCACCAGAGCCATGGCCAGGGACTTCCACTGGAAGCGGCCGGCGCCGGCGAGCCCTTGCGCCGCGCGCAGGGCGCCCCAGGTGGCGCCGCCCACCACCAGCGCGGTGCCGAAGATGTAGGCGAGGATGCACAGGCCGTCCAGCCAGGTGAACACATCGCTTGCCTCCGGGTAGTGGGTGAGGAGCCACCAGGGGGCGTTGTCCTGGAGCAGCAAGAAGGAGTCGCGCTCGACCAGCCATTGGGCTGCCGCCTGCTTCATGACGACGAACCAGGGACTGAGGGTCCATTGGAAGGCGCCCAGCGCCACGCCCAGCACCCCGAAGATGAGCAGCAGCGCCGCGCCCAGGTCGTTGCGCTCGGGGGCGAGGGCCAGGATCTCCCGATTGGGCGAGCGCGCGGCCAGTTCGATGGCATTGCGGTGGCCGCTGCAGCGGCCACAGGCGTGGCACTGAGAGGCGCTGCGCATATGGCGCAGATCCAGCAGGGGGGCGCAGTCCACGCTGCGCGGGCGGCCCGGATAGCGCTTCCAGGCTTCTTCGTCCACGCGGAAATGCACCGGCGCGATCTTGGCCAGCAGGGCGAATACGCCCGTGGCCGGGCACAGGTAGCGGCACCAGACGCGCTTGCCCTTGCCGTAGAGGAAGCCCACGATGACGGCGGCGAGCGTGGAGCCGCCCAGCACCAGCAGGGCGGCCTTGGGGTATTCATAGACGCTCACCAGCTGGCCATAGACCGTGGTGCTGACGAAGGCCACGAAGGGCCAGCCGCCCCAGCGCAGCCAGCGGGGGATGGTCCGGCCCAGGCCGCGGCGGCTGACCCACTCGGTGAGCGCCCCTTCGGGGCACAGCACGCCGCACCACACCCGTCCCATGAGCATCATGCTGAGCATGACGAAGGGCCACCAGATGCCCCAGAACAGGAACTGGGCGAACAGGGTGAGGTTGCCGAGGATGGTGGCGCCGCTGCCCGGCAGGGGCAGGAAGGCCGGCACCGTGACCAGCACCAGATAGAGCAGGACCACGATCCACTGCAGGGCGAGGATGACCCCCCGGTGCCGGCGCATGGCCTCGCCCAGACGCGCCAGCAGCGTGGCCGGACGTTGCGGGGAGAGGAAGGTGGGCAGCGGCTGGTCCATGGCGCTTACTTGGCGATGAGCTTCAATTCGCCGGTGACGGGATTGAACTCGTCGATGAAGCTGTATTCGCCGGGTTTGAGGGAGGGCAGGACAACGAAGGAAGTGACCCCCGCAGAGATGACTTTCTCGATGCGCATCTCGTCGTTTTCGAACTCCAGGGGGCCGGGGCCTTCGTTCTTCAGCACCAGCTTGATGCGCTTTCCGGCGGGCACTTCCAGGCGCGACGGGATCAGGCGACCGTTCCGCGCCACCACCTCGAAACTGGGCAGCTCCTGGGCCAGGGCCGCCGGACCCGAACAAGCCGCGGCCAGCACGAGAGCCAAACGCCGCAGAATGACTGTCATCTGTCGCCTCCTGCCGTCAGTAGCTGAGCTGCAGGCGCGCGCCCAGGATCTTGATGGGCTTGGCGTCGGGATTCGCCGCGGGGTTGCGGATCCACTGGAAGTCCGGGGTGAGTTCGAAGCCCTTGTGGAGGTAGTAGCGGTAGTAGATTTCGGCAGTCTTTTCCCAACCGCTGGCGGCAAAGCCATAGTCGGGGATACCGTCGCCGTCCGCGTCGAGGGCGGCCGACTGGGCGCGGAAATCCGCGCTGGCACGGTTGGTGCCGAAGGCTATGCCCAGCGCGTCAGCCGCCCGGCGCCAATAGCTGCCGCCAATCTGGGCGCCGACACTCGCAGTGCGATCGAAGGGCAGGCCGTTCCCGCGGGCTGCGCCGTAGCGCGCGAATATCGTGACGGCGTCATGGATACGCTGATCGAAGTTGAGGCCGAAGCCGCTGTGCCGCTCCGTCTGCCCGGCAACGAAAGTCGGTGCCTGGCCGTTACGCCAGACGTAGGCGCGAAAGTTTCCCTCCAGGCCGGCGAACAGCCGCTGCTTGGTCTCGGCCTGGGCGATGACGAAGGGGGATTTCATCGATTCGCTGAAATTGGCGCCCTTGCCTGAAGCGAAGACGCCCAGCGACAGCCCGTAGCTCTCGGAGGGTTTCCTGCGCTCGTTGAGGTAGGCCAGCCGCAAGCCGGGGGAAAAACCGAAACCGTCGGCGCCGACGTTCGCTGCGAGAGGGTTGTCGAGGAGGGCGTTGTGCACAAAGATGCTGGACAGGAACTGCCGGGTTTCGTCGTTGGCGGCCGCGTTCTGGTCGAAGAATCCGAACGGGTCCATCTTGCCGAAGTTTACCGTCAGTTTCTCGCGCGACAGGGATTTGACGCCGGTGAGGGGCAGCGGAATTTCCGCCTGGTACCAGGCTTGCGCCAGCATCACTGCGCTGGAGTCGGGCTCGATGACTGAGCCGAGCTGGAAGGAGGTCGCGTTGGGGCCCACGAAGGCGGTCAGCTTCTCGGAAACGCCCTTGCCCTGGCCGATGCGGAAATGGCCGAAGAGCTTGCTGTCGATGTTCCCGGTGCTGATCGTCGGCGTGGTCACGGTGACGTCCGCGCGGTAATTGACGAGCGTGCCGGGACTGGGGTCAACGCCCCTCAGCCGCTGACCGACGCCCGTGAAGCTGGCACCGGCGGAGAAGCCCTCGAGCCCTTCGATGATCTTGGCCTGCTTCTGGATGTCCAGGGCCGTATATTCGGCTCCCTTGAGGCGGGCGGTGAGCTCGGGTTCCCTGTCGCTGATGGTTTCCTTGTTCAAGGCCTCGTCGATCTGCGCATTGCGCGTCTCGAGGGCTTTTATCCGCGCCTCGAGATCGCTTTGCGGGGCGGGCGCAGCTTTCAGCCTCGTCTGCAGGTCGGCGTTCTCTTTTTCCAGCTTCTGGATGCGCTCGGACAAGCGTTTCAGTTCGGCCATCAGTTGGGCATTGGACGGCTCGGCCGACTGAGCGGCATGTCCCGCGAGCACCAAGGCGGCGGCCACCGCGGACTTGGCCGCGGCTGTCAGCGGTCGCTTCATCTCAGTAGCCGCCCTTCTTGCCGATGCCGGCGAAGGTAAACTCATATTCCACCTCGAAGGGCTTGAACCAGGGGCGCACGCCGGTGGCGCGGTCCGTGTGGCGGCCGTAGTGCCGGCCCATCGGGTTCTCCTTGGCGTTGGGCGGGAAGACGGTGAACTTCAGCTTGTACTTGCCCGGTCCCGCGAGCTTCACATTGTCCCCGTAATGGGGTCCGTCGCTTGCCACCATGGGCATCATCTCGCCTTTGATCGTGTCATTGCTGCCGATCTTGTTGAGCTCATACCGGACGTACAGGAAGGGAATCCAAAAACCTTCCGGATAGCCGTTGGGATTGTTTGCCAGGGCGTGGATGTCGGCTTCAAGGTGGATGTCCGATTCGGACGCCTTGCGCATCATGCCCTCGGGCTCCATCTCGATGGGCTGCAGATAAACGGCGGCGACTTCCATGCCTGCTACGTTCTGAGGCGTGCCGATGGGATATTCGAGGGCTGCAGCGGGCAGGGAAATGAAGGCGGCGAGCACCAGGAGGGCGACCGCCGTGGAACGGATCAAAGACATGATTTCTCCCTTGACGTCTGATTGTTTGAACATTTTTCTGTTGCCGTGCGATCCGGTACCCGTGCTCCAGGGGGCAACGGTTCACCCCGGCAAAATGAGTACGAATGAGAATAATTCGCATTATTTATCAGGACGGGCAGCCTGTCAAGGAGAAGAACGCTGTCAGGCGGGGGAAAGAAAGCGGCCGGTATAATTCCGCCTTTGCTGTAACCCGAGACTGCAATGAACCTGGACAGAGTGACTTCCGGCCGCGCCCTCCCCAATGATTTCAATGTCATCATCGAAATCCCCATGCACGGCGAGCCCATCAAGTACGAGGTGGATAAGGAAACCGGGGCCATGTTCGTGGACCGCTTCATGTCCACCTCCATGCGCTACCCCTGCAACTACGGCTACATCCCGCACACCATCGCCGGCGACGGCGATCCGGTGGACGTGCTGGTGCTCTCGCCCGTGCCGCTGATGACCGGGGTGGTGGTGCGCTGCCGCCCCGTCGGCATGCTGCGCATGACCGACGAGGCGGGCGGCGACGCCAAGCTGCTGGCCGTGCCCATCGACAAGCTCACCAATCTCTATCGCAACATCGAGACGCCGCGCGACCTGCCGGAAATCGTGCTGTCCCAGATTGCCCATTTCTTCGAACACTACAAGGACCTGGAGCCCGGCAAGTGGGTGAAGGTGGAAGGCTGGGTGGGGCCGGAAGAGGCCAAGCAGGAAATCCTCGACGGCGTACAGCGTTACGAGGGTGCGGCCCAGAAGCCGATGTTCTGACGCGGCCCGGGTTTTCTCCTTTTCTACCAAGAAGAATCCACCATGCGCGCTGCCGATCCCACTGGCGCCGCCCAGGCCGAAAGTCGCGCTGGCGTCCTATACGCCGGAGCCGCTTATCTCTCCTGGGGTGCCTTTCCCCTCTACTTCAGGGCGGTAAGGCATGTGCCGGCGCCGGAGATCATCGTGCACCGGGTGCTGTGGTGCTCGCTGTTCGTGGCCCTGCTGCTGGCGGCGACGCGGCGCTTCGTCGGTTTCAAAGCCCTGTGGCGCCAGCCGCGCCTGGTGGGCACCCTGTGCCTGACCACGGCCCTGGTCACGACCAACTGGTTGATCTTCGTCTGGGCGATCAATGCCGGGCGGGTGCTGGAGACCAGCCTGGGCTACTTCATCAATCCGCTGGTGAGCATGCTGCTGGGTTTCCTGTTTCTCGGCGAGCGGCTGCGGCTGGCCCAGCGTCTCGCCGTCGGCCTGGCGGCCCTGGGCGTGGCCAACCAGGTGTGGCAGCTGGGCGTGGCGCCCTGGGTGCCGCTGGGCCTGGCGGCGAGCTTCGGCGGCTACGGGTTGTTGCGCAAGCGCTTGCGGCTGGATGCCATGAACGGCCTGTTCATTGAAACCCTGCTGGCAGCCCCCGTGGCCCTGGCCTATCTCGCCTGGACGTGGCGTCAGGGCGTGGCCGCCTTCGGCCACGTGGATCGCGCCACCGATTTCCTGCTGGTGCTGGCCGGGCCCATCACGGCCATCCCCCTCATGTTGTTCGCCGCGGGCGCCCAGCGCCTGTCCCTGTCCACCCTGGGCTTCCTGCAGTACATCGTGCCCACCCTGACCCTGGTGCTGGCCGTGCACGTGTTCGGCGAGCCTTTCGGGCGCGCCCAGCTCGTCACCTTCGGCCTCATCTGGCTGGGGCTGGCGCTCTATTCCCTGGACTTGTGGCGCACCCTGCGCCGGGCTAGCGCCTGAAGGGGTTGCGCTCGTTCAGTTCGTCCAGGTACAACTCCACGCCCTGGCTTTCCCGCGCCAGAAAGCGCGCCACGGCGTCGGCGAAACGCGCGTCGCGCAGCCAGTGGGCCGAGAACGTACGGACGGGCAGGAAGCCGCGCGCCAGCTTGTGCTCGCCCTGTGCACCGCCTTCGAACACGGCGATGCCGCGGGCGATGCAGAACTCGATGGCCTGGTAGTAGCAGGTCTCGAAATGCAGGCAGGGCACCTGCTCCAGGGCGCCCCAGTAGCGGCCATAGAGCGTGTCGTCGGTGAACACGTTGAGAGCCGCGGCGAGCGGTCGTCCCGCCCGTTCCGCCACCGCCAGCATGACATGGGACGCGAGGCTTGCGCCCAGGCGCAGGAAGAACTCCAGGTTGAGATAGGGCGTCGAGCGGTGTGCCTGGTAAGTGCGGCGGTAGCAGCGATGGAAGAACTCCCAGTCGCGCGCGCCGATGTCGGTGCCGGTGAGGGTGCGGAAGGAAATTCCCGCCTCCGCCACCCGGTGCCGCTCCTGGCGGATCTTCTTGCGCTTGTCGCGGGTCAGGGTGGCGAGGAAGTCGTCGAAGCTGCCGTAGCCCGGATTGCGCCAGTGGAACTGCACCCCCTGGCGCAGCTGCAGGCGGGTGCGGGCCAGCAGCCCCGCCTCCTCCCCGGGCGGAAACAGCACGTGCAGGGATGAGCAGCCGGAGTCCCGGGCCTGATCCAGCAGCGCCTTGATCAGGGCCTGGCGCGCCGGCCCGCCGGCGGCGAGCAGGCGCCGACCGGACACGGGGGTGAAGGGCACGCAGCACACCAGCTTGGGATAGTAGGCGAGCCCCGCCTTGTGGTAGGCGTCGGCCCAGGCCCAGTCGAACACGTATTCGCCGAAGGAATGGCTCTTGCGATAAAGGGGCGCGGCCGCGGCCAGGCGGCCGTCGCGCCACAGGGTCAGATGCTGCGGCTCCCAGCCGCTGCGGCCGCCGACGCAACCGCTGTCCTCCAGGGCAGTCAAAAATTCGTGCCGCAGGAAGGGCTGGCCGCCGGCAAGCGCGTTCCACTCGGTGGCCGGGACTTCGGCCAGCGAGGCGTGCAGCCGGACCTCTAGCGGGGCGCTCAATCGGTGATGGTGAACTCGCGCCGCATCTGCGCCGCCATCTGCGGGTCGAAACCCTTGACGCGCTTGTATTCGGCAAGCAGCTTGTCGCGCCGGCCCAGCCCGCGGTAGGCGATGGCCAGGTGATAGCCGGCGTGGGGATTGAACTTCTGCAGGCGGGCCGCCTCTTCCAGCACTTCCGCCGCCTTGTCGTACTGCTGGCGCTCGTTATAGATGAGGCCCAGGCCGTACCAGGCGCGATCGATGGTGGGGTTGAGGCGCACGCACTTCTCGAAGTGCTCCACCGCTTCGTCCAGGCGCTTCTGCTGCTGCAGGATGAAGCCGAGATTGAAGTGGGTCACCGCGTCCTCGGGATTGAGCCGCAGCGCCCGCTCCAGGGCGTCGATGGCCTCGCCCGTGCGCCCGGCGTTCTGATACAGAAAGCCCAGGCAGCGCCACGCCTCGGACAGATCGGGCCGGGCGCGCACCGCGCTCTGGAAGCACTCGATGGCCCGCTGATAGCGCTTGAAGAAGGAATTGACGTGGCCGGCGTAGTAATCGAACCAGGGACCGAGGCTGTTGCTCATGGCGGGCGCGGTATGGAAAACATGCATTATCTTGACGCCGGCTGGCCCTGGCAAGCCGGCGCCGGCGCAACGCGGTATATTTATAGTCTATGGCTAAGCTGAAGATCGCCGTCGCCCAGATCAACTGCGTCGTGGGCGACTTCCTCGGCAATGCGCGCCGTATCGCCGAGTTCGCCGAGCGCGCCCGCGCCCGGGGGGCGCACATCATGGTCACCCCGGAGCTGGCCCTGTGCGGCTATCCGCCCGAGGATCTGCTGCTGCGGCCGGACTTCTATCGTGCCGGCGCCCGGGTTCTGGCGCAGCTGGCGCGGGAGGTGCGCGGCATCGACGTCCTGGTGGGCCATCCCGAGCAGGTGGGCGAGGACAGCTTCAACGCCGCCTCGCTGCTGCGCGACGGGCGCGTTGCCGCCACCTATCGCAAGCACCGCCTGCCCAACTACCAGGTGTTCGACGAGCAGCGCTACTTCTGCGCGGCCCACGAGCCGTGCGTGGTGGAGGTGGCGGACGTGCGCTGCGGCATCAACATCTGCGCCGACGTGTGGGAAGAGGGCGCGGCCGAAGCGGCCGGGGCGGCCGGGGCCGAGTTGCTGCTGGTGCTTAACGCCTCGCCCTATCACATGAACAAGCAGGCGACGCGCTACGAGGTGCTGCGCGACCGCATCGAGGACACCGGCCTGCCGGTGATCTACGCCAACATGGTGGGCGGCCAGGACGAGCTGGTATTCGACGGCGCCTCCTTCGCCCTGGACCGCTCGGGCAGACTCACCCACCAGCTGCCGGCCTTCGTCGAGGCGCTGGAAATAGTTGAGTACGAAGGCGGCGACTTGCGCCCGGGTGCAATCGCGCCGCCGCGGCCCCTGGAGGCGGACGTCTACGACGCCCTGGTGCTGGGCGTGCGCGACTACCTGAGCAAGAACAGCTTCCCGGGCGCCATCATCGGCCTGTCGGGAGGCGTGGACTCGGCCCTGACCCTCACCATCGCCTGCGACGCCCTGGGCGCCGAGCGGGTGCGGGCGGTGATGATGCCCTCGCCGTATACGGCGCAGATGAGCCTGGACGATTCGCGCGAGCTGGCGCGCAACCTGGGCGTGCGCTACGAGGAGATTCCCATTACGCCCATCTTCCAGTCCTTCCTTGACACCCTGACGCCGCGCTTCGAGGGGCGGCCCCAGGACACGACGGAGGAGAACCTGCAGGCGCGCATCCGCGGCATGATCCTCATGGCCCTGTCCAACAAGTTCGGCTCCATCGTGCTCACTACCGGCAACAAGTCGGAGATGGCGGTGGGCTATGCCACCCTCTACGGCGACATGGCCGGCGGCTTCGCCGTGATCAAGGACATCTACAAGACCTTCGTCTATCGCCTGTGCCGCTATCGCAACGGCATCGCCCGGGTCATTCCCGAGAACATCCTCACCCGTGCGCCCTCGGCCGAGCTCAAGCCCAACCAGAAGGACCAGGACAGCCTGCCTCCCTACGAAGTCCTGGACGGGATCATCGAGGCCTACATGGAACGCGACCTGGCGCCCGCCGAGATCGTTGCCGAGGGCTATGCGGAGGCGGAAGTGCGCCGCGTGGTGCACATGCTCAAGCGCAACGAATACAAGCGGCGCCAGGCGCCGGTGGGCATCCGCGTCACCCGCCGGGGCTTTGGCAAGGATTGGCGTTATCCGATAACATCGCGCTACATCGACGAGTGGTGAGGAGCCCATGAAAAAAATCGAAGCCATCATCAAGCCCTTCAAGCTGGACGAGGTGCGGGAGGCCTTGTCCGAAGTCGGCGTGACCGGCCTGACGGTCACGGAAGTCAAAGGCTTCGGCCGACAGAAGGGCCACACCGAGCTCTACCGCGGCGCCGAGTACGTGGTGGACTTCCTGCCCAAGATCAAGATCGAGGTGGTGGTGGCCGAGCCGACCGTAGAGCCGGCCATCGAGGCCATCGTCAAGGCGGCGCGCACCGGCAAGATCGGCGACGGCAAGATCTTCGTCGTGCCGGTGGAGCAGGTGGTGCGCATTCGCACCGGGGAGACCAACGAAGCGGCGATTTGACGCCTTGCCCTAGCGGGGAGCGCTCCTGAGCAGCACCACCAGCGCCCCCGCCCCTCCTTCCTGGGCCCGCGCCTGGGCATAGGCCAGCACTTCCGCCCGGCGCATCAGCCACCCCGCCACCAGGCCCTTCAGCACCGGCTCGCGGCCCGGCGAGCGCAAACCCTTGCCGTGGATGATGCGCACGCAGCGCAGGTTGCGCCGCAGGCAGCCGGCAAGAAACTCCGCCAGCAGCGCCCGCGCCTGGTCGCGATTGGCCCCGTGCAAGTCCAGCTGGTCCTGAACCACCCAGCGGCCGCGGCGCAGGTCGCGCAGCACGCTGCGCGCCAGGCCCGGGCGCAGGAAGGCCAGTTCCTCGCCGCCTTCCAGGAGCAGCTCCACGGGAGCGGGCGCGTGCAGGGATTCGTGCAAGGCCTCCCGCTCGTCCCATTGCCGCTGGCGCGGCACGGCGGGCGGCGCAGGGGGCTCGTGGTGGACCCGGTCGTGGCTAAGCGGCCGGGCGCCGGCCACGGCGTTGCGGAAGAGGTGCTGTTCCTCCTCCGTGGGGAGACGGGGTGCCCGGCGCTTCATAGGTGGAGGCGGCAGGCCGCCGCCGCATCAGCCTTGGCCCAGTCCGTCCAGATAGCGCTCGGCGTCCAGGGCAGCCATGCAGCCGGTGCCGGCGCTGGTCACCGCCTGGCGATAGACGTGGTCCTGCACGTCGCCGGCGGCGAACACGCCCGGGATGCTGGTGGCGGTGGCGTTGCCGTTGCGCCCGCCGCGGGTGATGATGTAGCCGTTCTCCATCTCCAGCTGGCCCTCGAACAGGTCGGTATTGGGCTTGTGGCCGATGGCGATGAACACGCCGGACAGGGGGATCTCCTTGGTCACGCCGGTCTTCACGTTTTTCACGCGCATGCCGGTGACGCCCGAGTTGTCCCCCAGTACTTCGTCCAGGGTGCTGTCCAGCTCCAGGGCGATGTGGCCGCTCGCCACCTTGTCCATGAGCTTGTCGATCATGATCTTCTCGGCGCGGAACTTGTCGCGGCGATGGACCAGGATGACCCTGCGGGCGATGTTGGCCAGGTACAGCGCTTCCTCCACCGCAGTGTTGCCGCCGCCGATGACCGCCACCTCCTGGCCCTTGTAGAAGAAGCCATCGCAGGTGGCGCAGGCGGAAACACCCTTGCCCATGAAGGCTTCCTCCGAGGGCAGGCCCAGGTATTTGGCGGTGGCGCCGGTGGCGATGATCAGCGCATCGCAGGTGTAAGTGCCGGAGTCGCCGATCAGGGTGAACGGCTTCTGGGTCAGTCTTGCGGTATGGATGTGATCGAAAATGATTTCCGTGTTGAAGCGCTCGGCGTGGGCCTGAAAGCGGGCCATCAGGTCGGGGCCCTGCACGCCTTGCGCGTCGGCGGGCCAGTTGTCCACGTCGGTAGTGGTCATGAGTTGGCCGCCCTGGGCCAGGCCGGTGATGAGAACGGGCTTGAGGTTGGCGCGGGCGGCATAGACTGCGGCGGTGTAGCCGGCAGGGCCGGAGCCGAGGATCAACAGGCGGGCATGGCGGGTCTGGGTGGTCATGGCTCAATCGCAGGCTGAAAAGGCAAATTATACTTGACCCATTACCCGGGCCGCAGCGCTTGGGCAAGGCGCTTTGGGTTAGAATGCTATGCTTTTCAGCAAGTTCTGGCCGTTCGGCAGCGAGCGGCGGAGTGACACAGCATGAACGCCCCCATCAAGACCGCCAAAGCCGGCGCCGTCAGCGTCGCAGCGAGCGAGCATCGCGGCCGCTCCATTACCGATGATGTGCGCATCCGGGACATCTGGGAGGTGGCGCCGCCGGCTCACCTGCTGCGGGAGTTCCCTGCCAGCCCGGTGGCCATCGAGACTACCTACAATGCGCGCCAGGCGGTGCACCGCATCCTGCACGGCGCCGACGACCGCCTGCTGGTGATCATCGGCCCCTGCTCCATCCACGATTTCGACGCCGCCATCGAATACGCCACGCGCCTGAAAGCGGAAGCGGACCGCCTGGCCGAGGACCTGCTGGTGGTGATGCGGGTGTATTTCGAGAAGCCGCGTACCACGGTGGGCTGGAAGGGGCTGATCAACGACCCGCGCCTGGACGGCAGCTTCAAGATCAATGAAGGCCTGCGCCTGGCGCGCCACCTCCTGGTGGACATCAACGAGATGGGGCTGCCTGCTGCCACCGAGTTCCTCGACATGATCACGCCCCAGTACATCGCCGACCTGGTGGCCTGGGGTGCCATCGGCGCCCGCACCACCGAGTCCCAGGTGCACCGGGAACTGGCCTCGGGCCTGTCCTGCCCGGTGGGCTTCAAGAACGGCACCGACGGCAATATCCGAATCGCCGTGGATGCCATCAAGACCGCGCAGCATCCGCACCATTTCCTGTCCGTGACCAAGGGCGGGCACTCGGCCATCGTCGCCACCAACGGCAACGAGGACTGCCATGTCATCCTGCGCGGCGGCAAGGAACCCAACTATGACGCCGCCAGCGTGGAGCGGGCATGCAAGGAACTGGGTGCCGCGGGGCTTGCCGCGCGTGTCATGATCGATTGCTCCCACGCCAACAGCAGCAAGCAGTACAAGCGCCAGATCGACGTGGCGCGCAACGTGGCCCAGCAACTGGCGGGCGGCGAGGACCGGGTGTTCGGCGTGATGGTCGAGTCCCACCTCAAGGAGGGCCGCCAGGACCTGATGCCGGGCAAACCCCTGGAGTATGGCAAAAGCGTCACTGACGCCTGCATCGGCTGGGAGGACAGCGTGGTCGTCCTGGACCTGCTGGCCGAGGCAGTGCGCCTGCGCCGCCTGAAGCTGGCCGAAGAATAGCGATAAACCCGTGAATCGGGACGCTGCGGCGTCCCGATTCTCTTTTCCGCGCCGACCCGTGCCCGATAGCCGCCGCGTCTTTCTAGCCGCCGTCGCTGCGACCCTGGCGTTTCGCCTGTGGCTTGCCGCCGTCACGCCCATCACCGGCGACGAGGCCTATTTCATCCAGTGGGGCCGGGTGCCCGACTGGGGCTTCTACGACCATCCGCCCATGATCGGCTGGTGGCTGGCGGCGCTGCTGCGCCTGGGAGACGCCGAGTGGCTGCTGCGCCTGCCGGTGGTGCTGCTGCCCGTGCTGCTGGCCTTCGGCAGCGCCTGGCTGCTGCAGGCCTGGCGCGTCGAGCGGCCGTGGCTGGGCGCCACCCTGGTGGCCCTGGCGCCGGCCCATGTGTGGAACGTGGTCATCACCACCGACACGCCCCTGGTGTTCTTTTCCTTCCTGTCGGGGCTGGCTTTCCTGCGCGCCGCGCGCGACGATTCCCTGCCCTGGTACGCCGCCGCCGGTGTGCCGCTGGGGCTCGCCTTCCTGTCCAAGTATTTCGCCGTGCTGTTGGGCTTCGCCTACCTGTGCCATGTCCTGTGGCGGCCCTCGCGGCGCAAGGCGCTGGGGCTGGCGGTGCTGGTGGCGGCGGCGCTGCCGGCGGTGGCTCTCAACCTGTGGTGGAACTGGGGGCACTGCTGGGCCAACGTGATGTTCAACCTGTACAACCGGCACGAAGGCAATTACTCCGGGCTGTCCTGGAAGACACCGCTCTTCTATGCCGGCATGCTGCTCTACCTGCTGACGCCGCCGGCGGTGCTCCTGCTGTGGCGCCGCCGCGGGCGCCTGCGCGCCCTGGGGCTGGAGCCGCGCCAGCGGGCGCTGGCGTGCATTGCGCTGGCACCCCTGGCGGTGTTCGCCGCGCTGTCGCCGGTGAAGACCATCGGCCTGCACTGGGTGCTGTCGTTCCTGCCCTTCGTGCTGCTGATGGTGGCGCAACTGGCCGATGCCGCGGCGCTGCGCCGGCTGGTGCGCTTCTTCGCCGGGTTTGCTATGGTGCATGTGATTGCCGCCGTGGTGGTGGCACAGCTGCCGGTGGAAACCTGGAACAGAACCCGCCTCTATGACGGTATCGTGCTGACGGTGAAGTCCCGCGAGCTGCTCGAGGCCCTGCAGCCCTACGCCGCGGAGTTCGAGTTTGCCGCCGACGGCTACTCGCCGGCCGTCACCCTGTCCTACAACGCGCGGCGCTATTTCTTTGTCTTCGGCGAAGGGTCGTCCCATGCCCGCCATGACGACATCCTCACGGACATGCGTGCCATGGAGGGCCGCAACATCCTGGTGCTGCGCAAGAGCGCGCCCGATCCTTCCCAATACCAGCCCTACTTTCGTTCGGTGGAGCAGCGCGATCTGGTCATAAGGGGCGCCCGCTACTACCTGGTGCTGGGCCGCGGTTTCGACTTCAGCCGCTACCGGGAGCAGGTGCTGGAGAAGGTGCGCAGCCGCTACTATGCCGTTCCTTCCTGGCTGCCCATGGGCGGCTGCTACTTCTGCGAACGCTATTTCCCCGAGCGTCGCTGCAGGAGGTGAGCCTTGACGCTAAACTCGGCGCCATCCCGCGGCATCGCACCAATAATGGTCCAATACCTGCGCCTGCTTCGGCCCCACCAGTGGCTCAAGAACGGGTTCGTTTTCGTCGGCCTGCTGTTCGGCCACGGCTGGAGCGACCCGGCCAAGGTGCAGGCGGCGCTCCACGCCTTCGCCGCCTTCTGCCTGGTGTCGAGCGCCGTCTATGTCCTGAACGACCTGATCGACCGGGAGCGGGACCGGCAGCATCCCAAGAAGCGCCGCCGCCCCCTGGCCAGCGGAACCGTGGCGCCGGCCTCCGCGCTGCTGCTCATGGTGGCCTGCCTCGCCCTCGGGCTGGCGCTGGCCTTCGGCCAGGTGGCGGCGCCCTGGGTGTTCGTCGCCTATGTCCTGATCAACATCGGTTACAGCTTCGGCCTGAAGCATGTGGTGGTGCTCGACGTGTTCCTCATCGCCTCGGGCTTCATGCTGCGCATCCTCGCCGGCACCCTGGGCATAGGCGTGGTCCCCTCCCACTGGCTGCTGCTGTGCGGGCTGATGCTTACCCTGTTCCTCGGCTTCGCCAAGCGCCGCGCCGAGCTGATCGCCCTGGCGGACGAGAGCGGCAACCACCGGCGCGTGCTGGAGCACTACTCCGACACCTTCCTGGACCAGATGATCTCGGTGGCGGCCACCGGCACGGTCGTCTCCTACAGCCTGTACACCGTCAGCCCGGACACCGTGGCCCTGCACGGCACCGCCCATCTCATCTACACGGTGCCCTTCGTGCTCTATGGCATGTTCCGCTACCTGTTCCGCCTGCACCTGCGCGGCGGCGGCGGCGACCCGGCGCTGGAGCTGCTGCGCGACCCCCATCTGATCGCCGCTGCCGCCGGCTGGCTGGGGACGACCCT
>JBMOQT010000383.1:21513-26915 GCA_049320945.1 Pseudomonadota bacterium
TGCTCTATGGCATGTTCCGCTACCTGTTCCGCCTGCACCTGCGCGGCGGCGGCGGCGACCCGGCGCTGGAGCTGCTGCGCGACCCCCATCTGATCGCCGCTGCCGCCGGCTGGCTGGGGACGACCCTCTGGCTTCTTCTATAATTCAGCCCACGACGCAGGGTCGGGGGAGCCTGGGATGGCGGCGAATTTCCCACCGGAAGTAACGGAGCTGGGCGACGCGGCGCGCTACGTGGACCACATTTTCGCCATCCTCGAGCGCATCCAGCTGTTCGAGGATTTCGACCGGGACGAGATTGTCGTGCTGGCCCGGTACCTGCGCTGCTACCTGGCGCCGGCGGGCACCGCGATCATCCGCGAGGACGAGGAGGGCGATTTCATGGTGCTGATCGTCAGCGGCCAACTCGAGATCGTCAAGCGCGATGCCTCCGGCATTCCCAAGCGCATCGGCGTCGCCGGCCCCGGCAAGACCCTGGGCGAGATGTCCATGGTGGACGGCGAACCGCGCTTCGCCACCTGCATCGCCCTGGAAGACACGGTGTTCGCCGTGCTGGACCGCGACCACCTCAGCCGCATCATCGCCGACCAGCCGCAGCTGGGCATCAAGCTGCTCATGGAGCTGGTGCTTCTGCTGTCCCAGCGCCTGCGGGTTACCACCGCCAAGCTGGTCAAACACCTGGACGCCGAGCCCGAAAACTAGGCGCCCTCAGGCGTTGCGCCCCTTCTGCCACAGCACGTCGCCGCGGCCCTCGGCACGGTTGAGCACGCGCCCCAGCACGAACAGCAGGTCTGAGAGGCGGTTGAGGTATTTGCGCCCCGGCTCGGATACCGCCTCGCTGCGCGCCAGGGCCACGACGGCCCGCTCGGCCCGGCGGCACACGGAGCGGGCCAGGTGGGCCAGGGCGGCGGCCCGGCTGCCGCCGGGGAGGATGAAGTCCTTGAGCGGTTCCAGGTCGGCGTTGTAGGCGTCGATGGACTGCTCCAGGCGCGCCACCTGGCTGTCCTTGAGCAGGGCCATGCCGGGAATGGACATCTCGCCCCCCAGATCGAACAAGTCGTGCTGGATGCCGGTGAGCAGCTCGCGGATGTCCTCGGGCACCGCCTCGCACAGCAGCAGGCCGACCACCGAATTGACCTCGTCCACCTCACCCAGGGCGGTGATGCGCAGGCTGTCCTTGTCCACCCGTGAGCCGTCGCCCAGGCCGGTGGTCCCGGCGTCGCCGGTGCGGGTATAGATCTTCGAGAGACGATGTCCCATGTTCGCTGTGTCCTGAAATCACCCCGCCGGGCGGGAAAAGAGGAATTATATAAGCCCTATGCGCGCGGCGCGCGGTCGGTGCGGTAGAGCAGCACCACGAGGGCCACAGTCGCCGCCAGCAGGAAGTGGGGCCCGAACAGCCAGAACAGCAGCGGCATGATGAAATAGTAGGCGCGCATGCCCAGGCTGTAGAAATCCCCGGCCTTGTTGAGGTGGATCGCCACCAGTTCGGGAGTTGCCCGGAAATCGGCGGCCTCCGACGGCGTGTTGATGAGGTAGCCCACGTGATTGAACAGGCGCAGCGCCATGGTGAAGCTGAAGAAGGCGACCAGCAGGTCGAACAACAGCAGCAGCAGCTTGACCTGCCACAGCTCGGTGCTGGTGGCGCCGATGACGTTGAGGGCATGCCAGGCGGAGCCCAGCTTGTCGCCCTGCCCGCTCAGGGTCAGCACGCCGATGATTGCCAGCACCGAGGTCGAGGCGAGGAAGGTGGCCGCCATCATGGAGTTGCGCAGGGTCTGCACCGCCATGATGTCGCGGTTGTGGGCCATCACGCCCTGCACCCAGGCGCGCCGCGCCTGGCGGTTGACCGCCTGTACCGTGTGGCTGGGGTCGCGCCGGGCGCGCAGCCCCATGTATAGATGGTATGCCGCGAGAATCAGGGCGCTTAAGGAGAAGCTGGCGATGTCGCTGGACAGGGGCGGGAACCCGGTAGCCATGGCGGGGGAGCAAAAAAACAGAAATTATAGTCTCGTCACGCCGCACTCGGCGGCGGCAGGGACTGGCACTCCATGAACACCCGGGCGCGGCAGCGGCGGCAGATGTTGCGGTCCACGCGCGCGAAGATTTCCTGTATGGCGCCGTGCTTGGTGCGGAACAGGGCATCCTCGCCGATGTCGCCCAGGTAGTCGGGCTTCTTCAGGATTTCCTCGGCGCCGGCGCGCAGGCTGTAGAAGTACAGGCGGCCGCCCTGGCGGCGGCGCCACCTGGCCTCGTGGGCCAGCATCTCGGCGCCGGCGATGTCAATGAAGTTCACGCTCTTGGCCATGATTAGCAGATGCTTCTGCTCCGGGTGTTCCTCGCGCAGCTGGTGCAGGAACTCCTCCACGTGATTCACCGCGCCGAAGTACAGGGAGCCTTCGATACGCACGATCTTCGCCTGGGGGCATTCCGCCTGGCCTTCGCGCAGGGGTTCGAACTTGCGCTGGGGATCCTCGGGGTTGGGCGCCAGCACGCGGATTGCCGGGTGCGAGGTGCGGTTGAGGTAGAGGAAGAAGGACAGGGTGATGCCGACGAAGATGGCGAATTCCAGGTGCATCACCAGGGTGGCGATCAGGGTCACCAGCAGCACGGCGGTCTCCGCCCGGCTGGAGCGCAGGATGGTGCGCATCTGGCGGAAATCGAACAGCCCCCAGGCCACCAGGAACAGGATGGCGCCCATGGAGGCGATGGGCAGGTAGGCGGCGAGCGGCGCCACGCCCAGCACGATGACCAGCAGGAAGCCGGCGGAGAAGGCCGCCGCCAGCGGCGTCTTCGCGCCCGCCTCGTAGTTCAGGCCGGAGCGGTTGAAGGAGCCGCTCGCCGGATAGCCGGAGAAGAAGGCGCCCGCCAGGTTGGACAGGCCCTGGCCGATGAACTCCTGGTTGCCGTCGATGCGCTGGCCGGACTTGACGGCGATGGAGCGGGCGATGGACACCGCCTCGGTGAGGGCAAGCGCGGTGACCGCCAGGGCCACGTCCAGCAGATCGCGCATGGTGTCGAAGGAGAAATGGGGCAGGGACAGGGGCGGCAGCGCTCCCGGCAGCGCCCCGATGGTCTTGATGCCCGTGTGCTCGGCGCCCAGGGTGGCATTGAGGGCGGCGGCCGTGAGGCTGCCCACCACCATGGCGACGATCATGTAGGGCACTTTCGGCAGCCAGCGGCGCGCGGCGATGCCCGACAGCAGGGTGGCCAGCCCCACCGCGAGCACGTAGGGCTGGATCTGGTCGAGGCTGGCGAAGAAGTTGTGGAAGGTGCGGAAGAACAGGGTGCCGCGCGGCAGCTCGACGCCGAAGAAGTTGCGCATCTGGCTGGCGATGATCAGCAGCGCCGCGCCGGCGGTGAAGCCGACGATCACCGTGTGGGAGATGAAATTCACCAGGCTGCCCAGCCGCGCCAGGCCCATGGCCAGCTGCAGCGCGCCCACCATGAAGGTCAGGGTGAGGACCAGGCCGACGTAGGCCGGTGTCTGGGGTTCCGCCAGGGGCGAGAGGGTGGCGAACACCACCAGGGAGATGGCGTTGGTGGGCCCCGACACCAGATGCCAGCTGGAGCCGAACAGGGCCGCCACCACCGCCGGCACCATGGCGGCGTACAGGCCGTACTGGGGCGGCAGCCCCGCCAGGGTGGCGAAGGCGATGCCCTGGGGCAGCACCACGATGGCGCCGATCAGCCCGGCCAGCAGGTCGGCGCGCAGGGTCGCCGGCCCCACCATGGGCCACCAGCGCAAAAAAGGAGCGAAGCGGTAGAGCCAGGTCGAATTGTTCACGCGCACGGCGGCCAGGTGATTGCTGAGCCGGTATATTAGCAAATGTTTATTTGATGTCCGGCGTGTTGCCGCCTCCGTCCGCTTCACCGACAATCGGCCCACCTCGTTTCCCGGTCCTGCCATGCCGAAACTCGCCGCCAACCTGTCTTTCCTGTTTCTCGAACAGCCCTTCGAGCAGCGCTTCGCCGCCGCCGCCCGCTGCGGCTTCCGCGGCGTCGAGTTCCACTTTCCTTACGCCTGGCCGGCAGCGGATCTGGCGGAACGGGCGCGGCAGGCCGGTGTCGAGGTGGTACTGTTCAATCTGCCGGCGGGCGACTGGGACGCGGGCAGCCGCGGCATCGCCTGCCACCCGGACCGCCAAGAGGAATTCCGCGCCGGCGTGGCGCGGGCCCTCGACTACGCGGCGGCCCTGGACTGCCGGCGCCTGAACTGCCTGGCCGGCATCCCGCCCGCGGGCGTGCCGCCCGAGGCGGCCCGGGCCACCCTGGTGGACAATCTGCGCTTCGCCAGCGCCGAGCTGCAGCGGGCAGGCGTGGCGCTGCTGCTGGAGCCCATCAACACCCGCGACATCCCCGGCTTCCTGGTGCACGGCACGCGCCAGGCCCTGGACATCCTGGACCTGGCGGGCGGCGACAACCTTTTCCTCCAATACGACCTCTATCACGCCCAAGTCATGGAAGGCGACCTGACGCGCACCCTCGAGGCCCATCTCGTGCGCATCGCCCACGTGCAGCTGGCGGACAACCCGGGCCGGCACGAGCCGGGCACGGGCGAGATCAACTTTCCCTTCCTGCTGGCCCATCTGGACCGCCTGGGCTACCAGGGCTGGGTCGGATGCGAATACCGGCCCGTCGCCGGCACCGAGGCGGGACTGGGGTGGGCACGGGACTATCTGGCCGGCGGCTGAAGCACGCGGGCGGTTGACCGCTGCCGGGCCGTGGGCTAGCATGCCGGAAAGTTGTCTGACAACCTGATCACCCGCCCAATGCTGCAACCCATCGCCCGCCCGTCCAGCCTCAGCGACGAGGTGTTCCGCGCCCTGGAGAGCCGGCTGCAGTCCGGGGAGTTCGCCCCGGGGGAGCGCCTGCCGACGGAGAAGCAGCTGTCGGAGGCTTTCGGCGTGAGCCGTGCCGTGGTGCGCGAGGCGGTGGCGCGGCTCAAGGCGGACGGCTACGTGGAGACGCGCCAGGGCGCCGGTGCCTACGTGGCGGCCCAGCCGGGCGGGGCCAGCTTCCGCCTGGGGCGCGGCGACGGCTTCGACGCGGACGGCGTGCGCCAGATCTTCGAACTGCGCCTGCTGGTGGAAGTGGGCGCGGCAGAACTGGCCGCCCGGCGCCGCACCGACGAGGACCTGCGCGCCCTGCGTACCGAGCTGGAGCGCATGGGGGAGGCCCTGGAGCGGGGCGCCGACGCCTCGGCGGCGGATGACCGCTTCCACCGGGCCATCGCCGCTGCCACCCATAACGGCCAGGTGCGGCGCTTCATGGAGTTTCTCGGCCACCAGTTTTCCGATTCGCGCCGTCCCACCTGGTCGGCCGACGGCCACCAACAGGGCCGGGCGCGCGCCGCCCAGAAGGAGCACGAGCGCCTGTTCGCCGCCATCGCCGCGGGCGACCCG